>NZ_CP120653.1:627351-941026 GCF_030545015.1 Myroides sp. JBRI-B21084
TCCTAATTTTATTTTTTCAGAAGAAATTAAAACTGCCGCGCACCCAATCAATCAAACCATTTACTTTGCGCATTCAGATTTAAGTGGTATTTCAATTTTTGAAGAAGCATTTTATCAAGGAATTAAAGCAGCTAAACAATTGTTACATGACTCAACCTTGGATACATAAAAAACAAACCGATTTGCTTTTCATTATTGCGCCACCTTTTTTGGTTGCATTATTGGTGTGTATGTTTCACAGCCAGTTTACAGTAATTCAGCAAAAATTTTCGTTTATAACGTGGTTGTTTTTTATTGTTTTTATTGATGTTGCTCACGTTTACGCATCGCTTTTTAAAACCTACTTGAGTAAAACCGAACTAAAAAAACACAAAAAATTGTTTACGTGGGTACCTATTTTAAGTTTATTTGTGGGCAGTTTGTGCTATTTAGTTAGCGCTTCTTTTTTTTGGGTTGTGTTGGCTTATATTGCTGTTTTTCATTTTATTAGACAACAATATGGTTTTATGCGTATTTATAGTAGAGCCGAAGTTAAAACTAGAAAAAAGCTTTTGTTTGATAAAATAGTAATTTACAATGCAACAATTTATCCAATGATGTTTTGGTTTTTAAACCCAAACCGAAACTTTAATTGGTTTATGCCTAATGAGTTTCTACAAATAAATAGCCCTTTAATTAGCCAAATACTTTTTATAGTTTATTTGATTGTTTTTTTTGTGTATTTAATAAATTTAATATGGGTTTATAAAACATGCAAGTACTTTAATTTGCCTAAAACGTTATTAATTTTAGGTACGTATTTATCATGGTATTTAGGAATTGTACATTACAATAACGAACTTATTTTTACGGCTTTTAACGTGGTTTCTCATGGTGTGCCTTATATGGCGTTAATTTATTTTACACAATCTGCTCAAAATAGTGGTTTTAAATTTATAAAAGAAAAATGGGCGTTGCCTTTTTTATTTGTGATTGTTTTATTGATTTTAGCTTTTGTTGAAGAGTTTATTTGGGAAGTTACCGTTTGGCAAGAACATATTTATGTAGACGATACTTGGTATATGCCGCAATTTCTTCATTTTATTTGGATTCCTTTATTAGCTTTGCCTCAAATTACTCATTATGTTTTAGATGGATTTATTTGGAAATCGAAAAAATAAATTCTTAATCTACATTAATTTTTATTTGATTTTCATGTTTTAAATTTGTTTCAACATAAATATAAATAAAATGAAAAAGATATTACTTTTAATGGTTGCAACAATGTTTTCGGTTGCAACATTTGCCCAAACAAAGTATAGTGTTGATACTTACCATTCGTTTTTAAACTTTTCTGTAGGTCATATGGGTATTTCTTTTGTTGATGGTAGAATGGATAAATACCAAGGTACTTTAGAGTTGACAAATGAAGATATTACTACAGCTAAGTTTAATTTTACAATTGATGCAAATTCTGTAAATACTGGTATCGACGCACGTGATAAACATTTACGTTCAGCTGATTTTTTTGAAACTGAAAAATACAACGATATTAAATTTGTATCAACAGCAGTTAAAAAAGAGGGTAAAAATTATAAATTACATGGAAATTTAACCATTAAAAATGTAACAAAGCCTGTTGTTTTTGATTTAGTTTATGGCGGATTGTTAAAAGACGACGGTAGAGGTAATCAAAAAGTAGGTTTTCAGGCAAAAACAACTATTGATAGAACTGCTTTTAATATTAACTACGATCCAACAGGTATGGGTGTAGCAAAGGATGTTACTTTCAATGTTAATTTAGAATTCACGAAAGCTAAATAATTTTTTCATAATAAGTTAAGTAAACAACAAACAACAACCAAAAAAGCGTATCAATTTCTTGATACGCTTTTTATTTTTGATTACTTTATTTTTATTTCTGACGGAAATAAATTTCAATAGGTACTCCTTCAAAATTATAAATTTCACGTAATTTATTTTCTACGTAGCGTTTGTACGGATCTTTAATGTATTGCGGTAAGTTTGCAAAAAATACAAATTGCGGTACAGGTGTAGGCAACTGCATACAATACTTAATTTTAATGTATTTACCTTTAATTGCTGGCGGTGGATTGTGTTCAATTATAGGTAACATGGTTTCGTTAAGTTTAGATGTAGCAATGCGTTGTTTACGGTTTTCATAAACTTGTACAGCAGCTTCTAAAGCTTTTAGTAAACGTTGTTTTGTTAATGCCGATACAAATAAGATTGGCACATCGGTAAACGGTGCAATTTCTTCACGAATTCGTTTTTCGTAATCCTTAGCTGTCATGGTGTCTTTTTCAACCAAATCCCATTTGTTTACTAAAATCACTACTCCTTTACGGTTTTTTTCTGCCAACCAAAAAATGTTTTGATCCTGACCTTCAAAACCGCGTGTTGCATCAATAACTAAAATACAAACATCGGCATGTTCAATAGCACGTACCGAACGCATTACCGAGTAAAATTCTAAATCTTCTTTAACTTTTGCTTTTCTGCGGATACCAGCAGTATCAACTAAGTTAAATTCAAAACCAAAACGGTTGTATTTAGTATCTATAGCATCACGTGTGGTACCTGCTATATCAGTTACCACAAATCGATCCTCACCAATTAAAGCGTTAATAAAACTTGATTTGCCAGCGTTTGGTCTACCAACAACAGCAAATCTAGGTAGTTCATCAGTAACCTCTTCAACTTCTGGTAATTCAGGTAAAATTTCAACAATTTTATCTAATACTTCGCCCGTTCCTGATCCACTCATTCCAGACATGGTAATGTATTCACCTAAACCTAAGTTATAAAACTCAAAAGCGTCTTGTTCGCGTTTTGCGTTATCAACTTTATTAACTACTAATAAAACAGGTTTAGTAATTTTTCGAAGTAATTTAGAAACTTCTTCATCCATTGGGGTAATGCCTTCTTCAACATCAACCAAAAACACAATAGCATCGGCTTCGTCTATAGCTAACTCAACTTGCTTGCGGATTTCGCCTTCAAAAATATCGTCAGACCCTTTAATATATCCACCTGTATCAATAACAGAGAATTCTTTTCCATTCCATTCCGATTTTCCATAATTCCGATCTCTGGTAACACCACTAACCGAATCTACTATGGCTTCGCGTCTTTGAATAAGACGGTTAAAAAAGGTTGACTTTCCTACGTTGGGTCTACCTACAATTGCTACAATATTACTCATATAACATGCACTTTTAAAAAGTGTGATTTTTATTTTTGTTGATATCCAAATCGGCGTAATTGGTATTGATTGTTTCGCCAATCTTTATTTACTTTAACAAATAGTTCAATGTGTACTTGTTTGTCAAAAAACTTTTCCATTTCGGCACGTGCTTCCATGCCTACTTTTTTTAACGCAGCTCCCTTATGCCCAATGATAATGCCTTTTTGACTATCGCGTTCAACCATTATTACTGCTTTAATGTGTATGATTTTTTCTTCTTCTTTAAACTCTTCAGTTTCAATTTCAACAGCGTAAGGAATTTCTTTTTGATAGTTTAAAAGAATTTTTTCGCGAATAATTTCATTTACAAAAAAACGTTCTGGTTTATCGGTTAACGCGTCTTTAGGGTAATAAGGTGGTGATTGGGGTAATAATTCTAAAATACGGTTAAAAACAGTATCTACATTAAAATTATTAAGTGCTGATATTGGATAAATTTCTGCATTAGGCACTTGTTCTTTCCATAAAGAAACTTGTTCTTCTAAATGTTCTTGGTTTGATTTGTCTATTTTGTTTAATAGTAACAAAACTGGAACTTTAGCATTGGTGATTTTTTTAAAAAAAGCTTCGTCTTTTAATTCACGTTCACCCACTTCAACCATATATAAAAGAATGTCTGCATCTTCAAATGCCGATTTTACAAAATCCATCATAGATGTTTGTAATTCATAAGCAGGTTTTATGATACCTGGTGTATCTGAAAAAACCATTTGAAAATCATCGCCGTTCACAATTCCAAAAATGCGATGACGTGTTGTTTGTGCTTTTGAAGTGATGATTGATAGACGTTCACCAATAAAAGCATTCATTAAGGTTGATTTACCTACATTTGGATTTCCAATAATATTTATAAAACCAGCTTTGTGCACCATAATTTATTTAATAATTTGCAAAGTTAGTCAATATTCGTGAAACAGACTAATTTTATAATTTTTGAAAAAAAGTTTGGGTATTCCAAAAAGTCGTCTTACATTTGCACCACAATAGCGCGGGATAGAGCAGTAGGTAGCTCGTTGGGCTCATAACCCAAAGGTCACTGGTTCGAGTCCAGTTCCCGCTACTAAGACTAAAAGTCCTTTTAAAAAAGTTTAGAATTTTATTTTTTTAATCGTAGTAAAAATTCAATGTAACGCACAGCGCGGGATAGAGCAGTAGGTAGCTCGTTGGGCTCATAACCCAAAGGTCACTGGTTCGAGTCCAGTTCCCGCTACTAAGAAACCCTTTCAGAAATGAAAGGGTTTTTTGTTGTTTAAAGAAAAAAAACAGTTAAATAAATTATTTAACTGTTTTTGTATAAAGTTTACCAACTGCCACCGGCACCTCCACCAGAGAATCCGCCGCCGCCAAAGCCGCCACCGAATCCTCCACCAAAGCCACCACCCGACGAACCGCCGCCAAAGCCGCCACCAAAAAAGCCACCATTACCACCACGCCCCATTCGGCTTAGAATAATAATGTCTGATAAATCGGGACCGTTGCTGCCACGGTTGTTTCCTTTACCGCCTGATTTACTAGCAATAATAAATACAATTATAATTGTAATTAATGCCAAAAAAATAAAAAAGCCACCACCGCTTTCATCGGATACTTGTCTGTTTTCTTGATAAGTACCCGAAAAAAGTTCCATTAATTTAGTAGTTCCAATATCTAGTCCAGCGTAGTAATCACCTTTTTTAAATTCTGGTATAATGTAGTTTCTAGTAATTTCACCATTTATACCGGCAGTTAAAAGGTGTTCTAAACCGTAACCTGGAGCTATCCAAATTTTTCGTTCTTTTTCGGCTAATAAAATAAATACACCGTTGTCTTTATCGGCTTGGCCAATTCTCCATTTATGTGCCCATTTAGGAGCAAGTGTACCTTCGTATTCACCATTTAAACTAGGGATAATTGCTATTACAATTTGTGTAGATGTGGTATCGGCATATTTTATTAGTTTCTGTTCTAATAATTGTTTTTCGTTAGCGGGTAGTAAATTAGCGTAATCATATACACTTGTTTGTTTTGTAGTGCTTGAAGGTTTTTCGGGAATGTTGAATTGTGCCCAAACCCAAAAAGGCATGCATAAAACAAAAAGTGTGAATATTTTTTTAAAAGTACTCATTAACCTCGTGAAATTTCGTTAGGTAATTCGTTAATATCGTTTGCGCCTTGGTACGGAAAAAAGTATTTTAATTGTTTGCCTGTATGTAAAATTCCGGCAATTAAACCTTGTTTGTATTGGTTTGTTTTAAAATGATCTAAAACTTTTTTCTTTGTAGCTTCCCAAAAATCATAAGGTACAACTGCGTCTATACCATTGTCGCCAATTATTGCAAAATGTCTGTCTTTAACACCAACATAAAACAAAACGCCGTTTCGGGCGCTTGTTTTGTGCATATTTAACATTTTAAAAACTTGTTGTGCGCGTTCTAATACAGGTAAATTTGAATGGTCTTCAATGTGTACGCGAATCTCGCCCGATGTTTCTTTTTCGGCTAAAACAATAGCAGCAACAATTTCTTGTTCTTCAGTGGTACTTAAAAAATCTTCGGTTATTGACATTTTATTTGAAATCAAAATTTACTTCAGGAGCATTTTCTGCACCTTCTTTAGATTTAAAATATGGTTTTTCGCCAAAACCAAATAATTTAGCAGTAATAACTGTAGGAAATGTTCTTACTTTATTGTTGTAAGGTGTAACTACTTCGTTAAAACGTGTACGTGCTGTTAAAATTTGGTTTTCGGTTGAAGCTAACTCATCTTGTAATTTCAAGAAGTTTTGGTTTGCTTTTAATTCAGGATAACGTTCAACAGTAACCAATAATCTACTTAACGCACTAGAAACACCTGTTTGTGCTTGTTGAAATTCAGCTAATTTTTCAGGTGTAATATTAGCGGGATCAATTGTTGTTTGCGTTGCTTTAGCACGTGCTGCCATAACAGCTTCTAACGTAGATTTTTCAAATTCGGCAGCGCCTTGAACTGTTTTTACCAAGTTAGGTATTAATTCTGATCTTCTTTGATAAGCTGTTTCCACATCGCCCCATGTTCTTTTAACATCTTCTTCACTACGTACTAAACCGTTATAAGGCGAAACAAATAAGATTAATAATCCAATAATTACTGCGCCAATAATAAGCCATTTTTTCATAAATTTCTAAATTAAAGTTCGTTTTTAATATTTATTAATTGTTTTTTTATAAGCTGTAATTTTTCAATAATTTCAACTGTGTTTAGTGAAGGTTTTTTGCTGTTTTTTAAAAAATCTTTGGCACCTTCTAGTGTAAACCCTTTTTCTTTAACCAAATGATAAATAGTTTTTAGGTTTTTTAAATCTTCGGGTGTAAACATTCGGTTGCCTTTAGCGTTTTTTTTAGGCTTTAAAACATCAAATTCTTTTTCCCAAAAACGTATCAACGAGGCGTTTACGCCAAATGCTTTTGCAATTTCGCCTATGCTGTAATATCTTTTTTCAGGTAACTCAATCTGCATTATCTTCAAATTTTGCTTTATGCTAATATACAATTTTTTAAAATTAAACTACAAGTGCTTTAATAATATCTTACAAATGCAAAATATCTAACAAAAATCATTAATTTTGCCCCTTAAATCACTTTTTTAAAGTGTTAGTTTTGAACGATTCATAATTATATATATCGAATGAAATCACAAGATATTAGAAAGAAATTTCTTGATTTTTTTGAAAGTAAAGGGCATTTAATTGTTCCTTCGGCACCAATTGTTTTAAAAGACGATCCAACCCTAATGTTTAACAATTCGGGTATGGCCCAGTTTAAAGAGTATTTTTTAGGCAATGGTACTCCAAAAAGCCAACGTATTGCCGATACTCAAAAATGTTTGCGTGTATCGGGTAAACACAACGATTTAGAAGATGTAGGTTTTGATACCTATCACCACACCATGTTTGAAATGTTGGGTAACTGGTCGTTTGGCGATTATTTTAAGAAAGAAGCACTAGCTTGGGCTTGGGAATTTTTAACAGAGGTTTTAAAAATTGATAAAGACCGTTTGTACGTGTCCGTTTTTGAAGGAAACGATGCAGAAAATGTGCCTTTTGACCAAGAAGCATTTGATATTTGGAAACAATTTGTAAGCGAAGACCGAATTATTTTAGGTAATAAAAAAGATAATTTTTGGGAAATGGGAGATCAAGGTCCTTGTGGTCCTTGTTCTGAAATTCATGTTGATTTACGTACAAATGAGGAACGTGAAAAAGTTTCGGGTAGAGAGTTAGTAAACGCAGATCACCCACAAGTTGTTGAAATTTGGAACAACGTATTTATGGAATTTAACCGTAAAGCCGATGGTTCTTTAGAAAAATTACCTGCACAACATGTTGATACTGGAATGGGGTTTGAGCGCCTTTGTATGGCTATGCAAGGAGTAACATCAAACTACGATACCGATGTGTTTACACCATTAATTCGCGAGGTTGAAACCATTGCAAACGTAAAATACGGTGCCAATGAAAAAACCGATATTGCCATTCGTGTAATTGTAGATCACGTACGTGCGGTTGCCTTTGCTATTGCCGATGGTCAACTGCCATCGAACACTGGTGCTGGTTATGTGATTCGTAGAATTTTACGAAGAGCAATTCGTTACGGATTTACCTTTTTAGATAGAAAAGAACCGTTTATTTACAAATTGGTTGAAGTTTTAAGTAACCAAATGGGCGAGTTTTTCCCAGAAATTAAATCGCAACAAAATTTAGTAACACAAGTTATTAAAGAAGAAGAAGCGTCGTTTTTGCGTACTTTAGAACAAGGTTTGGTTTTGTTAGATACCATAATTGCATCAACCACAAATAAAGAAGTTTCTGGAAAAAAAGCATTTGAATTATACGATACTTTTGGGTTTCCTATTGATTTAACAGCTTTAATTTTACGCGAAAAAGGATATACTTTAAACGAGGCTGATTTTGAAGCTGAATTGCAAAAACAAAAAGAACGTTCTAGAGCAGCATCCAAAGTTACTACTGGCGATTGGGAGGTTTTATATGACGATGCAGTTGAGGAATTTGTTGGTTATGATGTTACAACTGCTAAAGTAAAAATTACTCGTTACCGTAAAGTTGAAAATCAAAAGCTAGGCGAAATGTATCAATTGGTTTTTAATTTAACTCCTTTCTATCCTGAAGGTGGTGGTGAAATTGGCGATCAAGGTTTTATTGAAGCTTCAAACGGTGAGGTTGTTTATATTGAAGATACTAAGAAAGAAAACAACGTAATTATTCACTTTACTAAAACATTGCCAAGAAAGCTAGATGATACTTTTACTGCAGTTGTAAGTCAAGATTTTAGAAAAAATGTATCAAGTAACCACTCTGCAACACACTTGTTACACCAAGCTTTGCGCGCAGTTTTAGGTACACATGTTGAACAAAAAGGATCGTTAGTTAGCAATACTTATTTACGTTTTGATTTTTCGCATTTTGCAAAAGTTACCGAAGATGAACTACAGCAAGTTGAAGATTTTGTAAACGCGCGCATACAGGATGCATTGCCATTAGTTGAACGCAGAAACATTCCTTTTCAACAAGCGTTAGACGAAGGTGCAATGGCTTTATTTGGCGAAAAATATGGCGATACCGTTCGTGCCATTAAATTTGGTAAAAGTATGGAGCTTTGTGGTGGTATTCACGTGCAAAATACCAAAGATATTTGGCATTTTATGATTACATCAGAAAGTGCTGTAGCTGCCGGAGTTCGTAGGATTGAAGCTATTACAGGTGAGTTTGCAAAACAGTTTTTAATGGATCAGAACCAGTTGTTACACAACGTAAAAGGACTGTTGAAAAATCCGCAAGATGTTTTAAAATCGGTTACATCGTTACAAGACGAAAATACCAAGCTTAAAAAGCAAGTAGAGCAATTGTTAAAAGATAAAGCTAAAAACTTAAAAGGCGAATTGCTTGCCGAATTTACCGAAATTAATGGCGTACAGTTTTTGGCGAAGCAAGTAGATTTAGATGCTAATGGTGCTAAAGATTTAGTACACGAATTAGGTCAAAATAAAACCAATTTATTTGTAGTTTTAGCAACAGTAAACGATGATAAACCAATGTTAACTTGTTATATTTCTAAAGAATTAGTAGCAGAAAAAGGTTTAAACGCAGGACAAATAGTTCGCGAATTAGGTAAACACATTCAAGGCGGCGGCGGCGGACAAGCGTTTTTTGCTACAGCAGGTGGTAAAAATACTGCAGGTGTAAATGATGCCATTGCAAACGCTGTAAATTTTATTAAATAATAGTTTTATATTTAAATACTTAAAAGAGGAAAGTTTTGCTTTCCTCTTTTGCATTTTACAACAAATTCGTAACTTTAAAATAAAAATTGTAGTTATGAGATACGTTGTAATAGTTGCTTATCGTGTTTTTCCAGACAAGCGCGAAGATTTTTTTAATTTAGTAAGAAACGAAGCCGATGCTTTGGTGCAAAACGAATTGGGTACTTTGCATGTAACCAATATGATGGATCAAGTGGATCCAAATAAATTTTTAAACTTGAAAATATTTGAATCGAAAGCTGCTTATGCCGAACATTTACAAGGCGCAATTTTAAAAGCGTTTTTGCAAGCTGCAGATGCTTTTATAATGGAAGGTCCAACGGTTATTTTTGAAGGTGTACACATGTATTCGTGCGATGATTATACCTTAGAACAAAAAAGTGGCGAAGATATGACCGCCTATTTTAAAAGATAGTTCTTAATTTTACATTAAAAAAATGCAGTTACAAACTATAGTGCCTATTAACCAACTGACAAATAAAATAAATTATCATTCAAAAATTGTTAGTGTGGGTAGTTGTTTTGCGGTTAACATAGCACAAAAATTAACGCAATTTCAATTTCAAAATTCTGTAAATCCATGGGGTATTTTGTTTCATCCAGTTGCTATAGAAAAGCTGATACATGCAGCTTTTAACGATACCGTTTTTACAACAGAAGATGTTTTTTGCGTAAACGAAATTTGGAGTTGTTTTGATACACATTCTGATTTAAATGCTTTAGATGCAGAATCGATTGTAGAAGATATCAACAAAAAAACAGCGATTTTTAAACAAAATTTGCAACAAGCATCACATTTTGTAATTACCTTAGGAACAGCATGGGTGTATCGTTTTAATAAAACCAATAAAATTGTGGCAAATTGCCATAAAATTCCTCAAGCTAACTTTACAAAACAGTTGCTTTCGGTTCAAGATTGTGTAAGCGCTTTGCAAAATATAACACAAAATATTAAACAAATAAATCCAAACATTCAGTTAATTTACACCGTTTCTCCGGTTAGGCATATCAAAGATGGTTTTGTAGAAAATCAACGCAGTAAAGCGCATTTAATTACGGCATTACATGAGTATTTGTGTCAAAATAATCAAGCGTATTACTTTCCTTCTTATGAAATTATGATGGATGAATTGCGTGATTATCGCTTTTATAATACCGATTTATTGCATCCAAATCAAATGGCAATCGATTATATCTGGGAACGATTTACCGAGAATTGTATTCACCCAGAAATGTATCAAACCATGAAAAAAGTTGATGAGGTGCAAAAGGGCTTGGCGCATAAACCATTTAATCCGTATGCCTATGCACATCAGCTTTTTTTAGATAAATTAGCATTAAAATTAGATGATTTGCTAGAACAATATCCATTTATGAATTTTAGATAATATGACAAAACGTTCCTTACTATTTGCTTTTGTTTGTATGCTATTTGGGGGTGTACTTACTTTTTATATAATGCGAAAGGTTGATAAAGAAAACGAAGTAGTACCTGATACCGAATTAATTCAGCAACAAATGAAAAACGTAAGTAAATTGGTAGTAAACGAAGCTAAAATAGCTCAGATTTACAACTATAAAGATCAAAAATCGTTTATGAATTTAATGAGTTTTGATAAAAAAGCTTTAGTTGTTGTTAATGCCGATGTACAAATAGTGTACGATTTATCAAAGTTAGAATACACAATAGACGCAGCAAATAAAATTGTAAAAATAACACACATACCTACCGAAGAAATAAAAATTTGGCCCGATGTTAAAATTTACGATGTAGAAGAATCGCGCTTTAATACTTTTGAAGGTGCCGATTATAATGCAATACAAGAAAATGTAAAAAAACAATTTAAAGCCAAAATTTTAAAATCGAACATTCAAGCAAATGCAAAAAATAGATTGATTAGTGAACTAAGTAAATTTTTAGTTGTTACCAAATCGTTAGGATGGTCGTTGCGATATCAAGATAAGAACATCAACCAAACGTCAGATTTTACAAGTGCTTTGCCATTGTAATACATTTAAAATTGCAATGTAATAACTTTTTTACAAGTTTATAACTAATAGTTTTGAAGAAAAATTGTGAATAAAATGAAAAATAATGTGTTAATTTTTTAACAGCAATGATTTTTTTTTATACTTTAGAGTTTTAATTAGAAAACTTAAACATCTAGTATTTATGAAAATTAATAAACTACTCTTTTTTCTATTAGCGATGATAAGCTTAAATTCGTGTGTAGAATATGTAGACAATGGTGCAGGTACAAAATTACCAGAAACACCAGAACAACAAGTTTTTAAGGCAGAACATACAAATCCAGACGATGCTAAATACGTTGGTGATGTGTTTACTTTTAAAGCTACATTAAATGGTGTAGACGTAACATCAACCACTAAATTTAAAGTGAATGGTACTTTAATTCCAGGTAGTACTTATACACCAGTTAAAACAGGTAGCCATTCTGTTATTGCTACTATGGATAATTTTACAGCTAATTTTAAATTTACTGTATTAGAAGAAGAAGTGCCAGTTCCAGAAGGAAATAGAATTGAATACAACAACGCATCTTATCCTGTTTCTGAAACTGAATGGTATATGAATGTTGATTCGTCAACGGGTAATCCAAAAGCTTATAATGTAAGTGGTGTTACTTGTACATTATGGGCAATGGTTTCATCAGAGTATGATGCTGCAGATGAGGTTGTTAATCAATTCTTAACTTTTACAATGGTACCTTTACTTAATTCTACTACTGTTGCTTTTCCGAACCAAGCTCCTTCAGCAATTATTGACGCTGGTGTTGGTGGTAAAGTAACTATAAATGGTACTGCTGTTTTTAATATAACAGGTTCTAATTATACTTTTGCATCAACAGGAAATACAGTTCCTTCTGGTTGGATGAGTCAACAGCCGCCATGGTTAGGTACTGCTAACTTTACTGCAACAGGTACAGGTGCTAGTAGTGGTAATTCTGCAATGTTATATTGGGAAGGAAACTATACAGCAAGTATTGCAGCTTTTGCTAAGCCAGCTTCAAAAACTGCTACAATAAAAGCTGTTGATTTTAACGAATTTAAAGACTTTAGTGCTAAACAAATTCAACAAATAAAAGCTTTAGATAAATATAAAGTAGAAGGTTTAAAACTTTCAAAATAATATATTGAATTGATAAAAAAAAGCTGCTTTTTAAGCAGCTTTTTTTATGCAATAATATTAATAAACCATTAAATTACAACCACGTATGTCAGAATTATCAAACCTGCCTAATACTTCAAACGAAAAATCGGGGTGTTTTTTGCCTAAATCTTGAGTTGCTATAAACGCACAAGAATTTATATTTGCTAAATCAATTACGTTAATACCGCCTGTTTTTCCATCTTCAACAATAGTTAGCGGGTCTTCGGTATCGCGAATTAAAACATCCATCCAAGGGGGGCATTCAAATATCCCATCGCCAAAAGAATAACCTTGCGAAAGTAATTCGGTCATGCCGTATTCCGAATGAATTTTTTCAACTCCAAAACCGTTAGTTAGTAGTCCGTGTAATTCTTCACGAATCATTTCTTTACGTTTACCTTTCATGCCACCCGTTTCCATAATAATGGTGTTTTTTAATTGAAAAGGCTGCAGTTCTATTAAATCAAGCAAAGCATAAGTAACACCTATTAATAATACATTTTCACCGTTTTTATCTAATTCGGTTATTATTTGCGCTAATTCGTTGTAGTTGTTTAAATAGAATCCCGATTTGGGGTGATTAGAGCCTTCTATGAAGTCTTTAGCCATATAAATTAACGACGAGCCTTCGCGTTCTAAATACGACGGCAACAGCGCTAAAACAACGTAATCTTCTATATTGCCATAAAATTTTGAAAAGGCACTTCTAAAACTATATTCGTAAAAATCTAAATCGGTAACGTGGTGTTTAGATGTAATAGCTCCAGTAGTACCACTGCTTGTAAAAGTAGCTTGTATACTTTGAGTTGAACTTAAAATATTTTGCGTTTTAAAAAATTCAATTGGTAAAAAAGGAATTTGGTGTATTTGCTTTACATTTTCAGGACTTTTTTTTAACAACAAACAGTATTTTTGATAAATAGGGTTGTGCTGAAATTGGTAACGAAATACCTTTAGTGCCACTTTTTGAAATTCTTTTGTGGTTTGTATGGAAATAATGTCTTGAGGTGTAAACACAATTTTTGTTTTTTAAAGTACAAAATTACAAAATAAAAAAGCATCTCGGTTAAGAGATGCTTTTTGTTGTATGTTGAAGTAAATTATTTAATAATTACTTTACGTGTTGCAGTTTTACCAGCTTCGTTGATTTTTGCTACATAAATACCCGCTTTTAATGTAGAAACGTTTATTTGTGAAACTGTTGTTACATCTAAAACTTTTTTACCAGTTAAATCAAATAATTGTACGTTTTTCTCAGCAGTACTGTTTGATGTAATGTTTAACACATCGTTTGCTGGGTTAGGGAAAATGTTTAAACCTTCAATGCTGTTTTCTTTTGTTGAAGCTGAATTGTCAATAGGAGTAACATCAGCCCAAGAAGTACCAATTCTTAATTCATCAATATCTAAATCAGGTGTTTCGGCAGGTGAATCTTGTCTTAAAAAGAAATGTAAAATTTGTGATAAATCTCCGTTTGCTGTCCATTGATCTTCAATTGTAGCAGTTGGTTCTGTAGTTGTACCTAAAGTAGGGTTAATCCATAATTTAGCAACATCATTATCTGCACCAGCAACAAAAGTATAAGAACCAACTACTAAATAGGTTTCACCTACGTTGTAATCGCTAGTTGTCCAAGTAGTTCCAGCTGCAGTAGCTGTTCTAACTTCTGAACCAAATTTAAACGTGTTATCATCTACTCTTTTTGTCCAAACAGTAGCTCCAAATGCAGTTGTAGAATCACCAAAACCTCCAAAATATCCACCATTTGCATCGGTTGCAGCACTAATGTTGTTTACTTTAACTAAAAATGAATAATAAATTGTATTAGAATTTGTAAGGGTAATGTCGTATTTAGTATCGATACCAGAACCTGCAAAATTTACTTTATTGCCCGTAGAAGCAGGTAGGTTAGTGTAAGTTAAGTTTCCAGCAACTATAGCAACATCGTCACCAGAGTTCATTGCAGTATAACCAGTTTGTGTTTGTAAAGCACCTGGTGCAGTATAGTTATATGGTTCGTAAACTGGTAAAGTAGCTTGTGCATTAGCTACTAATGTTGCTGCCACAAGTGTAATTAAAGTGTAAATTTTTTTCATATCTAATTGATTTTAAATTTTATGCTACAAATTTACATTAATTTTTTTTAGTAAAAAAAAACCTATGTTAATAAATTGTTGTTTCATAAAAAAGCCCGTAAAAATTACGAGCTAGTTTTTATTTAATGATTACTTTACGGGTAATGCTGTTATTTTTTTCGGTGATTTTTAAAATATAAACCCCCGTTTTTAGGTTGTTTACATTTAATTCTTTTTGAAAACCACTCATATCGGTAATAAAAATGCGTTTTCCAAGCATATCGTACATTTCAATAACCTTTGTTGTATTGGTTTCGGTTGCAATATAAATTTTACCGCCCGTTACAGGGTTAGGGTATATTTGTACTTTTTCTAGCGAGTTTTCGCTTTTATTTGGCTCTGCTACCACATTGTTTTTTACTGTTTGTGCATTTGCGCCTAAACTTGTAACAATAAACAACAGTAGTATATATAAGTATTTGTATTTCATAGTATTTAATTGAATATGTAAATATATAAAATAAATAACAAATAAAATACCAAAAAATAACCACAAAAGTAATTTTGTGGTTATTTAGGTTTTTTTTAACTGATTTTATGGTTTTAAAACACCTTAACAGCGCTTGGTAAGACAGTTTGTGGATTTTTTTATAAACCAGTTGTCCAACCCATTGCCCAAGTTGGGGTAGCTGTACCATTACCTGCACCTTTTGCAGATGTATCTTCAGTAAAAATAGCACTTACGTCTGCAGCAGTAGCATCGGTTTTTTTACCTTTTGATTTTGTTGTAACGTTGTCAAATTTTACATTGGTAGCTTTTAACGTTCCGTTTAAAACATAACTAATGCTTTCATCGTGTTCAACATCAAAGCCAGTACCAAAGTTGCTAATAACAACATTTTCAAAAATAGCTTTAGTACCTACTCTTAATTTTATAGCTTGATTTTCGCCGCCCCCATTGTTACCAATTAACGTAAGGTTTTTTATAGAAGGATTAGCAATAGGTGTTGCCATGTGGTTGTTAGAGTTGTTGTCGGCTTCAATACCACGGTTACCGCCATTTGTACGCTTACCGTACCAGTTTTCGTTTGTACCGCTCCAACCTTCTGTCCAATCAAATAAATCATCACCCACTTCGTTTGCAAAATTGGTAACAATTAAATTTTTGGTATTTACAGTTCCACCAAAAAATTCAAAACCATCATCAGATCCATCGTGAACTTGTACGTTTTCAATAGTTGTTCCTTTACCAACACCAAATAATGAAAGTCCGTTAAATTCTTTATCAGCATTGTAAGCGTATCCAGAATATTCTACACGTAAAAAGTTAATAGAACCAGAATTGTCGTTAGTTTCAGTACCACCATAGGTTAATTCTGATACTTCGGCAGTAGCAGTTGTACCTTTGTTAATAGGCGCTTTACCACAAATTACTAAACCACCCCACGAACCTGGTTTTTTATTTTCGGCTGTCATAATTACAGGGTTTGTAGCAGTTCCTTCAACAAAAATTTGACCACCTTGTGCAACAGCAATATATCTTACAGCATCAAACTGCCCTGCTGTTAATTGCGTAGCTTCAATAGTAACGCCTGCTTTAATGGTTAATTTTGCACCAGCACCTACAATTAATTTTCCTGTTAATTTGTAAGTTCCATCAGTTAAAACAACATGACCTTTAGTAATTTCACCAGTTAAAGCATTTCTATCTACTTTAAATTCTGTTGGGTCTGGTGTTGGCTCTTCAGTTATAGGTGTGCTGTCATCGTTAGAACATGAAATTGTTGTTGCTGCTAACGTTAACGTTAAAAATGCGATGCTAAATAGTTTTACAATTGGTTTTTTCATTTTTAATACTAATTATTTGTTTGTACAAAGTTGATTTTTAATTGTTTAATATGTGTTAAGCTTATGTAATGCTTATGTTGTTAAAATGTATATTTTGCGCCCAAGCTAAAAAACGCACCACGTTTATAAGTAATTGCATTTATTTGGCCCGATGCATTATCTTGTATTCTGCGGAATTCTGGGTTTAAAATATTACGTGCGGCAAAGTTGATTGCAACTTTTTTATGAAGATTTGTTTTAAGGATAAAATCTAATGATCCCATACCTTTATCAACCAAATTTCCTTTTTGTTCAACACCTAATGCGTATAAACGATCAGAGTAGTGTGTGTAGGCAACAGTTGCAGTTAAGGCTTTATCATTGTTCCAATTTTTTACATAAGAAATGTCTGCATTTAATAATAAATCAGATGCGCCTGTAAATGATGAACGGTCAAAATTGAAATTGGTGTTAATTAAACCGTTCGTTTCCTTTTGAATTTTTTCACGATTTATTTCTTGATCTGTTTTCATGTACGATACATTTAAACCAGCAAATAGATTGTTTTTGTTTGCGCCACCAAAATCAATTATCTGTTTTTTAATTTCAAATTCGGCACCGTACACATAGCCTTTATCGCCAATGTTTACCCAAGTGATATCGTTTGTAGAAGAAGCCATGGTAATTTCGTTAATAGGATCTAAAATATATTTACCAAACGCTGCTACCGAAACTACTTCATCGGAGTTAGGGAATAATTCCCACTTTAAATCTAAGTTGTAATTTTGTGATGGATACAAATACGGGTTACCTACTTTAATTTCGGTTACATCTTCATAAATAAAGCGTGCACGTTCTTTAAACTGTGGTAAAGTATATGTTTTACTTGCAGCTAAGCGTAAATTTTGAACAGTGTTTATTGCATATTTAAACGATAAATTTGGTAAAAATTCATTGCGGTTAAATTCATTGTTTTTTTCTTGTGCATCTAATTGTGTTCTCCATTTAACTGTTTGGTTAATTTTTTCGTAACGCATACCAACAACAGCACTTAATTTGTCGGTTAAACGGTATTCAACATTTGCAAAACCTGCATGTATGTTTTGTTCGCCGTTGTAAGTTTGTGGAGTTTCACCTGCAAAAGCTTCTATGTTAAATAAACCGTTGTCATAATTTTGTTGGTTAAAAAAGGTGTCTAAGTTATTTGGGTTTACTGTGCTATTTAATGCGTTTCCAGAAATACGAAAGTTAAATTGTATGGCTTCAAAATCTCTGTTTTTAACTCGGCCATTGTATCCTAATGTAAGTTTACCTTTTTCGCTACCGTTTTCTGTAGATCCAAATTTGTAGTTTAATGCTAAGTTTGCTGCAATTTCATCTTCTTTAAGATTTTGAAAATAGCGGTGATTATCGGTAATAGTGCGTTGAGCTATAGTGTAATTGTTGGTATCTTTCCAATAAAACATTTTATTTTGAGTTCTATCGGGCATATCGCTTTTAATAGTGTTGTATGAAACAGCCCAGTCAAAACCTAATTTGTTGTTAAAGGTATGGTTACCAAGTAATTGATTGATTAATACTGTATTTTGAATAAATGTACCACGTTGTACTAATAAAGCGTCGTGGTCGCCTTCAAAATCGCGATCGGTACCTGTGTACGTGTCTCTAGATAAATCAGATGAATTTATATAAAGCAAGTTGTAACCAACGCGGTTTTTGTCGTTTATATGATAGTTGGCATTAAACATGCCCGTTGTATTAGTAGTTTGAGAAAATTTTTCTTGGTTAAAAGATTTTAATTTTGCGCCTTGTGCACTTGCACTTTGGTTTATACCTTCTTTAAACGTAAAAGCATTGTCAAAACTTGCGGTTGCAAATAAATTAAGTTTACCTGTGTTGCCAATTAAAAACGATTTACCTGCGCGTACACCAAAATTTCCACCAATTGGACCTGCAGTTTGTGGTTGCAAGCTGTTGGTGAAATGATAACCTGATAAAGGTTTGTTAGGTACTCCGTAATTTGCATAACCTAATTTACTTGGTCCCTGTGGTAATAAAAATTCAGCGCCTTTTGATGTTGCATTGGTGTTTATTTTTGTACCTAATTCTACTTCAAATAAACTATTATCTTTAAAATCTTTCGATAAAATATCAACATTACCTCCACCAAAGTCACCAGTGTTTTTAGAGCTAAATGTTTTATCAATAGAAATGTATTCTACAATATCAGTAGAGAATAATTCTAAGTTAATATTCTTTTTTTCAGGATCGTTAGAAGGTACAGGTAAACCGTTTAAAGTTGTAGAATTGTATCTGTCGCCCAAACCACGTACGTACACATTGTTACTGCCTTCTTGTTTTGAAATACCAGTGGTTTTTGCAACTGCTGCAGCTACATCGCCAACACCTTTTCTAGAAAGTTCCTGTGCTCCAATTTGCTGTTTTATTTCTAACGATTTGCGTTGTTCGTTTAATAAAGCTGTTTCGGTAGATTTCTTTTTATCAATAGTAATTACAATTTCATCTAACGAATCGGATTCAGGAATAAGATTAATAGTTACCTCATTTGTTTTGTCTGTTTCGTAAGGTAGGGTGTAAGTTTGGTAACCTAAGTACGACGCTTCTAATAAGTAAGTTCCCTTAGGGCAAGCAATTTCAAAATATCCGTTTTCATCGGCTTCTGCACCAAATTCTGTATTCTGTAACATAACGGTAGCGTAAGCTAAAGGTTCGTTATTATTTGCTGCATCGTAAATATGGCCTTTAATCGTTTTTGTATCTTGCGCATAAGTAGCCACTCCAATTAATAACGCTGTTGCCAAAAAATTTAATTTCATTTTGTTTTGTGTTGTAAATTTTCATTGCAAAGAAATTATCTAAAAGTTACAGAAAGGTTATACAGGCTTTATGAATAAGTTGGCTAATGGTAAATAAATTGTTACTACATTAAATAATTGTTAAGCGGTTGTTTGTTTTTTAATTATCCTTAATTTTACAGCATAAACAACATAGAAAACAAATGAGAAATAAGGATATTAAGATCTTATTGGTTGATGACGATGCAGATATTTTAGAAATAGTAGGTTTTAACTTAGAAGCAGAAAATTACCAAGTTTACACCGCTAAAAATGGTAAAGAAGCCTTAAAAATTGCCAAAACAGAAGTTCCTAATTTAGTGATTTTAGATGTGATGATGCCCGAAATGGACGGTATTGAAACTTGTGAAAACATGCGTAAAATACCCGAACTTAACAACACTATAATTACTTTTTTAACCGCACGTGGCGAAGATTATTCACAAGTAGCTGGTTTTGATGTAGGGGCCGATGATTACATTACCAAACCCATAAAACCCAAATTATTGGTTACAAAAGTAAAAGCTTTATTAAGAAGGGTTAAAGAAGATTCTGCAACGAACGATGTTCTTAAAATTGGTACTATTGAGATTAACAGAGAAGAATATAAAATTATAAAAGACAATACCGAATTTGTTTTGCCTAGAAAAGAATTTGAATTGTTTTATTTACTTGCTTCAAAACCAGGAAAAGTTTTTAAACGCGAAGAAATTTTAGACAAAGTTTGGGGAAACGAAGTTATTGTTGGAGGCCGAACCATTGATGTTCACATACGTAAATTACGCGAAAAAATTGGCGACGATTTATTTAAAACCATTAAAGGGGTAGGCTATAAAATAGAAATTTAATGGGTGTAAAATATCGTAAATCGTATAAATTTGCGGCAAAATCGGCCGCAGTTATTTCCCTATTTGCAATGTTACTTTTGGTAATGTTGCAATATTTTTATTTTAACATAAATGTACTTTTTACAGCAATTTTTGTACTTGTGTTTTTTTGCTTTAGCTTTTTTGTTTTGCAATACCGTGTAGAGCGTTTTATTTACCGCCGTATTCAAAAAATTTATAAAGAAGTAAGTATTTTAGACGAGTCGGTTTTGCGCAACCAACCCATTACTACAGATATGCAAACACTTATGTATGAAGTAAATAAGTTTGCTAGCGAAAAAAAAATTGAAATTGAATTACTAAAAGTTCAAGAAGAATACCGTCGCGAGTTTATTGGAAATGTGGCCCACGAACTTAAAACGCCATTGTTTACTGTACAAGGATATATTTCTACTTTGTTAGAAGGCGGTGTTAAAGACAAAACCATCCGAAAAAAATATTTAGACCGTGCCGATAAAGGAATTGATCGATTAATTGATATCGTAAACGATTTAGATATGATTACTAAGTTAGAAACCAATGAGTTAAAGCTTAATGTTCAAGTGTTTGATATTGTGGCGCTTTTTCAAAGTGTTTTTGATTTATTAGAAATGAAAGCCGATAAAAAAGACATTACCTTAATGTTTGATAAAGATCATTACAGGTCTATTTATGTAAAAGGCGATCGTGAGAAAATTAATCAAGTAATCTTAAATTTAATTGATAATTCCATAAAATACGGAAAAGAAAACGGAACTACAGAAGTTTCAATAAAAAATTTAACCGATAAAAAATTACTAATCCGCATAACCGATAATGGTTTTGGTATCGAAAAAAAACATATCAACCGTTTGTTTGAACGTTTTTATAGAACCGATAGCAGTCGTTCTCGCGATATTGGAGGATCGGGCTTAGGACTTTCAATTGTGAAGCATATAATTGAAGCGCATAACGAACATATTTATGTAGAAAGTAATTTAGGCGTAGGTTCAGAATTTTCGTTTACTATTGAAAAAGCCGATAAAAAATAATTGAATTTAATTAGTTGTAATTTAAACAACCAAGCAATTATTGTATTTTTGTAAAAAAATATGAATCGTGGGAAGTAAAAATAAACTAAAACGTTTTAAAGAAAACGAAACTTTTTCTAATGTACATCAACCTAATCGTGAAGAACTTACAAACAATACATTTGCTTTAAAAGGCAACTGGAACAGTGAAGTTTTTAAAAATAACAACCCTATTGTATTAGAATTAGGTTGCGGTAAAGGCGAATATTCAGTTGAATTAGCACGTCGTTTTCCTAATAAAAACTTTATTGGTGTTGATATAAAAGGATCGCGTTTTTGGCGAGGTGCTAAAACAGCTGTCGAAGAAAATTTAAATAACGTTGCCTTTTTACGTACCCAAATTGAATTGATTGAGCATTGTTTTGCAGCTAATGAAGTTGATGAAATTTGGATTACTTTCCCTGATCCGCAAATTAAATACAAACGCACCAAGCACCGTTTAACTAATCAAGAATTTTTAACTAGATATAAAAATATTTTAAAACCAAATGGTGTAGTAAACCTTAAAACCGATAGTGAATTTATGCACGGTTACACACTTGGTTTATTACATGGTGCAGGACATACGGTTTTGTATGCTAATCATAACGTTTATAAAAACGAAGGTGCACCTGAAGTAGTTACTGCTATACAAACATTTTACGAGTCGCAGTATTTAGAACAAAACAAACCTATAACCTATATTCAATTTCAAATAAAGTAAATGAATTATTTTTTACCTTTTTTTACAGGGTTAGGTGCCGCTGTATTTGGAACGTTACTGCCTGGTATTTTAAATGCCACAGTGGTTAAAATTTCAAAAAAAGAAGGTATGAAACACGCTTACAGTTTTATGGCTGGTACGTTTGTAATTATTGCTTTACAAACGTATTTAGCCGTTTTTTTTGCAAAAATTATTGATAGTAGCGTTTTTATAAATAATATTTTACACGAAATTGGTTTGGTGATTTTTTTTGTGCTAACAATTTACTTTTTTTTAGCATCACCTAAAAATCATAGCCACAAGCATACTGCAAACAACACTAAAAAACGAAAACGATTTAGCCAAGGTGTTTTTTTTGCTTTGTTAAACGTTTTTCCTGTTTTTTATTATGCTTTTATAAGTATTAGTGCTGTAAATAATAAATGGTATAGTATAAATTACACCAATAATTTATTGTTAACTATTGGGGTTTTATTAGGTACTTTTTTCAGTTTTATGTTTTACATACAAGTATTTAAAAAGGCAGTTGTTGAAGAAAGTTTTATTTTAAAGAATATAAATAAAATTTTAGGGTGTATTACTGGGGTTATTACTCTAATAAATTTGTATAAATTTTTTATACATGAGTACTAACGATTTTTATGCAAAAGTGTATCAAGTAGTGCTACAAATACCTTATGGAAAAATTACTACATACGGTGCAATAGCAAAAAAAATTGGGGCACCAAAATCGGCACGTATGGTTGGGTATGCCTTAAACGCTTCGCATATAAACCAAGATATTCCCGCACACCGCGTAGTAAACCGTAAAGGGTTGCTTACAGGTAAACATCATTTTCAAGGAACCAATTTAATGCAGCAATTATTGGAAAATGAAGGTATTGTTGTAAAAGATAATACCGTTCAAAATTTTAAAGAACATTTTTGGGAGCCATAAAAAAACGTCCAAAGTTTAAACTTTGGACGTTTTTTATTATTCAAAATTACTTCAACGCATTAATTGCATGGCTGTAATCGGGTTCTTGCGTGATTTCTGGAACTAACTCGGTATAAACCACATTGCCTTCTGGGTTTATAACCACAACCGCTCTACTCATTAAACCGTTTAAAGGACCATCGGTCATTTTTACTCCATATGCATTTGTAAAATCATCGTTTTTAAAATCCGATAAAGTTTCAACATTATTTAAACCTTCTGCAGCGCAAAAACGGTTCATTGCAAAAGGTAAATCTTTAGAAATACATAAAACAACCGTATTTTCAACAGCCGATACTTCTTTATTAAACGTACGTACCGATTGTGCGCAAACGCCTGTGTCAACACTTGGAAAAATATTTAAAACAACATTTTTACCTTTGTAATTGTTTAAGGTTTTATCAGATAAATCGCTAGCTGTAAGCGTAAAATTAGGTGCTGTTGTACCTACTTCAGGTAAATTGCCTAAAGTGTTTATAGGGTTGCCTTTAAAAGTTATTTGTGCCATGTTATAAGTTTTTGTTTAAATCAAAAGTACTTCTAAAATTATAAAACAAACAGGCGTTCTACAAAACTTTAGAATTAATTAACATATTTCAATAATTTATTAAATCATTAACTTTATAGTGTAACAATTTCGTATTATCTTTGTAATTTAAAATAATTCTACATAAGTTGTTTACCAACAGTTTGTTAAATAACTTTTTTTATAATACAGAAATGAAGTTAGATAGAAAAGAAATACTTACCGCATTAGAAACAATTACGGTAGCCGGTGAAGGCAAAAACATGGTAGAAAGTGGTGCAGTACAAAATGTAATGACTTTTGGCGATGAAGTGGTGGTTGATGTTACTTTGAACACACCTGCTTTGCATATTAAAAAACGCGTTGAGGTGGATATCATGAAAGTGATTCATGAAAAAATTTACGAAAAAGCAAAAATTAAAGTAAACGTAAAGGTTGAAACGCCAGAAAAACCAGAAATTAAAGGAAAATCAATACCAGGTATCAGTAACATTATAGCCGTATCTTCAGGTAAAGGTGGTGTAGGTAAATCTACAATTACTGCAAATTTAGCGGTAACTTTAGCTACTATGGGCTTTAAAGTAGGTGTTTTAGATGCCGATATTTACGGACCATCGATGCCCATTATGTTCGATGTTGAAAAATCAAAACCTATTTCTGTTGATGTTAACGGAAAATCAAAAATGAAACCTATTATTAGTTATGGTGTTGAATTGTTGTCTATAGGTTTTTTTACAAGTCCAGATCAAGCAGTAATTTGGCGCGGACCTATGGCTGCAAAAGCTTTAAATCAAATGATTTTTGATGCTGATTGGGGCGAACTTGATTTCTTATTGTTAGATTTACCTCCAGGTACAGGTGATATTCACTTATCTTTAATGCAATCGTTGCCAATTACAGGGGCAGTGGTTGTAAGTACGCCACAGGCAGTTGCTTTGGCCGATGCTAAAAAAGGGGTATCAATGTTTATGGCTGAAAGTATTAATGTACCCGTTTTAGGTATTATTGAAAATATGGCTTATTTTACACCTGAAGAATTACCAGAAAATAAATATTACATTTTTGGACAAGAAGGTGCTAAAAATTTAGCAACCGATTTAGAGGTTCCTTTCTTAGGCGAAGTGCCAATTGTACAAAGTATTCGCGAAGCTGGTGATTATGGCCGACCAGCAGCAATGCAAGAAAATACTATTGTTGCTAATGCGTTTGTAGAAATTGCTAGAAATGTTGTTTCACAAACCGTTGCACGTAACGAATCGTTACCGCCAACCGAAGCTGTTAAAATCACTACTATGGCAGGTTGTTCGGCTGTAAAAAAATAAATTAATTATCGTTTGTTCGATACCAATAATAAAAATATGGCTTCAGAAACTATAAAACAAAATGTAGAAAAAGCGCTAGATGAAATCCGTCCGTTTTTAAAATCAGATGGTGGTGACATTACCTTGGTTGCTATTGAAAACGATAAACACGTGAAAGTGCGTCTTGAAGGGGCTTGTACATCGTGTAAAATTAATCAAATGACGTTGAAAGCTGGTGTAGAAACTACCATTAAAAAATATGCACCCGAAATTGAAACAGTAGAAAATTTACCCGCCGAATTATAAAATACACAAAACTAAATTAATGGTAAGTAATGATATTTATCACTTTTTTTGTGCTGTATGCTTTTTAATTTTATATAAAATTTACTTTTATGATTGAAACTGATATATTAATAATTGGCGCCGGACCAACAGGCCTTTTTGCTGTGTTTGAAGCTGGATTATTAAAATTACGCTGTCATATAATAGACGGTTTACCGCAACCCGGCGGACAATTAACTGAATTATATCCTAAAAAACCTATTTTTGATATTCCTGGTTATCCTTCTGTAGGCGCTGCCGAATTAATAGATAACTTAATGGAACAAATTAAACAATTTGAACCTGGTTTTACATTAAACGAAGTTGCCGAAACTATTGATAAACTTGAAGATGGTACTTTTGTTGTTACTACCAATAAAGGTACAAAACACCACGCCAAAGCTGTTGCAATTGCGGGTGGTTTAGGTAGCTTTGAACCTAGAAAACCTATTATTGAAGGGTTGAATTTTTACGAAGATAAAGGGGTGGAATATTTTATTAAAAACCCTGAACAATTCCGTAATAAAGATGTAGTGATTAGCGGTGGTGGCGATTCTGCATTGGATTGGAGTATCTTTTTAACCGATGTAGCTAAAAGTGTTACCTTAGTTCACAGAAGAAACGAATTTCGAGGTGCTTTAGATTCGGTTGAAAAAGTACAAGCGTTAAAGCAACAAGGTAAAATTAATTTAATTACCCCTGCCGAAGTTACCGAAATTCACGGAAACGAACATGTTGACGCTGTAAGTTTATCGTTTGAAGGCGATTTAGCTTCGCGTACCATTAAAACCGATTATTTTATTCCGTTGTTTGGCTTAACGCCTAAATTGGGGCCTATTGCAAATTGGGGCTTAGATATTGAAAAAAATGCGATTAAAGTAAACAACGCACTTGATTATCAAACAAATATAGAAGGTATTTACGCTATTGGCGATGTTAACACGTATCCAGGTAAACTAAAATTAATTTTATGCGGATTTCACGAAGCAACTTTAATGTGCCAAAGTGTGTATAACCGAATCAATCCAGGTAAAAAATATGTATTGAAATACACTACTGTTTCTGGTGTTGATGGTTTTGATGGAACACGTAAAGAAGCTGAAAAAGCAGTTGTAAAAGCAATTGATTAATTTTAAATAATTAAGTTTTAAAAGAGTATGTTTTAAAAACATACTCTTTTTTTTTGTAACATTTCGTTAAAAACAGTACTTACTAAACAAAAAACAATATGATGTTTAAAAAACTTGCCAGCTTAGAATGGAAAGAATCAAAACGTAAAGGCGCATTAACACAACGGGTTTTAATGGCTTTAGGTAAAGGTTATTTTGGTGCTTGTTACTTAGTAGTAATGGTTAGCATGAGTGCGGGTTTATTTAAATTTGCCGAAGAAGAAGGGTTAGATCCCTTTCAAGGCTTTTTTAAATACGCTATTTATTTATGGTTGGGCGATTTGGTAATTCGTTACTTTTTTCAACAAATGCCTACAACGTTAGTAAAACCATTGCTTATACAAAACATTCGTAAAAAAACAATTGTAAATTATTGCTTAACAAAATCGGCATTTTCGTTTTTTAATTTTGTCAACCTTTTTATGGGGATTGCTCTATTTTTAATGTTGATTTTTGAATATAAAGTAAATGTTTTAAGTGGATTATTATTTGCTTTATCGTTAAAAATGTTTTTATGGGCCAACAACTTTTTGGTGCAATTATTAAATCACGTAAACAAATTTGCGTTACCTTTTTTGGTTTCTTTTGCAGGTGTTTTAGCATTAGATTTTTTTAAATACGTAGAAGTTACAGCATATACCAAATATGTGTTTGAAGCTATGTATAACTATAAATTTTTATTAATTGTTATTGCGGTATACTTAATTGGTTTAATAATGGCTTGCTACCGTTTTTATTATAAAAATTTATCGTTAGACAGTGCTGTTGTTGTAAAAAAAGAAACATATACCTATTACGATTTAAACTTTTTAAACCGTTTTGGAAAGTTGGCTCCGTTCTTAAAAACCGATATAAAACTACTTACACGTAACAAACGTACACGTACGGTTTTGTTAATGAGCGCAATGTTTTTGTTATACGGATTGTTGTTTTTTACAATGGATATGTACAAAAACAATAGTTTTTTCACCATTTTAGCAGCTATAATGATTACAGGTGGTTTTATGATGCTTTTTGGGCAATATGTACCAAGTTGGGACAGCAGTTACTATCCTTTAATGATGACACAAAACGTGCCGTATCGCCAATATTTAGAATCTAAATGGTTAATAATGGTTTTGGGTACAGTAGTATCAACTATTTTAGCAAGTTTTTATTTGTTTTTTGGTTTAAAAACCTATTTAATTATTGTTGCTGTTGGGTGCTATAATATTGGGTGGAACTGTTACATGTCGTTAATTGCAGGTGCATTTGTTCGCTCTAAAATAGATTTATCAAGTAATAAAAATGCCTTTGGCGATACAAAAGCATTTAGTGCACAAACCTTGTTGTTAAGTATTCCACCTATTGCCATTCCTGCTATTTTGTATTGGGGTTTAACCAGTTTATTATCGTTTAATTTAGCAATTGTTATATTTATTTTAATAGGCTTGTTAGGTATTTTACTAAAACAACCAATGTTTAATTTAATTGAAAATCTTTACAAATCAAAAAAATACATCACCTTAAAAGCATATAAATAATTATGATACAAGTTACTAATTTGCAAAAAACATACAACGGTACTACCGTTTTAAATATAAATAATTTAGAAATTCCAGTAGGTCAAAGCTTTGGTTTAGTAGGCAACAACGGCGCAGGTAAAACTACCTTTTTTAGTTTGTTGTTAGATTTAATTGAACCAACACAAGGCTGTATTAAAAATAATAGTGTAGTGGTTAATAAAAGCGAAGATTGGAAAGCTTTTACTACTGCTTTTTTAGACGATAGTTTTTTAATTGGATATTTAACCTGCGAGGAATATTTTTATTTTTTGGGCGAACTACGCAATCAAAATAAAGCTCAAGTGGATGAGTTTTTAAAAACATATGCCGATTTTTTTAACGATGAAATTTTAGGCAAAAACAAATATATTCGTGATTTATCTAAAGGAAATCAAAAGAAAGTAGGTATAATTGGTACTTTAATTGGCAATCCTAAAGTTATTATTTTAGATGAACCTTTTGCTAATTTAGATCCAACAACTCAAATTCGTTTAAAAAAGATTTTACGAAATATTGCCGATACTAAACAAACAACTTTATTGGTTTCTAGCCACGATTTAAATCATACTTTTGAAATTTCTGATAGAATTGTGTGCTTTGATCGCGGTAGTATTATTAAAGATATAGACACAAAACAATATTCGTTTGAAGAGTTAACGTCTTTTTTCGATGTTGTTGTTTAAAAGATAAAAAAACGAGCTTCAAAACAAATGAAGCTCGTTTTTTTATGCCTTAATTATTTTTTGGCTGATACAATTTCATGTTTAAATCGTAAAAAGAATATTTAGAATTTTGTATGTAGATATAAGTATTCTTTCTGTTTTTTTTAATCATTTCAATAGGTATTGTAATTTTTGAATTGTACGAATATTCATCTTTATCATAATTTATAGCCAATGGCTTTAATGATGCGTAATTTAGATACCAAAAATCATTGTTTTTTGCAGGTTTAATTTTCCATTCCAAATTTGTAAGATCAAGAATGCCTTTTCCTTCTTTTGTTTGCATAATAGCATATCCAATAGTTTGAGCAAAATTTTGCCAATTATCGGTGTTTACAAAATTGTCTTTAAATGGCGTACCTTTAAACAACGATTTTAAAATATAATGATTTTTATTGGTTTCTATTAAAAACCAAACATCTTTTTCATGACTATAAATTTGTTTGTGATGCGGGTAATTACTCAATTTTTCAAAACCAGAAAAAGTTTCTCCCTTTTGGTTTATGATGCTAAAAAAAGTTTCGTTGTTTATTCGGTTTTTAACAATTGCAAAATATAAGTTTTTAAACGGTACAATATTATAAATAGTAGGTTCGTCTTTTTCGACGTTATAATACTTAGGGTTAAACGCAACCAAATTTCCATAAGCATCAACCTCAAAGCCACTAATTTCGTCTTTTACTTTATCTTTATTACTTCTTTTAGGCATATTTGGCATTGCGCCACTTGCTTCATAAATAATATATCCACTATTTTGAATATCGGCAATTCTGTAATTTTCTTCGCTACCCATTATTTTGCCATTGCAACCATTTTCTTGACCATTTGTTTCTAAACCGTAATATAAATTTATGTGCGGATGAAAGAAAGCAGCATCACGTAAAACAGGTTCTGTAAGTATTTTTTTTGTTTTTCTATCAAAAAATCCCCATCTATCATTTTTTTCAGAATAATATGGGATTAATTGGTCCGATGGGTATTTTTTAATTTTACTAATCAGCATCGTATTTGCTTTTTCATTACAAGATGTATTTTGTGCGTACATAGTAACCGTAAAAAAGCAACTTAGCCCTAAAAAGTATTTTTTCATAATTAATGGTATTCAACAATTTTTGTAAAGATATAGTTCTTATTTATTTTACCCAAAATGTTAAATGAAAGTTGTTTTTATAAACAAATACAAATAAAAAATTCAGCATAAAGCTGAATTTTAATTAATTATCTCCATCAAGTAATCTGCCTAAACCGCCTAATAAACTGCCTTCACCTTGCGATTTGCCACCTGCACTAGGTGCGTGTGCAATAATTCTATCGGCTAATCTACTAAACGGTAACGATTGTACATAAACCGTTCCAGGGCCTTGTAAAGTTGCAAAAAACAAACCTTCACCACCAAAAATACTGTTCTTAATGCCACCTACAAATTGTATATCGTAATTTACAGTGCTTGTAAAACCAACGATACAGCCTGTATCAACTTTTAGCACTTCACCTGGCTGTAATTCTTTTTTGTGCAACGTACCACCTGCGTGTATAAAAGCCAAACCATCGCCTTCAAGTTTTTGCATAATAAAACCTTCGCCACCAAAAAGTCCGGTACCTATTTTTCGGTTAAATTCAATACCAACAGCAACTCCTTTAGCAGCACATAAAAAAGCATCTTTTTGGCAAATAAATCTACCGTTCATTTGGCGTAAATCTAATGCAACTATTTTACCTGGGTAAGGCGATGCAAATGATACCTTTTTTTTGCCGTAATTAATATTTGTAAAGGTAGTCATAAACAAACCTTCGCCAGTAATCCAACGTTTACCTGCGTTAAGAACTTTGCCAAACAAACCACCTTGTTGTTGGCTTCCATCGCCAAAAATGGTTTCCATTTTAATACCGTCGTCCATCATCATAAAACTTCCCGATTCTGCAATAACGGTTTCTTGTGGGTCTAGTTCAATTTCAACAAATTGCATTTCTTCCCCATAAATGGTGTAATCTATTTCGTGAGCATTCATAATTTTAATTTTACAATTAGTATGTTTTTTAGCTTATATGTTACAAGTTACATATTTTAAAAAAAACTTAATTAGTATATTTGTAAAAATGCATTTTATGAGCGATATTAAAATTACGATAATTGATAGAGAAGGGGTAGAACATATTGTTGATGCACCTACCGATATGAATATGAATATAATGGAATTGGTGCGTGCTTACGAACTTGCCGAAGAAGGAACCATTGGTATTTGTGGTGGTATGGCTATGTGCGCATCGTGCCAATGTTATGTTTTAAATGAAGAAGATGTTAACTTGCCAGAGAAAAACCCTGACGAAGAAGCTATGCTTTGGGAGGCTTTTAATGTAAAAGAAAATAGTAGATTGGGATGCCAAATTGCTATTAAACCTGAAATTGAGGGTTTAAAAATACAATTGGCACCAGAGTATTAGTAAAATAATTTTGTTTTTTTTGTTTTTTTAACCAAAAAAATGTTAACTTTAGAAAGCAAATAGAATTATTTTATTGGATTATTTTAAGTGAAAAACGAAGTTAATTCTTCGTTTTTCTTTTTTACAAACAATTTTTTAACCTTCTGTTTTTTTAATTGATTATTTACTTAATTTTGATCGTTTTTTAATTGTTTGCAATGAATAAATTGTTTAAAGTTATTAAGTGGTTGTTAGTAGTGTTAACCATTTTACTTGTAGCATATATTTTGGGTTTTGTAATGTTTCACGATACCGTTTTCTTTTTGAATGAAAAGTATAAAATATATGTGGTTTTTCAGCTTATGCACGTAGCTGCAACCTTAGCTGTTTTGTTTGTAATTTGGAGCAGGCAGTTGTTTGATACCTGGAAAAAAATAGATCAAACACTTTTAGTGGTGTTTCTTTCAATTTTTGGGTTATGGTTTTGGTATTTAAAATACAGTGATAAATACCTTAAAAGTGAAAATTTAGACGAAATTAACTAATAACAAAAATCCCGAAGTACACTTCGGGATTTTTGTTATATGTAAAATATTTTTATTTAAATGCTGAAAAACCAGTAACATCCATACCGGTAATTAATAAATGAATGTCGTGCGTACCTTCATAAGTTACTACCGATTCTAAATTCATCATATGTCGCATTATAGAGTATTCACCAGTAATACCCATACCACCTAACATTTGACGTGCATTACGGGCAATAGTTAATGCCATATCTACATTGTTTCGCTTTGCCATTGATATTTGTGCTGATGTTGCTCTGCCTTCATTACGTAAAACGCCTAAACGCCATGTTAAAAGTTGTGCTTTGGTAATTTCGGTAATCATTTCGGCTAATTTTTTTTGTTGTAATTGAAAAGCACCAATAGGTTTATCAAACTGAATGCGTTCTTTTGAGTATCTTAATGCCGTATCGTAACAATCCATCGCAGCACCAATAGCACCCCAAGCAATTCCGTAACGAGCCGAATCTAAGCAACCAAGTGGCGCCCCTAAGCCCGATTTGTTTGGTAAAAGATTTTCTTTTGGAACTTTTACATTATCAAAAATTAATTCGCCAGTTGCCGATGCACGTAACGACCATTTGTTGTGTGTTTCTGGGGTTGTAAATCCTTCCATACCGCGTTCAACAATTAAACCGTGAATGCGTCCGCTTTCGTCTTTGGCCCAAACAACTGCAATGTCTGCAAACGGAGCGTTCGAAATCCACATTTTTGCTCCATTTAATAAGTAATGATCGCCTTTATCTTTAAAGTTGGTAACCATCCCACCTGGATTCGATCCAAAATCGGGTTCAGTTAATCCAAAGCAACCAATCATTTCGCCAGTTGCTAATTTTGGCAGGTATTTCATGCGTTGTTCTTCGTTTCCGTATTTCCAAATAGGATACATTACCAACGATGATTGAACCGATGAGGTTGAACGTACCCCTGAATCGCCACGTTCAATTTCTTGCATAATTAATCCGTACGAAATTTGATCTAATCCTGCCCCGCCATATTCTACAGGAATATAAGGTCCAAAACCGCCAATTTCGCCCAAACCTTTTACAATCTGTGTAGGGAATTCAGCGCGTTGTGCATATTCTTCAATTATGGGTGAAACTTCTTTCTTTACCCAAGCACGTGCAGCATCGCGTACTAATTTATGTTCTTCTGTAAGTAAATCGTCTAATAAATAATAATCTGGTGCCTGAAATAAATCTGGTTTCATATCTACAATTGTTTAACTGTAACAAAAATAAACTTTTTATTAAAAGAATAGTGAAATATTTATGATTGAATTTGTAGAATAAAAGTAGTAACTTGCTGTTAGTTATTGATAAATGAAGATAAAGCGGTTGTAATATGATAAATAATGATGTAAATAATCAGATAAAAGTAAACGGACTACTTGGTCTTTACAGATACGTTGCGGTTGTTTTTGGAATAATTTTTCTTTCTACTTGGACTGTAAAATCAGCATCTCTGGCAAATTCGACTGAACAAGTGCTACAGCAAAATCTTTATAAAGAAATTACAGGTATTGTTAAAACCGAAAAAGGAGATCCAATTTCGGGCGTTGTTACAAAGTTAGCAGGAACAAATATAGAAATAGTAACAGATGCTGAAGGAAGATATAAGTTTAATGCCAAAAAAGGCGATAGAATTCAGTTTATTTATAGAGGATATAAAACAAGTATGACGACTGTTCGTAGAAGTAATATTTTGAATGTTAAAATGATGAAAGATGATGCTGACTTGCCTGATATAATAATTTCTTTCAATTATCATTCAGTAATAGGATGTACTATTGATACAGTTGGTGTTAAAAAAACAGAGCTTTATAAAAATCATATTGTAGATGTTGCATTCCCATTGGTTTTTAATGTCGATATGAGACCGTCAGAAGTTTACAGAAATCCCGAAACCATTTTAAAAGATGCAGAAGCTTTAACACGAAATGGGAATTATACTTATATTATAGATGGTGTGCGTGTTAGCGAAGAAACATTTCGTTCGTTAAATCAGAACGATGTTGAAAGCGTGGATATTTATAAACATACCGATGTTTACACTGCACGTTTTGGAAACAAAGAGAATCAAAGCAGAATATCATTAGAAGCTAGATAGACTTTTGTTCTGCAAGATTTTTAAAATCTTCTAGGTTTTATTAAAACAACCGCAATTGTTCGCCTTTGGTTCCATCAAATAAATCAGTTGCTAAGGCAGGAAATTTTGATTGACTGAAATATTTTTTTCTGCCAATTTCAAACGATTTATGAATCATATCGGCAAAATTTCCGTTGCCAGCATTTCGTTTGGCTATATTTTTTTCTGCCAAATTTCCTTTGTGTAGCGATGCTATTTGATTTAAAACCTTTTCTTTTCGGTCAGGATAATGCGTTTCCAACCAATCTTTAAAAACAGGTTCCACTTCATCGTTCAAACCAACCAGCGTGTAGCCAAAGGAATGTGCTCCGTTTTCTGAAGTGGTTTTTAATATTGGAAGAATTTCCATACTGTTTAATCCAGGGATTATTGGTGCAACCATTACGTGTGCGGGAATTTTGTTTGCTGATAAAGTTTGCAGTGCCTTCAGTTTTGTTTTTACCGATGACGTTCTGGGCTCTAAAACCCTGCGTAATTCCTCGTTTATAGTTGGAATACTTAAGCATATATTTACCAATTTTTTAGCAGCCAATTGTTTTAAAATATCCAAATCGCGCAATATTAAGGCGTTTTTTGTAATAATACTTACAGGATGACGATAATCTAAACAAAGTTGCAATATTTTCCGAGTGATTTCTAATTTGCGTTCTAAAGGTTGGTAACAATCGGTATTGCCTGATAATTGAATGGTTGATGCTTTGTAACCACGTTTTAAAAAGAATTGTTCTAAAAGTTCGGATGCGTTTTTCTTTACCAAAATTACTCGTTCAAAATCTATACCTGCGCTAAATCCCCAATATTGATGCGTGGGTCGGGCATAGCAATACGCGCAACCATGTTCGCAGCCTTGATACGGATTTACTGAATACACAAAAGGTAAGTTGTTGCCTTTTATTTTGTTAACTATTGTTTTTGGGAAAACTTCTAATATTTGAGTTTTAGCAATTTCATCTTCATAATCATCTTGATAAATAGAAGTTTCATATCTATTTTTAAAAAATTTATTATGAATATTGGTTACCGCACCTTGACCTTTTGTAAAATCTTTTTTCATTAAATGGTTCTATTTTAAAGGTAAATTTAGGTTTTAGGTAAGACATAAAATGTCATTTAAATAAAAAAGGCTACTGTTAACAACAATAGCCTTAAAATAAAATGATTTTATTTATTATTTTTTAATGAATTTAGACGACGCTTTACCGTTATCTGTAGTAATATCAATTAAATAAGTGCCACTTGCTAAGCCAGACACGTTGATGTTTGAAACATTACCTTCTGATTTTACCACTCTACCAGCTAAATCAGTAATAGTAATTGTGTTAATAGCTACATTGTTTTTAGATGTAATGTTTAACACATCGTTTACTGGATTAGGGTATATGTTGAAATTTTCTGTAAAGAATTGTTCGTTTGAAGCAGTTCCAGAAACAATTTCAATATCGTCAATCTCAATTGTAAATTGGTCAGTAGATTCATAATGTCTTATAGCAAAGTATACCGATGACTGTCCAGCAAAAGCAGAAATATCTAAGGTTCTTTGTGTTAATGTGTTAACGCCACTCAAAGTTTCTGAAAACTTAGTTGCAGAAGCTAACATTGCCGTTGTTGTATTAGCGTTACTAACATATACTGCGTATTTTTCTGTATCCCAATCAGCATCTACCGCAGAAGCTTTCCACTTTAATGTAATGGTTTGGCCTGCGTATGCAGATAAATTTATAACTGGAGAAAAAATCCAATTGTTTGGTGTAAGTGGAGCTTGAGTTGTTGCATCCCACGATGCCGAACGTAACAAAGCTGTTGGAAATGCAGGTATAGGGTTGCCGTTGCTGTCTTTAAGTTGCATTACTGCCCAATTTTTACCGTCACCATCAGCGTCGTTAAGTGTCCAGCCTGATGGCATTGTGTTAGAGTTGAAATTCTCTGAGAAAATTTGTGCATTTCCGTTAAATGACATTGCGCAAATGAATGTTAAAGAAAGTAATAATTTTTTCATGGTTGTATTTTTAAAATTAGTGTTATAAAGTTAATTAAAAATACATTATTTGCAAATTATTTTTAAAATAATTGTATTTATTAGTTTGTTTTTGTAGAAATGTAGTTGTGTTTTTATTAAAATTACATTTTTAAATAAAAGGGTTTTGTAAGGACTATATACGCCTCGGTGTACGCATGGCGGGCTGTTTCAATGATTAATTCGTCAATTAAAGGGTTTTGTTCAAAACGTGAAAAAGCCAATAAGCTACGTTTAATTTCAGATGATGGGTTTCCTTTAACACGAGTTATTTTTAAAGGAAATAAACCAACTGATTGAGCTAATTCTATAAAATTTTCTTCTTCTTTATGTGGAATAATAACAGCAAATATTCCATTATCTGAAAGTAAAGCTTGTGCCGACTCTATTAATTCGTTAAAGGGTAAAGCTTCTTGAAAACGAGCTTGATCTCTTTTGTCGTTACCAGATGAGTAGTTTTCTGCATAAAAAGGAGGATTTGATACAATTAGATCGTACTCTTCTTCCTCTTCAAAAAATTCTTCAGTTAATTCATCAATCGATGCGTGGTAGCAAAACAAACGATCGTTCCAATTGCTTTGTTCAAAATTTTCAACACATTGTTCGTATGCGTTTTCATCAATTTCAACTGCGTCAATTTGTTGGGCGTTGCTTCGTTGGGCAAGCATTAAAGCAATCAAGCCAGTTCCTGCGCCAATATCTAATATATTAAAAGGATTGTTAATAAGTGGTGCCCAAGCGCCTAATAAAACACCATCGGTGCCAACTTTCATGGCGCAACGATCTTGTTGAATGGTAAATTGTTTAAATTGGAACATTTTGAAGTTAATTAATCTTCAAAAGTACTATTTTTAAGGCAAATTTTGCTTATAAATACAAATCAATTAAACCTTGAGGTGTATTAAAAAGGATTGATTTGTTTGTGCGATTTACTTCAATAATAAATTCGTCAATTAAAGGAATCAGTATCACGGCATCATCTTTTTGAACTTCAAATAATGCTTGCACGCCATTGTCGCTAATTCTTAAAATAGTGCCGAAATTGCCTAAACGTTGGTCAATGGCATCAAAACCAACAACTTCGTGGTAGTAAAATTTATTTCCTTCTAAAGTAGGAAGCATAGTAAGTGGTAAGTAAACATCTTTGCCAACAATATCATCTGCGGCATCTTCGCTGTCTACATCTTCAAATTGTGTGCGCAGAAATTTTTCTTTGTGAAGCGATGCTTTATCAATGAAAAAAGGAACCAAATGTCCGTTTATTTCAACGAACATTGATTCCAATTCTGTGTACAATTCAGGCTCGTCGGTATCTAAATAAACCAAAACTTCGCCTTTGAAACTAAATTTCTTTGCGATTTTTCCTAAATAAAAACAATCTTTTTTACGCATTAAAAATCGCTGTTAAAATTAAGCTTCTGTTTCTTGTGTATTTTCTTCTGCTTCAGGTGTAGCTTCTTCTGCAGTTGTAGCTTCAGCAGCAGCTTTAGCTTCTTGTGCAGCAGCAATACGTTTAGCGTTTACTTCTTGTTCAGCTTTTAAAGCAGCAGCTTTAGCAGCAGCTTTGTTATCTGCTAAACCAGTAACTTTAGCGTTTACTTTGTTTGCTTTCTCGTCTAACCAAGCAGCAAATTTAGCGTCAGCTTGCTCTTGCGTTAAAGCACCTTTGCGAACACCACCGTTTAAATGGTGTTTTAATAAAGCACCTTTGTACGATAAAATAGCGCGAGCTGTATCCGTAGGTTGTGCACCATTAAATAACCATTGTGCAGCAGCATCAACATTTAAGTCAATAGTTGCAGGGTTAGTGTTTGGGTTGTAAGTTCCTAATTTTTCTAAGAATTTACCATCTCTTTTTGCGCGTGCATCAGCAGCTACTACCCAATAAAAAGGTTTCCCTTTTTTACCGTGTCTTTGTAATCTAATTTTTACAGACATAATCTTTTTGATTTAAGTGAGGTTCCCGACCTCTTGTTATTAATTTCAATGTGCAAAATTAGATATTTTTTTTTAATTAGTTCTTTTTTGTACATAAAAATATACGTTGATATGTTAAAATTTCAAAAAAGTTAAATAAATATTAAAAAAAGTAATTGGCTGTAAAGAAAAAATTCTATTTTTGTTTGTAAACATTTGAATTCAGAATCTAAATAAATATGAAAAAATATTTTTTACTAGCATTATTGGCAGTTTCATTCGTGTCTTGCGAAGAAGAACTAAGTGTTAACGAGCCTACCATGGAAGCTATGAACGGTTATAATTTTTGGCGTGCGTCAAGTTTTGTTGCTAACGTTACCGATGGCGATTTAGTAATAGTTGGTGCTAACGGATCTGAAAATGTAACTTTGTATATTGATAATTATCTTTCGGGTACAGAATATCCTTTAGGTGTTTCTAATTATAACGTTGCAACTTATTCTAAAACTGTTAACGATAAAATGTATTTATATAGTACATCTTCTTCAACTGGTAAAGGGTATATAAAGTTAGATCCAGAAGAAAAACAAGTGCCTGGTACTATTTCTGGTACGTTTATGGCCGAAATGGTTCCAACCGATCCAAATATGGTTCTTTCAGAAGCTCCTGTAGTTAATTTTAATAAAGGAGTGTTTTTTAGAATTCCTATTAAATATGCACAAACAACTCCTACAGAATAAGGGCTATAAACTATAGTTAAATTTCTTTAACACATACTTAAGTCGTTCTTTTTTAAGAGCGACTTTTTTTTGTTGTAACTTTGTATAAATTAACTTTTCTTTACTAAAATGTATATAATTTTTGATACTGAAACTACCGGTTTACCTAAAAATTGGAATGCACCTATAACTGATGTTGACAATTGGCCTAGATGTATACAAATTGCTTGGCAATTACACGATGGAATGGGTAATGTAATTGAATGCGACGATTATTTAATTAAACCCAATGGTTTTGATATACCTTATGATTCAGAGCGAATTCACGGAATTTCTACATTGTTAGCAACACAAAAAGGAGTTGATTTAAACGTTGTTCTTCATAAATTTAATACAGCGTTGGCTAAAGCAAATTTTGTAGTTGGCCAAAACGTAGGTTTCGATTTAAATATAATGGGTGCCGAATTCCATCGTGCCGAAATTCCTACAAACTTAAATAAAATGCATGTTTTAGATACATGTACCGAAGTTACAGCAGAATTACTTAAACTACCTGGTGGGCGTGGGGGTAAATTTAAATTGCCCACTTTAACAGAATTGCATCAATATTTATTTGGCGAACCTTTTGGCGAAGCACATAATGCAACTGCCGATGTTGAAGCTACAACAAGATGTTTTTTTGAATTGATACGAAAAAATGTATTTACCGAAAGCGAATTAAAACAACCAGCCGGATATTTACAACAATTTAAAGAGGTTAACCCAAACCCATTTAAGTTAATTGGTTTACAACATATAAATCTAAAGCAGGCATCCGAAGATATTCGTTTGCAGTTAGAAGCTTCAGGGGTTATAAAAGGCGCTGAAAAACAAAAAATATCTACCGAAGTAAAAGCAGCATTTCAAGAGGCTGTTTTTGCACATTTGCACAATCATACTCAATTTTCGGTATTGCAATCTACCATTGATATTGGTGCAATGATTAAAAAAACGGCAAGCGAAAACATGTCGGCAATTGCTATGACCGATCACGGCAATATGATGGGAGCTTTTAAATTTGTAAGTGCAATTTTAGATCATAATAAAACAGTAAAAAAAGCAAACGAAGCAGCTATTGAAAATGGCGAAGAACCTATATTATCAGAAATAAAACCAATTGTTGGATGTGAGTTTTTTGTTTGTGAAAATTTAACCGATAAAAGTAAAAAAGACAACGGTTATCAAATCGTTTTACTTGCAAAAAATAAAAAAGGATATCACAATTTAGCTAAGTTAGCATCTATCGCATCAATCGAAGGGTTTTATTACGTTCCAAGAATTGATAAACAAGCGTTACTAAAGTATAAAGATGATATAATTGTGCTTTCTGGTAACTTGTACGGTGAAGTGCCAAATAAAATTTTAAACTTAGGTGAAAAGCAAGCCGAAGAAGCTTTACTTTGGTGGAAAGAGCATTTTAAAGAAGATTTTTACCTTGAAATCATGCGTCATAATCAAGAGGATGAAGACCGTGTAAATAAAACTTTAATTGCTTTTGCACAAAAGCACAGTATAAAATTAGTAGCCACTAACAATACCTATTATTTAGAAAAAACCGATGCCAACGCACACGATATTTTGTTATGTGTAAAAGATGGCGAAAAACAAGCTACTCCAATTGGTCGTGGTCGTGGGTATCGTTATGGTTTACCAAATCAAGAATATTACTACAAAACGCAGGCAGAAATGAAAAAGCTTTTTGCCGATTTACCTGATGCAATTATTAATATTCAAGAAATTGTTGATAAAATTGAAGTGTATTCCCTTTACCGAGATATTTTATTACCCAAATTTGATATTCCTGCAGAATTTATCAACCCTGAAGATGAAAAAGATGGAGGGAAACGCGGAGAAAATGCCTATTTGCGCTTTTTAACTTATGAGGGTGCTAAACGCCGATATAAGGAAATTGACCAAACCATAACCGAACGCTTAGATTTTGAACTAAAAACAGTTGAAAATTCAGGTTACCCAGGTTATTTTTTAATTGTGCAAGATTTTATTGCAGCAGCTAGGCAAATGGGTGTTTCTGTTGGTCCTGGGCGTGGTTCAGCAGCTGGTTCGGCGGTGGCATATTGTTTAGGAATTACCAATTTAGATCCTATAAAATACGACTTGCTTTTTGAACGTTTTTTAAATCCAGATCGTGTTTCAATGCCCGATATTGATATTGATTTTGACGATGAAGGTCGTGGTCGGGTTATGGATTACGTTATAAATAAATACGGTGCAAATCAAGTTGCTCAAATTATTACATACGGAAAAATGGCAACAAAATCGGCCATTAAAGATGCTGCTAGAGTGTTGGATTTACCTTTGTATGAATCGGAACGTATAGCCAAAATGGTGCCTACTATGATGCCAAGTAAGTGGAATTTACGTAGGTTTTTATCAGAACCTGAAGACGAAATTAAAAAAGTTTTACGTTCTGAAGAGTTTGATGCGGTTAAAGAATTAATAAGCGTTGCAAACCAAAACGATTTACTTTCTGAAACCATTCAGCAAGCAAAAATTATCGAAGGTTCTATGCGCAACACAGGTATTCACGCTTGTGGGGTTATTATTACACCTGATGATATTACCAACTTTGTACCTGTGCAAACGGCCAAAGATTCAGAATTATACGTTACACAATTTGACAACTCTGTTGCCGAAAGCGCCGGTTTGCTAAAAATGGACTTCCTTGGTTTAAAAACGCTTACCTTAATTAAAGATACTATTGCTATTATAAAGCAACGAACAGGATTAGAAATCGATCCGGAAGAAATTCCTATAGACGATGCTAAAACCTATGAATTGTTTCAACGTGGTGAAACTGTAGGGGTTTTTCAATACGAATCGCCTGGAATGCAAAAATACATGCGCGATTTAAAACCAAACGTTTTTGGCGATTTAATTGCCATGAATGCATTGTATCGCCCAGGGCCGTTAGAATATATACCTTCTTTTGTAAAACGTAAAAATGGTGAAGAACCAATTACATACGATTTAGATGCATGCGAAGAATATTTAAAAGAAACTTATGGAATTACAGTTTATCAAGAACAAGTAATGCTTCTGTCGCAAAAATTAGCCGATTTCACCAAAGGTGAAGCTGATGTTTTGCGTAAAGCAATGGGTAAAAAGCAAAAAGATGTGCTTGATAAAATGAAACCTAAATTTGTAGAACAAGCTGCTGCAAAAGGTCACGATCCTAAAACATTAGAAAAAATTTGGAAAGATTGGGAAGCCTTTGCAAGTTACGCGTTTAATAAATCACACTCAACTTGTTATGCATGGGTAGCGTATCAAACCGCTTATCTAAAGGCTCATTACCCTGCAGAGTACATGGCTGCGGTGCTATCAAACAACATGAACGATATTAAATCGGTTACTTTTTTTATGGAAGAATGCCGCCGTATGGGCTTAGATGTTCTTGGGCCCGATGTAAATGAATCACATTACAAATTTGCGGTAAACGAAAATTACCAAATACGTTTTGGTATGGGAGCTATAAAAGGAGTAGGTGAAGGAGCTGTAAATACCATTATAGAACATCGTAAAAACGGTAGTTATAAGTCGATTTTTGATTTAGCAAAGCGAATTGATTTAAGAGCAGCAAATAAAAAAGCATTTGAAAATTTAGCTTTAGCAGGTGGTTTTGACTGTTTTACTGATACCCACCGTGCCCAGTATTTTTATACCGAAGGCGATGGAGTTACCTTTTTAGAAAAAGCGATGAAATACGGGGCTAAATTTCAAGAAAACGAAAACTCTGCTCAAGTAAGTTTGTTTGGCGAAAGCAGCGAGGTGCAAATTCCAGAACCAGTGATTCCAAATTGTGACGAATGGACAACTATGGAAAAACTTGCTAAAGAAAAAGATGTAGTTGGAATTTATATATCAGGCCATCCGTTAGACGATTTTAAGTTTGAACTTAAATATTTTTGCAATGTAAATTTAGAGCAAATTAAAAATTTAGAACCTTTAGTGGGTAGAACTGTAAGTTTTGGCGGTATGATTGCCAATGTGCAATTTAAAACATCATCTAAAGGCAAAGATTGGGCTATTTTTACTATTGAAGGTTACGATGAAAGTATTGAAATGCGCATGTTTAATGAAGATTATCTTAAATACCGCCATTTTTTATTAAACAATACTTTTGTATATTTTAAAGTGTATATTAAAGAAGGCTGGATTAAAAAAGATACCAACGAACGATCGGAACCAAGATTGCAATTTGTAGAACTAAAACTTTTAAACGAAGTGATACCTGCTTATGCAAAAAAAATCATCATTCAAATTGACGTGAAAGAACTAAAAGAAATGCAGGTAGAAAAAATTAGAATGTTGTTAGATCAAAACCCAGGAAACAAATCGGTAGTTTTTGAGGTTTTTGAACTAGAAGAAATTCAAAACAGAATTCAAACCGAAGAAATAGCTAAACTTTTACCCGATAACACCGAAGAAGAAGCGGTAGATAGTGTAGAAGAAAAGCCAGCCGAAATTTTGTTGCACGAAGTACAGTACGTTAAGAAAAACCTTTTAGAAATGCCAAGTAAAAGCAAGCGAATTGAAATTTCGGCCGAATTGTTAGAAGAACTAGAGCGTTTGCAAGTAATGTTTCGTTTAAATTAATAAAAACTATTAAATCATAGACATAAGTTATAACACCCGCCTTGTGGCTATAAAAAAAATAACTAAATTTGTACAACATAGAATAAAAAAATAAAATATGGCTTTAGAAATAACAGATGCTACATTTGACGAAGTAGTATTAAAATCAGACAAACCAGTAGTAGTAGATTTTTGGGCAGAATGGTGTGGTCCTTGTAAAATGTTAGGTCCAACTATTGAAGAATTAGCTGGCGATTACAACGGTAAAGTAGTAGTAGGCAAGGTAGATGTAGACGCAAATCAAGATTTTGCATCGCAGTTCGGTGTACGTAACATACCAACAGTTTTAATTTTTCAAAACGGAGAAGTGGTAGGTCGCCAAGTAGGTGTAGCACCAAAACAAACATATGTAGATGCTATAAGCAAGCTTTTATAAGCATTTAACGCTAAAAATAAAAAAATACCGAAATTTATTTCGGTATTTTTTTATGTAAATAATTGATAAATAACTGTATGAAAAAAATATTTAAAATACAGGTGTAATTTTTTAAAAAAATGTTTGCAGCATTGGTAAATGGTCGTATATTTGCACCGTTGAATTAATGAAGCGCCATTAAATAAAACAATGGTTTGGTAGTTCAGTTGGTTAGAATACATGCCTGTCACGCATGGGGTCGCGGGTTCGAGTCCCGTCCAGACCGCAACATTAAAGCACACGTTCTTTAGATTTTTGCGCAAGTAAAATTTCTATAACATAAAAACATTATCTTGGTTTGGTAGTTCAGTTGGTTAGAATACATGCCTGTCACGCATGGGGTCGCGGGTTCGAGTCCCGTCCAGACCGCCAAGATACAATAGCCCTTCGGTTTCGAGGGGCTTTTGTGCCCTAAAATGTTTTGGTTTGGTAGTTCAGTTGGTTAGAATACATGCCTGTCACGCATGGGGTCGCGGGTTCGAGTCCCGTCCAGACCGCGAGATTCTCGCTTTAGAATCAAAAATAGTTGTGTTGTTTAGGTACGCAAGTACCTGGTTTAGTAGTTAGACCAATGAAAAGCTTTCCAGAATTTGGAGGGCTTTTTTGATTTTTTTCCTTCGTATTAAAAGCGTATTTTTGTGTTTTAACAAAACATTATCATGCAAAAAATACTTTCGTTAGTTTTTATATTATTAATCAATTGTTTTTCGGTATTAGCTCAAGATCAAGTTCACGGTTTTGTTCAGCAAAAAGCTCGTCCTAAGGAAGGTGTACAGGTTTTTATGAAACAATTTATGCAAGAATTTAATATAAATAACGGCTCGGCAGTTCCTAAATCAGTTCAACAAATAAGTTTTAGAGTAAAGTTTATTGTAGAAAAAGACGGTAGTTTTAGCAATATACAAGTAGTTGATGATGTGTATCATTTTGAACGTGAAATAAAACGTGTTTTTAACTTAATGCCTTTTTGGGATCCAGCAATGCACGATGGTAATTTAGTGCGTTCATCGTTTACTTTACCGGTTAAAATTAACTATGATTCTTCAAATACTTCCACAGAAATGATCATGTTTGCTAATGAAAATCAAATTAACAGTTATTTACAATCGTTAAACGAACAAAAAATTGAAACCGATTATTTTACTTTAACTTGTAATTGTTCAATTGTGAAAAGTGCTGCAAATGACGAGTTAAAAACGGAGGAGTATTTTATAGCATCGCAAGATGATAAAGTTTTGTATAACATTGTTTTTAAAGATTTACCGCAAAATATTGCTATTGAAGAAGTGCAAAAAGTAAAAGCCGAAGCGCAAGCGCGCCAAGCCGAATTTAAAGAAATTACCTATTTAGGATATAACGCTTTAGTTGTTGCGTTTAAATCACAAACAAATGAAGGTGAAAGTGAGTTTCAAACAATGTTTATACCAACCGAAAAACACTTGGTAGCAGTGGCTTTACAAACAACAAACAAGCAATTAACAAGGTTAACTTTTAATCACTTGCTAAAGAATTTTAAATTGAAAAATTAAATCAACCCCATGAAAAAAATACTTATACTAATATTGCTTTTTTTATTATACTTTGATGGGAATGCGCAAGAAGCTAATTTAGAAACTGATAAAGTGTACAGTTTTGTTCAAGAAAAAGCGTCGCCAGCAAATGGAATGCTTGATTTTTACCAAACATTTGCAAATGAGTTTAATTTAAATGCGGCTCCTTTAACACAACCCGATTTACAATTAAGTGTTAAGTTTGTGGTTGAAAAAGACGGCTCTATTACAAATATAGAATCAGTAGGTGACGAAACAGGTTTTTTAAATGAAGTTACCCGCGTTTTAAATACTTTACCTAATTGGATTCCTGCAAAACATAACGGACAAACCGTTCGTTCTAGATTTATTTTACCAATTAAATTGAAAAAACCAAAAGAAATAGTTAGTACAGAAACAAGAAAAGCCGAGCCAAAGGAGGGTTTTCAGATGTTTTTTCATGACTTTGCTAGACAATTTAAATACGATAAAAAAGCAATTGGTAAAACCAATGAATTAAGTTTTAGGTTGCTTTTTTCTATTGAAAAAGATGGTACTTTGTCTGGTATTCGTGTGGTTGAAGATGAATATAATGTTGGGCAAGAAGCCGTGCGTGTAATGCAATTAATGCCAAAATGGAATCCGGCAATGCACAATGGGGTAATTGTTCGATCGACATTTAAATTGCCAATAAAAATAAAAGTTAATTAAAACCAAATACTCCAATTGGTATAAACCGTATGTATATAAATTCCTAATAAAATTACGCTAAATACAAATTTCATAAAGGTTGAAGCTAAAAAACCTATAAATGAACCTGTTGCTGCTTTAAATGCACGGTTTATATTGTTTTGGTCAAACAATAATTCGCCCACAAAAGCACCCACAAACGGGCCAATAATGAATCCAAAAGGAGGAAAAAATAAACCTACCAATAATCCTAAATTAGTACCCCAAATACCATATTTACTGCCGCCAAAACGTTTGGTACCTTGAGCAGGTATTACATAATCTAGCACAACAATAACAATTGTGGCTAATAAAGTTAACCCCAGTAACCAATAATTAAAAGCGATACCTTTTGTGGTGTACAAAACTAATAAACCTACCCAACAAAGTGGTGGACCAGGTAATGCGGGTAAAAAGCTTCCAACAACACCTACTAAAACTAATAGTAAACTTATAATAAGTATTAAAAATTCCATGAATTATTTTTTGTATTTTTGTTTAAATTTACGATTTAATTTTTCATGAAAAATTATTGGGCATTTGTTTTTGTAACAACTTTACTTACTTCTTGCAATTATGTACAGAAAGAATTACCCAATTCTCAAGAATTATTTCGACGTGAACTACATATGATAGATTGGAGTAAAGTAGATACTTACCCAACTTACGAGGATTGTGATAAATTAAAAACCAATGATGAGCTTAAAGCGTGTTTTTTTGATAAATTATATTTAGAAGTAATTCATGTTTTAAAAACCGATTCATTAGTGCGAATTTCTACGATAGATTCGGTACAATTTTTAGTTACCATAACTCCTAAAAGTGAGCTTATTTTTAAAACTCAAAAGGTAAATGAGACTTTACTTCCTAAAACCATGTTAGACAGTGTAATGGAAGCTCACCAAAAAGATTTTACAAAAATACAACCAGCAACAAAGCGAGGAATACCAGTACGTACGCAATTTAACTTACCTGTTGTTTTTGAACCCGTTTTGGATTAAAAAGCAGCAAAAGAATACTGCCTAAACTTATAGGAATTACCAAGTTTAGCAACCAAATTAAAGCTGCAACTAAAGTAACTACCCAACTATTTACACCAAAAAAACTAAATAAATAAATGGCAACACTACCTTTTAAGGCAAAATCAATTGCTTGAAAATTGGGTAAGCTTGATGCTAATAAATAGATACTTGCTACAACAGCCAAAAGTGTTAAATATGGTATTTGTACATTAAATAGGGTATACAAAATAAAATATTGATGTACCAAAACCAAATAACGCATTAACGCTAAAAACATGTTTTTACGATGTGTTTTCTTAGGGATTTGCTGTAAATTGTTTAAAATAGTTTGTAACGAATAGCCTTTAATGGATAAATTTTTAAACAATCGTAAAAATATAATTAACACAATAAGAACTCCTAAAAATAAATAAATGTAATTAGATGGAATAAACGGATGAAGAGCATTAACATAAAACGTACCTAAAATACCAAAAGTAACCGCAAAAAGCACCTGAATACCATTGCAAACAGCGTTTAAAAACACAATGGTTCCAGCAAATTTTTTGTTGTAAAACCATGCTTTTCCAGCATATTCGCCAATTCCGTTTGGGGTTACAATCCCAAAGGTAATGCCAATTAAAACTTGTTTGGTACTTTGCCAAATACTTATTTTTTCTACTGTTTTGGCTAAGTTTTGCCATTTTAAAATCTCTAAAAATCTGTTTAAAAAGGTTAAAATAAGCAATAGTAAAACCAAAAACCAAGCTTTTGGTTTTTGTAAAGTATCTTGAATTAAATTCCAATTAAACTCTTTTGTTGCAAGTTGGTTTTTAATAAAATAAAAAGCCAAACCAACCACTAATATTTTAAGTAGAAGTACTAAGAATTGTTTAATTTTGGAAGATAAAAATTTCATACTGCAAAGGAATGATTTTTTTATGAAAAACAAACATATTAAAAAACAACAGCAAGCATTTTGGCTAACGAACGAATTATATTAGGTATTGATCCCGGTACAACAATAATGGGATTTGGATTGATTAAAGTTGTAAAAAATTCTATGGAATTTATACAACTTAACGAACTTAATTTAGCAAAACTAACCGATCCTTATTTAAAATTGCAACGTATTTTTGAACGAACCATTGAATTGATAGACACACATCATCCCGATGAAATTGCTATCGAAGCACCTTTTTTTGGTAAAAACGTTCAGTCAATGTTAAAATTAGGTAGGGCGCAAGGTGTTGCTATGGCTGCAGGTTTATCGCGACAAATTCCAGTTACCGAATATGAGCCAAAAAAAATTAAAATGGCAATTACAGGTAATGGAAATGCAAGTAAAGAGCAAGTTGCTAAAATGTTACAACAACTTTTGCAATTAAAAGAATTACCCAAAAACCTTGATTCTACCGATGGTTTAGCAGCAGCTGTTTGTCATTTTTTTAATTCAGGAAAAAAAATTCAAGGCAAAAGTTATACTGGTTGGGAAGCATTTGTAAATCAAAATTCTAACCGAATTGTAAAAAAATAATGGCGGGTATTTATATACATATTCCTTTTTGTAAACAAGCGTGTTTTTACTGCGATTTTCATTTTTCAACATCGTTAAAAAAGAAAAATGAAATGATAACTGCCTTACAAAATGAACTTTTTTTACGGAAAGATGAAATTTTACAGCCAATTGAAACCATTTATTTTGGCGGTGGTACACCAAGTGTGTTGTTAAACACCGAAATTAATTTATTAATTGATACGGTTTACAAATTGTTTAATGTAGTTGAAAACCCTGAAATTACGCTAGAAGCAAACCCCGACGACTTAACTTTTGAACGAATTAAAGCTCTTTCGGAAACTAAAATTAATCGATTAAGTATTGGCATACAATCGTTTTTTGATGAAGATTTAAAAATGATGAATAGGGCACACAATGCCAACGAAGCTTGGAACTGTTTAATTGAAGCTAAAAAATATTTCAACAACATTTCTATTGATTTAATTTATGGAATACCAAATATGTCGTTAAATCGTTGGAAACAAAATGTGCAAAAAGCCATTGATTTAAATATTCCACACATATCAAGTTATGCATTAACAGTTGAGGCTAAAACGGCATTAGCCACTTTAATAAAAAACGGAAAAATACCTACACCAGATGACGGTTTAGCGCATGAGCATTTTTTAGTTTTGATTGAAATGCTTGAAAATGCTGGATTTATGCATTACGAATTATCTAATTTTGGTAAACCAAATTATTTTTCTAAAAACAATTCTGCGTATTGGCTAGGTAAAAAATATTTGGGGATAGGGCCATCGGCACATAGTTTTAATGGCGAAAACCGTTCGTGGAATATTGCTAATAATTCATTGTATATTAACACTATTCAACAAAATAAATTACCTAATGAAGTTGAAGTTTTAACATTAAATGATAGGTATAATGAATATGTTATGACTGGTTTGCGAACTATTTGGGGGGTATCTTTAGAAAAAATTAAATCTGATTTTGGAACCGATTATCTAACGTATTTATTAAAAAATGCTGAAGTTTTTCTTACAAATGAAAAGTTAATGATTAAAGACAATATTTTAAAAACAACTTTAAAAGGTAAATTCTTTTGCGATGGTATTGCAAGTGAATTATTTTGGGTAGATTAGCAGCTATGAAATCTGTTAAAATTGTTGCAATTTGTAATGTTTGCCTATTCGTAGTAGCCTTTGTGTTAGGTGGATTTTCTAACTATTTAGGACATCTTCATCCCATGAGCAAAGTACTAATTCTATTTTGTCTAGCTATTTTGTCAATAACTCCTGTTGTTTCACTCGCAAATTTATTAAATTTATATCAGTATAAAGATGATTTTAAAAGTAAAATACTTTGGTATTTTATTTCCTTTATACCTATTTTATTACCTATATCAATACTTGTTTTAATAATTTATACTACATTATTCAAATGAAAACTACAATTCACCATAACAATAAAACATACGAGATTGATTTATCAAAACCCATTGATATTTCGTTGCCTATACAAAATAACAACCAAAACCCTATTGCTTGGTATTTAAATCAACCCGAAATAAATCCGGTTGTTATGGGCGATTTTGTAGGCAGTGTAGCTTCGGGCAAATCGTCAACAAATTTTAATAATATTTTATTCAACCCGCACGGTCATGGCACACATACCGAATGTTTGGGACATATAACTAAAGATTTTTATTCCATTAATCAAACCTTAAAAACCTTTTTTTTTACTGCTGAATTAATTTCTGTTGAACCTGAATTGATTGGAGATGATTTGGTAATCACAAAAAATCAGATTCAAAACGTATTACAAAATAAATCATCTGAAGCTTTAATTATCAGAACGCTTCCAAATTCAATCGATAAAAAGCATAAAAATTATTCCAATACCAATCCGGCTTATTTATCTGAAGAAGCTGCTGTTTTTATCAGAGAAATAGGTGTTGAACACTTATTGATTGATTTGCCAAGTGTGGACAAAGAAGTTGATGAAGGTAAATTAGTGGCACATAAAGCCTTTTGGAATGTGAAAAATATAAACGTAGTAAATGCCGATGCCCGTTTTAACTGCACCATTACCGAAATGGTTTTTATTGACAGTGAAATTGCAGACGGCTTGTACGTTTTAAACCTACAAATTGCTTCGTTTGAAAACGATGCTTCGCCAAGTAAACCAATACTTTACAAAGTTTTATAAAAAAAACAACCTCTTTTTTAAGAGGTTGCTTATTGTAGAAACTGCTTTTTGTAATAATCTAAATCTTTTTGATTACGAACTTTTATCATAATTGGGAATTTAAAATCTGAGCGTACAGGTAATCCGTTTGCTGTAGCTGGTTTCCATTTTGGCATTGTTTTAAGTACACGAATCACTTCGTTATTTAATTTAGGTTCATTGCTGCCTAAAATTGCAATGTTACTTATACTGCCGTCTTTTTCAATAATAAACCTTACAAGTATTTTAATTTCATCTTGATTTATTTGGTAGGGCACATTAAATTTTTTAATAAATTGCCTGTAAAAATTTTCATTCCCATCAACTGGTTTAGCATTTGTGGTTATATTGTTCTTTGTATCTGGAATAAAAATAGCCAAATTAAAAGCTTTTAAAGCAGTTATTGCATTGCCATTTTCGGTTTTAGGATTCCATTTAGGTAAGGTTTCAAAAGCTTTTTTTAAGTTTGAAGTTAACTGTAAAGAATCATTTTTTATACGTGGATTAAAAACCGAACCCTCTTTTGTAATGGTTAATACAATGGTTAGGTTTAAATCAGCATTCGCATATTTTTGTTTGATTGAATCTGGAATAATAAATTTCTCGGTGAGTAAATCTACATACTCGTTTGTTGGTATTGTTGGCGTTGCTTCAATAATTTGAGCATTCGTTTTAATTGCGCAAAAAATAAAAACAACAACTAAAAATAAGTTTTTCATTATAAATGTTTAAAAAAAGACTGTTTGTTTATGCAAACAGTCTTGAAGTATCAATTAATTTTCTAAAGGTAAAAAGTTGTAATTTTTAGCGTAGTACAGCATTTGCTCAGCAAAAGTTTTAGGGTAAGTTACTACAATATCGGTAATTTCGCCTTTTTCGTTAGTAACAGGTACTAAAACAGGGTTTACAAAACCACGATAAGGTGCTGTGTTAAATTTTTTGGTACGCGCTAAAACTTCAGTATGTAACTTTTTGTCAACTTTTACACCATATGTTTCCACTAAGTTTTTAGCTGCTTTATAATCACCTTCTGATTTTATACGTTGTGTTTCGCGCAATAATTCGCCAAATAGTCCATGTAAACGTTCGTAATTGTTAATTTTAAAATAGGTTTTGTTATCACGAACCACTTTTTCAATAACATTTTCGCTTTTACCTTTTTCAAACACCCAAGCCGAAACCCATTGACGGTTGCGCATATGTGCTTCTTCAATATCGCTACCTGGTTCAATACGCACCAATTGCGTCATTAAACCATTGCGAATGTAATCGTTATAGGCAGTCATTCCTAATTTTTTATAATCGTCCACCAAGCCTAAATCTTGTATTTTTTTATCGTACAAATAATATAAGGCAACTAAATCTGCCCTGCCTTCTTCTAAAGTTGATGCGTAGCTTTTTAAGGTTTCTTTAGGTGTTCCAATACCAGAATTTAATTGGCCCGATGCATGTCCAATTACTTCGTGTAAAGCGGTGTGTAATTTATCGGCTAATTCGCTGTAACGTAATGATAGGTTTATTTCATTTTGGTCAAAAGCAAATTCTTTTAACTTATCGCCACCACCTGCTTTGTTGTATGCATCTATAATATTTCCTAACGAAATTGATTTAGAACCGTGTTCGGCACGAATCCAATCGGCATTAGGTAAGTTTACACCAATAGGAGTCGCAGGTGAAGTATCGCCACTTTCGGCAGCAACTATAACTGTTTTGTACGATACACCAACTACGTTTTTCTTTTTATGTTCAGGCATTAAAGGCGAGCTGTCTTCAAACCATTGTGCGCTTTTAGAAATGACTTCCATTTTAGCAGACATGTCAAAGTCTTTTATTTGTACGGTAGATTCATACGATGCTTTATGTCCTAATGGATCGTTATATACTTCAATAAAACCGTTAATATAATCAATGTTGCCTTCGGTTGCTTTTACCCAAGCAACGTTGTAATCGTCCCATTTTTTTAGATCGCCGGTTTTGTAAAAATCAATTAAAATATTTAAAGCTTCGGCTTGTTCTTTGTTTTCAGATACTTTTACGGCTTTTTCTAACCAAAAAATAATTTTATCAATGGCAGCACCATACATACCGCCACTGCGCCAAACGCGTTCTTCAATTTTACCCGATTCTGTTCGAACTAATTTTGAATTTAATCCAAATGATAAAGGACGTAAACTGTCTGGTTGAGGCATGCTGGCATAAAATTTTTCTACATCGGCAGCATTTAATCCCTTGCCATAAAAATTAACTGCCGAACCTTGCACAAAGCCTTTAGCTTCGTTTAAATTTACTTTTTTAGCATCAACATCGTTAAACAATATTTCAATAATACTGCTGCTTAAATTGGTTTTAGTTTCTTTAAGTAATTTTTGAAGATAGGTTTGCGGAAATCCTGGTTTTATTTTATCGTTTGAATAATGATGATGAATGCCGTTTGAAAACCATATGCGCTTTAAATAAATTTCAAATTTTTTCCAATTATCTGTGGTTTTATCGCCTTTGTAATTAGTATAGATGTTTTCTAAAGCGGTACGTATTTTTAAATTGTATCTGTAATTTTGATCCCAAAAAATATCGCGCCCAGAATAACCCGCTTGGGCTAAATAATACACTAATTTTTTTTCTTTAAGGGTAAGTTTTTCCCAACCGGGTATATCGTATTTTAAAACTTGTACATCGGCAAATTGCTCTGGTACAAATTGTATGTTTTTAAGACTATCAATTCGTTGTGCTTCGTGCTGCATTTTGTTTTCTTTATTGCATGCTGTTAACAAAGCTACTGTTAATGATATAATTGTAAGTTGACTAAATTTCATATACAAATGCATGTTAGGGTAAACAAATATATTAATTATTATATGTAATTGTTAATTTAAATACGTTTTGTAAGTAAAATTTTGCTTGTTTTTTTGAAGTAAATTTTAAATAAAAAAAGCTTTGAAGGGTATCAAAGCTTTAATGTTGTGGTAAAACGTTTTTTAAAAATTCGTTTAGTTGGTCGTATAAATCTTTTGGACTGCTGTATAGTATATGAAAGTTACTTAACGCAAAAAGTAAATCATTCGTATCTGCTTCGGCTTTTTGTAAATAAACAACAGGTTTGCGTTTTGCTTTTGCGTAACCCAATTCAATACACGATGTAACGTTTACTTTAGTAGCTTCAATAATTATAAAATTACTGGTATCAATTTCTTTCATTGCTTTTTGCATTAATTCAGCTTCTTGACCTGCTTCAAATGGGTATTTATCAACAAAAATAAATTGTTCTACGTTTGCTGTACTCATTGCCATACCTAATGCAATAATTTCTTTACTTAATGTTTTTCTTGTTTCGGAATCAACCGATATATATGCTTTCATTAATTTGGCAAATTTTGGTAAAGGTACTAAATTAATTGCTTAAAAACCATGTTGTTTTTACATGATTAAACAGCATTTTGCTTTAAAATACATTGTTTTTGTTTGGTTTTTTTATAAAAAAGGAGTTTTAAAGTGTAACTGCTTATAAACATTTGTGAAAACCTGTGAAGGTTTTGCGGTTAAAGTAATAGTTTGCTTTGTGTTTGGATGTTGAAAAGTAAGTGTGTATGCATGTAAAAGCATGGTTTTCATGTCAAATTTTTCTAACCATAATTTGTTTTGTTTGTTGCAGCCATGAGGTCTGTCGCCAATAATTGGATGTAAAATATGTGCCATGTGTTTGCGTATTTGGTGCATTCGTCCCGTTAAAGGTTCGGCCTGTATTAAACTGTAACGCGATGTTTGGTGTTTGCCGTGAGGTAAATCAATTTCAGTCTTTTCCAACGTTTTTATTATGGTAACAGCATCTTGTAAAACACCGTCGTCACGATGTAGCGCATAATCAATAGTTAATTCATCGGCACAAAAGCCGCGTACAATTGCCCAATATTTTTTTTGTGTTGATTTATTGGTGAATTGTTCTACTAAATTTCGGTTGGTATCTTTATCTAAAGCAAAAAGTAAAACGCCCGACGTTTTTCGGTCTAACCGATGTACTGGATATACTTTTTGGTTTATTTGGTCGCGTAAAAGTTGTACAGCAAATTCTTCGGCATTTCGGGCAATTGGTGATTGATGAACCAATAAATCGTGCGGTTTGTTAATGGCAACCAAATAGTTATCTTGGTAAATTATTTCGAGTGGATTCATTTTGTAAAATTAATTTTATATTTTTATTGAAAAGAAACAATATGAAAAAAATACTATTATTACTTACTTTGATTATTCAAGGAACAATTAATGCCCAAACGTATTACGATGCTAATGCTAATGAAATTAGCAAAAAGGTTTTTGATGAACAGTTACTAAAAAAAGGCTTTTTTGGTGTTACAAATGATTCGCTAAATAAACATAAAATAATGTTTACATGTGATAGAAGGGAAAATGGTACTTTAGGCGATGCGCCAAATTTATTTAAAGTTTTAACTGAAAAGTTACATTTGCCGTTAGATTACAACAAACCATTAATTATTTATTATTACCCAGGTAAAGATCGTTGTAATTCTAGTGGTACAGCAACAAGACAAAGTGAAATGGAATGGCAAGAACAATTAGATAAAAAAATAAAAAAAAATGCCAAAGTAAATACATTGTACGTATATAAGAACGCGAGAGGAATTAGAACAATAAATGATTTTGATTGGAAAAAAGACCCTAATGGTTTAATAGAAAATTTATTTTTTAATTATCATTACCCTTGTTCAAGTTTTGTTGTTATAAATAAAGATAAGTATTGTGCATTTTTTGGAGAATACAGCCATGAAAATGTAGTAAACACTTTAAAAAATGTACTAATCGAATAAAAGAAACAATATGAAAAAAACATTATTACTACTAGCATTTATTGTTCAAACTATAACTAATGCCCAAACGTATTACGATGCTAATGATAATGAAATTAGCAAAAAGGTTTTTGATGAAAAGTTACTTGAATATGGAAATATTAGCGTTACAAATGATTCGTTAAATAAGCATAAAATATTGTTTGTATATGATAGAATTGAAAAAGGTGTTTTAAGTGATGCACCAAATTTATTTAAAATTTTAAACGAAAAATTACATTTACAGTTAGACTATAATAAACCATTGATTATTTATTATTACCCAGGTAAAGATCCTTGTAATTCTAGTGGTGTAGGAGCAAAACGAAGAAAGCAGTTAAAATGGGATAAAGAATTAAATAAAAAAGTTAGAAAAGTAGCTAATGTAAATGTATTAAGAATTTATAAAAGCAACGAAGGCCTTAAAACGTTAAAAGATTACAATTGGAAAAAAGACCCTAATGCATTGATAGAGCATTTATTTTTTAATTATCATTACTCATGTTCAAGTTTTGTTGTTATAAACAAAGATAAGTATTCTGCTTATTTTGGCGAATATGGTCGTGAGGATGTAGCATCTACTTTAGAAAACATATTAAAAAAATAAAATCGCCCCGAAAGGCGATTTTTCCATTTATAAAAAGGATATTATTTAGCGTCTGCATATTTTTTAGCAACAGCATCCCAGTTAACAACATTAAAAAATGCGTTAATATAATCGGGTCTGCGGTTTTGGTAGTTTAAGTAGTACGCGTGTTCCCAAACATCTAAACCTAAAATTGGTGTACCTTCGCAACCAATACCTGGCATTAAAGGATTGTCTTGATTTGCAGTAGCACAAACTTCTAATTTGCCATTTTTAACACATAACCATGCCCAGCCCGAACCAAATTGTGTAGCACCAGCTTTAGCAAAAGTGTCTTTAAAAGCGTCAAAGCTTCCAAAAGCATCGTTAATAGCTGCAGCTAAATCGCCAGTTGGTTGGCCACCAGCATTTGGTGCCATAACTTCCCAAAACAAATTATGGTTGTAAAAACCACCGCCGTTATTACGAACTGCTTTGTTATTTAAATCTAAGTTTTTTATGATTTCGTCAATCGATTTTCCTGCTAAATCAGTACCTTCAATTGCTGCATTCAAATTATTTGTATAAGCTTGGTGGTGTTTAGAGTGGTGAATTTCCATTGTTTTAGCGTCGATATGCGGCTCTAAAGCGTCATAAGAATAAGGTAAATTTGGTAATTCAAAAGCCATAACTATTATATTTTAAAGATTAGTATTATTTTTATTTCAAATTTACGCAAAAAAGTACAGCAACAAAAATTATTGTGGCAGCTGTTTGTTAACATTTTTATAAATTATTTTGGAAAAAAAAGCCTTTACCATATACAATGCTTCGGCAGGTGCCGGAAAAACGCATACGCTTGTAAAAGAGTATCTTAAAATTTTGTTGGGATATACGAATAAAGACGATGCTTACCGAAACATACTTGCTATTACTTTTACAAATAAAGCGGTTAACGAAATGAAATCGCGCATTGTATCGTGTATTTACGCATTTACTTTATACGATATTCCTAAAAAAGAGTATCAATTGTTAGAACAAATTGTTGCCGAAACGCCTTTTACCGAAGCTTATATTCGCGAAAAAGCGAAGCGTGTTTTAAAGAACATCATTCATAATTATGCCGGTTTTGATATTTCTACTATTGATAAATTCACGCACAAAGTAATTCGATCTTTTGCGTTTGATTTAAACTTGCCTTTTCATTTTGAAGTTTCGTTAGATACCGAAGCGTTGTTGCAAGAAGCTGTTGATGCTATTATTGCCAAAGCTGGTGTTGATAAGGAATTAACTAAATTGTTAGTCGATTTTTCCATAAGTAAAGCCGATGACGATAAAAGTTGGGATGTTACTAACGAATTAATGGAAATTGGTCGTTTGTTGTTAAACGAAAATAACAAACAAGAATTGGAAGCTTTTGAAAACATAGAAATGCATACTTTTCTATCATTAAAGAACAGCTTGCAACAACAAATTACACAGTTAAAAACGCAAACTGTTACTTTGGCTCAAAGCGCTTTACAATTGTTAGATACAAATGGTATCGACTTAAAATCGTTTAGTAGAGGTACATTTCCAAATCATTTAATGAGTATTGTTGATGGTAATTTTAATTATACCAACAAAAAATATTACGAGTTTAACGATATACAAATTAACAAAACAGCAAAAGATAAGGTTGCAATAGAACAACTAATTCCCGATTTACTTGCTATTACAAAAAAAATATATCCGCTTTTTGGTAAGGTTTATTTTTACGAGGCTTTTCTTAAAAACCTAGTACCGCTTTCGTTGTTAAATTCTATCAGCAATGAATTAAATCGTATACAAACGGAACAACAAATTTTATCTATTTCGCAATTTAATAAAATCATTTACGAAGAATTAAAAAACCAACCTGCCCCTTTTATTTATGAACGAATGGGCGAAAAATACCGTCACTTTTTTATTGATGAATTTCAAGATACATCCGAATTGCAATGGCAAAATTTAGTACCTTTAATTGATAATGCACTTTCAGGTGCCGATGATTATGGTAAAGAAGGGTCTTTAATGATAGTTGGCGATCCTAAACAAGCTATTTACCGTTGGCGTGGGGGTAAAGCCGAACAATTTATGGAGTTAAGTGCTGGGGAAAATCCGTTTTCAAATCCATCAAAAGCAACCATAAGTTTAGATACCAATTACCGTAGTTTTGCCGAAGTTGTAGATTTTAATAATAGTATTTTTAGGTTTTTGGCAAGTGAGTTTCAAAATGCGGCCTATAAAAATTTGTACGAAAATTATTCGCATCAAAACACTACATCTAAAAAAGGCGGATTTGTGCAAATATCATTTTTAGATCAAGCCGAACTTGAAATGAACGAAACGCTTACAAAAACCGATTTGTATCTTAATCAAGTGCTGCAAACTATAAATAACGTATTGCAGCAAGGTTTTTCGTTGGGCGATATTGTAGTTTTAACTCGTAAAAGTAAAAACGGTGTTGAAGTAGCAAATTTTTTAACCAAAAACGGCATTCGTATTTTATCGTCGGAAACGTTGTTAATTAATAATGCAACCGAAGTGCAGTTATTGTTGAATTTATTACGCTTTATAAAAAACAATAACGATAAAGAAGCCAAAGCACTTATTTTGTATTTTGTTGGTACCTATATTGCTATAAATGAATCTGTGCACGATGTTATTTTTAACGGAATGATGTTAAATAACGAAACTGATTTTGAAAACTATTTAAAAACCTTTAATGTTATTGTTGATTTTAACACACTGCGCAAAAATAATTTATATGTTGTGGTTGAATTGTTGGTAACAGCTTTTATTCCAGCAAAAAAAACCGATGCGTATGTACAGTATTTTCTTGATTTAATTCTAGAACAAACTGTAAAAAAGCAAGCAACTATTGCCGACTTTTTAAATTACTGGGAACAAAACTACCACAAGCTTAGTATACCAGCACCAGAAAACGAAAACGCAGTGCGGTTAATGACTGTTCACAAAGCTAAAGGATTGGAGTTTCCTGTGGTTATTTACCCTTTTGCCGATGATGATTTTTCAAAATCGCGCGATAAAATTTGGGTTGATTTAGAAGAAAATGAACAATTTGCATTGCCAAAAGCTTTAGTAGATTTAAAAAGCGATGTACAAATGTATGGTGAAACAGCGCAGCGCTTGTTCGAACAAAAAAAGCAAGAAGAATTGTTAGATAATTTAAATGTTTTATACGTAGCTTTAACTCGTGCCGAAGAACAATTGTATATTATTAGTAGTTATAAATTTACTTCAAAAGGTACATTGCCCAACACACTTGCTGCTTTTTTTGTAAACTTTTTACAACATAAGGGTGTTTTTAATTCAGAACAACTTCAGTATTCTTTTGGCGAAGCAGTAAAAGTGTCTGGTGAAAAAGAACTTCAACAAAAACCTGTCATCATACAATCGGTGTTAAATACCATACAGCCATCTGTAATAAAAATAGCAAAACGCGAAGCAAAAATGTGGGATACAACACAACAATTTGCCATTGAAAAAGGAAATTTAATTCACGAATTGCTTTCGGAAATCTATACTGCAAATGATGTGGATTTTGTTGTAAAACAAGCAGTTTCAAAAGGCGTTGTTGAGGTTGTTAAAGTGGATGAAATTACAGATCTTTTGAATCAAATTGTGTCACATAGTGATTTACAACCGTTTTTTGATGATGAAAATATTATTTATAACGAACGAACTATTTTACATGAAACCTTCAAAAACATAAAACCCGACCGTGTGGCGTTAAATGGTACAAAAGCCTATATAATTGATTATAAAACAGGTGAAGAGCATGCTAAATATGCCAAACAAATTAATGAATACGCATTGGCAATAGAAGAAATGGGCTACCAAGTGGTAAAAAAAGTGCTGTTATATATACAAGACCATTTAAAAATAATACATTTGTAACACATCAATTTAAAACAAAACAAAAAACATATGTACGGATCAATTAAAGATTTTTTACAAAGTGAAATAGACACCATTAAAGCAAATGGTTTGTATAAAAAAGAACGAATAATTACATCGCCACAAGGAGCCGAAATTAAGATAAATACAGGCGAAACAGTATTGAATTTTTGTGCAAATAATTACTTAGGGTTGTCATCACATCTAGAAGTGGTTCAAGCAGCAAAAGATGCTCTAGATACACATGGTTTTGGTATGTCGTCTGTTCGATTTATATGTGGAACACAAGATATTCACAAACAATTAGAACAAGAAATTGCCGATTTTTACGGAACTGAAGATACCATTTTATATGCAGCAGCATTTGACGCAAACGGTGGGGTTTTTGAACCTTTGTTAGGAGCCGAAGACTGTATTATTTCTGATAGCTTAAACCACGCATCAATTATAGATGGAGTTCGTTTGTGTAAAGCAGCTCGTTACCGTTACGAAAACAACGATATGGCCGATTTGGAAAAACAATTACAGCAAGCAGTTGCCGATGGTCGTCGTTTTAAACTAATTGTAACCGATGGTGTTTTTTCAATGGACGGATTGGTTGCGCCTTTAGATAAAATTTGCGATTTAGCCGATAAATACGACGCTATGGTTATGGTTGATGAATGCCACGCTGCTGGTTTTATTGGTGCAACTGGTAAAGGAACTTTAGAAGCTAAAAACGTAATGGGCCGTGTTGATATTATTACAGGTACATTAGGTAAAGCGTTAGGCGGTGCAATGGGTGGATATACAACAGCTAAAAAAGAAATTATTGATATTTTACGCCAACGTTCACGTCCGTATTTGTTCTCTAATTCATTAGCACCTTCAATAGTAGGCGCTTCGTTAAAAGTATTTGAATTACTAAAGCGCGATACTAAATTACGCGACCAATTAGAATGGAATACCAATTACTTTAAAAAAGGAATGAAAGCTGCAGGTTTTGATTTTATCGATGGTGATTCGGCAATTGTTCCAGTTATGTTGTACGATGCAAAATTATCGCAAGTAATGGCCGATAAATTGTTAGAAAAAGGTATTTATGTTATAGGATTCTTTTTTCCTGTTGTTCCAAAAGATAAAGCACGTATACGCGTACAATTATCAGCAGCACACACCCAAGCTCATCTTGATAAAGCAATAGAAGCTTTTACACAAGTTGGAAAAGAATTAGGAGTAATCTAAAAAAAATCTTATAAAAATGTTAACGGTTTCAATAAATTATTTTGTATATTCGTTGAAACAATTTATTTTTGTCAAAATTACGTAAAGTAGAAAATTGAATAGTTATGAAACAATTAAAAGTATTTGCAGCTGCTTTGTTATTTGCTGGTACAGCAACGCAAGCACAAAATGCTGATCAACCATGGGCAGTAACCGTGGGTGTTAATGCTTTGGACGGTGGACGTTCAAGTGTTGCAACAGACTTTCCAGACCGTTTTGGTCAATATTTCCAAACAGATAACTGGAGTATTTTACCATCTGCTTCTGTTTTAAACGTATCTCGTTATTTAGGTGCAAACGTATCATTTGGTGTTACAGGTTCTGTAAATAAAATGAAAAAAGTAGTTATGTCTGCGGATAGTAGTACAATCGACGGTTTATTTAACGGTCAAAGAACTATGGCAGGTGCCGATTTAATGTACTACGGTGTAGACGGTCAATTCCGTTACAGCATTGGTGGTTTATTAGGTACTAAATGGTTTGATCCTTCTGTACACGTTGGTGGTGGTTACACTTTCTTAGGCAAAGCATCTTCTGGAAATGTAAACGGAGGTTTAGGTTTAACATTATGGTTCTCTGAAAACATTGGTTTAAACCTTTCATCTACTTACAAACACCAATTAGAAGACGAAGGTGTATTAAGAGCTCAAAATGTATCTGTACCAACACATTTACAACACACAGCTGGTGTAACTTTCCGTTTTGGTGGAAAAGATACAGATAACGATGGTATCTTAGATAAATACGATGAGTGTCCAGAAGTTGCTGGTTTAAAACAATTCAACGGTTGTCCTGATACGGATGCTGATGGTGTTGTTGATCATTTAGACGAATGTCCTAACGTATTTGGTGAGCCACAATTCAACGGTTGTCCTGATACTGACGGTGATGGTATAGCTGATAACCAAGATGCTTGTATTGATGAGCCAGGTTTACCAGAATTCAACGGATGTCCTGATACTGATAACGATGGTGTTACAGATGCTCAAGACGAATGTCCTGATGAAGCAGGTCCAAAAGAAAACAATGGTTGTCCTTGGCCAGATTCTGACGAAGATGGTGTAATTGACAGAATGGATGAGTGTCCAGAAGTTGCAGGTCCAGCTTCAAACAAAGGATGTCCTGAAGTTAAAGAAGAGCACATTAAACAATTAAACGATTATGGTAAAACTATTTTGTTTAACACTGGTAAATCTACTTTCCAAGAGAAAACTTACACTGTGTTAGATAATATGGCAAGCGTAATGAATCAATTCCCTAATGCTAAATTCGCTATCGAAGGGCATACTGATAACACAGGAACTGATAAAATTAACGATCCATTATCAAACGACCGTGCAAATGCAGTTAGAAACTATTTAATTTCTAAAGGTATTTCTGCTAACCGTTTAACTGCTGAAGGTTTTGGTTCTAAACGTCCAATCGACGATAACAAAACTGCAGAAGGACGCGCTAACAACCGTCGTACTGAGATTAAATTGATCAAATAATTTTTGATTGAAATATTTTAAAGAACGCCTCGATTTATCGAGGCGTTTTTTTATTTTTATAAAATGGAATCAATTCGTTTTATAGATAAACTTGCAGCAGAAATTGTTAAAGAACATCAACATAATTTTGCATCGGTAGTTGTTGTTTTACCCAATAAACGTGCCCGTTTGTTTTTGTTAGAAAGTCTAAAAAAAACTACTACAACCACTTTTTTTGCACCACAAATTATAAGTGTTGAAGACTTAATTGCATCACTTTCTAAAATAAATGTACTAGATAGTATTGAACTTGTTTTAGAGTTTTACGAGGTGTATAAACAAATTACATCTTTAACCGAACAACAAGATTTTGAACAATTTAGTAATTGGGCAAAAATGCTGTTGCAAGACTTTAACGAAATTGATAGATATCTTTTAAACCCTGCTTATGTTTTTGATTATTTAAAAGATATTGATGTAATAAATCACTGGTCGGTACAAACCGAAGATCAAACCCCTTTAATAAATAACTATCTTACTTTTTGGAATAAATTACCTAGTTATTACAATGCATTACAAAAGCATTTGCTGCAGTTAAATTGTGGTTATCAAGGGATGGCATATCGTTTAGCAGTTGAAAAATTAGATGCATTTATCGATACAAATACAAAAAAATATTATTTTGCTGGTTTTAACGCCTTAAACAAAGCCGAAGAACATATTTTTAAACAACTTTTAAAAAATGGAATGGCTAAAGTGTTTTGGGACACTGATGAATGGTTTTTAAACGATTTTGATCATGGAGCAGGCTATTTTGCTAGAAAAATAAAACAAAATTGGTCGTATTATAAAACGCATCCGTATGAGTGGATTGTGAATGAATTTGCTCAAAAAAAGAATATTGAAATCATAAGTACTCCAAAATCCGTTGGACAAGCAAAAATTGTAGGGAGTATTGTTGAACAATTAGCTGAAAACAATAAAAGTATTCAAAATACAGCTATTGTTTTATCAGAAGAAAATTTGTTAATACCAGTTTTGTATGCATTGCCTAATACAGTTCCTGCATTAAATATAACTATGGGTTACGATAGTAAATCCAATCCTGTACAATTGTTTTTTGCTAAGTTGTTTAAAATGCATGTGAATGCTTTAAATCGTGGAGGAACAAAGGCTGTTTTTTACCATAAAGAGGTTTTAGATGTTTTTTCACACCCTTTGATAGCACATTTGGCCCAAACCAAAAAAGTGGTAGATGAAATTAATAAAAGAAATTTTTCTTTTTTCGATTTTTCAAAATTAGAAACTTATCAAAATGCGAACGATGTTTTACAATTAATTACTTTGCCTTGGGTTGAAGATTCGCTTTCAATTATTGAAAAATTAATGCAATTGATTTTTAAACTTCGTGCGTTTTTAAAAGAGAACAACGACGATGTTTCATTAACATTTTTACATGCATTTTACAAAGTAATTGTACAACTAAAAAATTATCAATTAAAATACCAAGTAATTACATCTCCCCAACAACTAGTCACTATTTATAAACAAATTGCCGATTTAGCCGAAGTATCGTTTGAAGGGGAACCGCTTGAAGGTTTACAAATAATGGGTGTGTTAGAAAGTAGGGTATTGGATTTTGAAAATGTAATCATAACATCGGTTAATGAAGGGAAATTTCCTGCAGGAAAAACAATGAATTCTTTTATTCCGCACGATGTAAAAGTTGAATTAGGTTTGCCTACTTTTAAAGAGAAAGATGCTATTTATACCTATCATTTTTACCATTTGTTATTACGTGCTAAAAATATTTATTTGTTATATAATTCAGATTCTGAAGGGTTAGATGCTGGCGAAAAAAGTAGGTTTATTACGCAGTTATTGTTAGATCCACACGTTAAACATACAATAAAGGTTTCAAATTATTTTGCACAAACGCCAAAAACAATTAATCAATTATTAAATGTTGCAAAATCACCACTGTTACAAAATCGATTAAAAGAAATAGCAACAGGCAACGGCTTTTCGCCATCGGCTATAAGTAATTACATTCGCAATCCTTTTCAGTTTTATATGCAGCGTGTTTTAGGTGTTAGAGAAGTAGATGAGGTTGAAGAAAATATTGCTTTAAATACCCTTGGAACTATAATTCATGGGGCTTTAGAAAGTATGTATTTGCCTTTTGTAGGGCAACAACTTACTTTGCAAAATATTGAAAGTTTGTTTGATATATATGAAAATGAAATTTTAAAGCAATTTGAAATTAATTTCTCCGACACAAAAGAAAAACAAGGCAAAAACTTATTAGCTTTTGAAGTAGCTAAGCGCAATATTTATCATTTTTTAATGCTTGAAAAACAATTGTTAGAAGCAGGTGATGTTGTTGAAATTGTTGGTTTAGAGCAACGCTTATCTGCAGAATTACAACACAGCCAATTACCATATCATGTAACTATTTCTGGTATAGCAGATAGAATAGAAGTTAGAAACGGCATTTTGCGTATTGTTGATTATAAAACGGGTAAAGTGGAGCTTAATCAGGTACAAATTAGTCAAATTGAAGGACTTACAAAAGATATTAAGTTTGAAAAAGCGTTGCAATTGCTTTTATATGGTTTTATGTATTATGATAAAACTAATTTGCCTATACAAGCCGGAATTTACTCATTTAAAAACAGAAAATCGGGTTATTTAATGTTTGGAATAAAACAAGATAAACAGTTGTTTGATGTAATGACAAAGGAAATGCTACATGAATTTAAAGAAGAATTGTCAATAATAATTGCAGAAATTTTAAATAGCCAAATTGCTTTTATTGAACAAGAAAATTAACCGTTTTTCTTTAAAAAATGCAATAAAAGTTCATTAACTAATTCGTTTTGTTCAATGGTTGAAACATGTCCACCTGGTATTGTTTTAAAAGTAACGTCGGCGTCAATAACCTGGTTTTTAATATCTTCAATAGGAATAATGGTGTCGTTTTCGCTTGCAATAATCAATTTAGGATATGGGCCAAAATGCAATAAAGCTTCACGATCCATTCTGTTTTTCATTCCTTCTAACGCAGCTATTATACCTTGTACAGGTGTTTTTAAAGCTTGTTGAGTAAAATGATTAATTTCGGTTTTAAACAGTAGGTGTGCTTGTTCGTTAAATAAATTTTGAGTAGCCATTTGTATAAATGCATTACTGTTTTTCTTTACAACTTCAATTGCACGAGAGCGGTTTATTTTACGTTCGTCAGAATCAGCTTGTGCCGAAGAATTTAACAACACCAGCGCTCTAACATTATCCGGATATAATTCTGCAAATGCCAAAGAAACATATCCACCCATTGAATGACCAACAAGTGTTACTTTACGCAAGCGTAAGTGGTTAATTAAACCAAAAAGCATATCGGCTTGTTCTTCCATGTTATGCACATAACCATAACAATCACTTTTGCCATGACCCAATAAATCAACTGTTATTACACGGTACTTTTTTTGTAAAGCAGCAGTTGTTTTTTGCCACATGGTTTCGTTTTCTAAAAAACCATGAACAAGCAATACGGCATTGCCTTTGCCAAAATCGGTAAAGTTTATAAAGGAGTTTTTGTAATGATACATGGGCAAATTTTTAGCAAAAATAATAAACAATACTATAATTTTAAAGAAACAAACAAAGTTGTATATTTGCTTAAACACTATTTTACTTATGAAAACAAATTTTTTTTATTTACTTTTAATTGGATTATTAACAGTTTCAACCCAAGCTCAAAGCGAAAACGCTGAACAATCAGAAATTACCGAAACAATAGTTTATAGAGAGGTAGATGTAATGGCGAAATACCATGGCGGTTACAATGTTTTGTTAAAAAAGATAGAAGCTGCTACAAAAATATGTAAACGTGGCAAGTTTAAAGGGAAACAGGCATCGGTAATCATTGAAGTTTTAGTTACCGATAAAGGTAAAGTTGCTAAAGTTGATTTTGTAAATGAAGATTTTAGTTTATGTAAAGATGTTATTCGCGAAACTATTGAGAAATCAAATCAATGGGTGCCAGCAATTAAAAACAATAAACCGGTAAATTCGTACATACAGTTTAAAATAAATTTACATAACGGTTACAACAATAAGAATGGTAATGCAGTGACTAGGTTAGAATAAAAAAAACACCTTGGTTAATACCAAGGTGTTATTTTTTTATCCGTGAACGGTTTCTTTTGTGCCGTAATTTTGTATAAGTTGCCCTTCAAAATCAAGCCATTCTTTCCAACGTTTATCAACATCGGTTCGTTCGGTATATTTTTTAGCAAATTTTATAAAAGCAGTGTAATGTCCTGCTTCAGAAATCATTAAATCTCGGTAAAATTTAGCTAATTCATCGTCTTTAATATTTTCAGAAAGCACTCTAAAGCGTTCGCAACTTCTAGCTTCAATCATTGCAGCAAAAAGCAATCTATCAATAAAAGCATCGTTGCGGCTGCCGTCTTTCTTCATAAATTTATAAAGTTGGTTAACATAATCATCTTTTCGTTCGCGTCCTAAAGTATAGCCACGTTGCTTAATAATATCGTGCACCATTTTAAAATGCTCCATTTCTTCAATGGCAATTTCGGTCATGGCTGTAACCAAATCTTCGTGTTCAGAATTATAGGTAATTATAGTAATGGCATTAGTTGCTGCTTTTTGTTCGCACCATGCATGATCGGTTAAAATTTCTTCAATATTACTTTCGGCTATATTTGCCCAACGTGGATCGGTTAATAATTTAAGTCCTAACATTTAATAAGATATTTTTTTGCAAATTTACAAATTAAATAACATTAGTGTGTTTTGAAATTAACTTAGATATTTGTTAAATGAACAATAGAATTTTAATTATAGGTTTGGTTTGGCCCGAACCTACATCATCGGCAGCAGGTTGGCACATGTTGCAGTTAATTCAGCAATTACAGTTAATTACAAAAGATATTCACTTTGCTAGTGCAGCATCAAAATCGGTAGCATCATTTGCATTAAATGAAATGCAGGTACAAGAACATACAATTGCATTAAATAACGAATCGTTTAATACGTTTATTAGCAATTTACAACCAACTATTGTGGTTTACGACCGTTTTGTAACCGAAGAACAGTTTGGGTGGCGCGTAAAAGAATGTTTGCCAAACGTTTTAACAGTTTTAGATACCGAAGACTTACATTTTGTTAGAAAAGCACGAACGATTGCGTATAAAAAAAATATAGAAATTAATTACGACTCCCCAGATTGTTATCGTGAATTAGCTGCGATTTACAGATGCGATTTATCGCTTATAATTTCACAATTTGAATACGATTTGTTGGTTAAAGAATTTAATGTTTCTCCAAATCAATTACTGTATTTGCCTTTTATTGAACACGATTTACAGATTGACATCTTTAATAAATTGCCGAATTTTCATCAACGAAAAAACTTAATGTTTATTGGTAATTTTATTCACGAACCTAATTTCGAAACGGTATTACAACTTAAAAAAGTATGGCCCGAAATTAGAAAAAGAATAAAGAATATTGAAATACATATTTACGGAGCTTATCCAACACATAAAATTAATCAATTGCACAATGTAGCAACTGGTTTTATTATTAAAGGAAAAGCTGATGATGTAAACACAACCATGCAAAATTACCGAATTTTAACAGCGCCCATTCCATTTGGTGCGGGGTTAAAAGGTAAGTTTATAGATGGTTTTAAAAATAAACTGCCTAGTGTAACCACAAATATTGGTAGCGAAGGAATTACAGCAGATAATTGGGCGGGTATTATTGCTACGAATGAAACCGATTTTGTAAATGCTGTTTACGAATTATATACCAATGAAGAAAGTTGGGATAATGCAGTGGTAAACGGATTGTTAATTATAAATACGTGTTTTTCTTTTAAAATTTGGAATGGGGTTTTAGCGAATTTATTGCTGAATTTACAGAATAATTTAGAAGAACACCGTAAAAAACTAATCATTCAAAAAATATTGTGGCATCAAAGTTTACAAGCTTTAAAATACATGAGTTTATGGATTGAAGAAAAAAATAAGTAACCAATTAAGTATTTAAATATTTGTTTTTTGCATTAGTCAATAATATTTTAATGCAAGTGGTAAAAAAATGCTAAAAAAGATAGTATATTTGTCACGTTTTAGTGATTATCAAAAAATTTAAAATTATGAATAACGGTCAAGACAAAAGCGGTAATGCGTTTAAATACAGTTTAATTCCTTTAATGTTAGGGGTAGTTCTTATTTTCTTTTTATACAGAAGTTGTGGAAATTCAACAATTGATGCTAAACCAGTAAAAGGTACTACAAAAGTTGTTGAAACTAGCGATGTGGCTCCAGAACAACCAATAGTTAAACAAGATACTACAAGTGCTGAAACTACACCTGCAACCGAAGGTGCAACTGCAACAACAGATACAGTACAAGCTGCAAAATAATTTTAAACTTATTATAAAAAATCCACTTCAAAACGAAGTGGATTTTTTTTTTTTTTTTTATATTAACTTAATATCTTAAAAATCAATAGCATATCTTATTTTAAAGCCAATTGTATATAAAGCCAATTTTTTATCTTTATATATTTCTTGGTTTAAGACAGAGTTATAAACTAAAGGCTCTTGTATATTTTTGGTGTAAACAATTGCTTTTTCAGTTGCATCCGTTTTTGGACGAATATTATTTAAGCCCAACTCAAAAAATAAACCAAGATAAATGTCATCTACAGCTCGTAATTGTTGTTTTACACCAGTTTCAACTAACCATGAAAAATTATTTTGAAGTTTAAAATTTCCTTCATGGTGTAGGTTACCCATGTTACCGAATCCTACATAATTAGGTCCATGTAACTCTGCATCCCATTGTGGATAATACCCCGAAGTTTTAATGTTTCCCCAATTTTGATTGTATTTTGAATTCCCAATAGAAATATCGTAAACAACCCCAGTACGCATATACCAACGAACAATTCCTAAAGTTTCGTATTGTAAAGTAAGTGGAATACGAAAACTACTACATTGTATCTTTTCTTCAAAAGATTCTACATTATAACGAAATTCAAAAGAATCATTTTCCATATCTGTTTCATTGTAAGTTCCATTAATATTTGAAGCTGCAAAATTTATTTTGCTGTTAAAATAAGATATTCCTGTATTTAAACTCCAATTTGTATTTAGATATTTACTGTACCCAATTCCAACAGAAAATCCTTCAGACTTACCTGATATTGGAAATGCATTTTCTTTTCGTTGATTTATAAAATGTGCGCCGCCTTCAATGCTCCACTCCTGAGCTAGCGTAGTATTTGTTATAAGTAATGTTGTAAAACAACCTAAAATTACATGTAAATTACTGTTTTTTTTCATTAGTTTCATGATTTATTATTTTACGATTACTTTAATTACTTCTTGTTTACCTTCAATATTTAATACAAGTATATATATACCTGATGAAATTTCTGCTGGTAATTGTACTGAAGAAACTTTTTCTTTTAAAACAGCCGAATGTATGCGTTTGCCTGTTGTAGTAAATAATTCGGCCGTTGCTCCATTGAACGATGATGACGGGTAATCGAAAACCACTTGTAATTCTTCGTTAGTATTTACCGGATTTGGGTACACATTAATTTTAAAATTATGTTTTCTTGTAACTTCACTAGCACAGGTATGTATTACATCACCATTTTCGGTTGTAACTGTTACACTATATAGTGCTGTTTCATCTAAAATATCTTGAGTACTATTTCCTACAGAATATACTTGGTTTTCACCTACAAGCACATCGTTTTTATACCATTGATACTTAACAAAACGATAGCCACCGTTTGTTTCCGGATTGTTGTTTACAAGAAGTGTATTATCAAATTTTTGAATTACAATATCATCAAAATTAAATGGACGTTCAATTACTATATTATACGTTTTAGTAACTTCACCATTTTCAGAAGTAATGGTGATTGTTTTTCTAAAAATGCCTGGTTTAGGAGTAATTATAGTAAATTTATTTGCTGGTATAACTGTAGCTCCAAATTCGGTGTTCACATCTATTGCTACTTCGTTCGATAAAGCATCACAATTTTGCATGTAATAGATGTCTTCATTAGGTTCATTATAAACTTTTTCGTTGATGACTAATTGATGGATTGTTGCATCTTTACTGTTTATAATTAATTCACGTTCAACAACTGTTGCAGGAAGATAATTGTTGTTACCATCTTGATGCGCTGTTATAAAAATAGATCCCGAATGTTGAAGTTCAACCCACCCTTGACTTGTTACTGTTGCAGCTGCACTACTTTGGTTATATGTATAACTATAATTAATTGGTAAATCTGATGTAGCTGTTGCCGCTAGTTGAAAATCAGCAGCATTTTCTAAAATTAAGGCATCTAATTCATTAAAAGCAATAGTTTGGGTAGCTTTTTCTATAACAAGATTAGCAGTTAAAGTTTTCTTTTCACAGTTTACAGATGTAATTGGGGGGGTTACAACAGCTGTTATAACATATGTACCTGCATTAATAGCTCCATTATTTAGTCCTGTATCAGGATTGATACTATATGACACACTTGCATTTGCAGGTAAATTTGTGACATTTAATGTTTGAGCAGACCCATTGTAAACAGTTGTTAAGCTGTTTAATGTTGTATTTGCTAATGGAGATGGTTGTACAACAACGGTTTGTAATTGTGTAGTTGTGTTACCATTACCATCATTATAAGTCCAAGTAATAGTGTAGGTTCCTTCATTAGTATAACTCAATGCACTTGTTGTAGTTGCAGTTAAAATGCCTGCACAGTTATCAGTTGCTGTTGGTGCAATAATATCTGTTGATAAAACGGCACACTCTTTAGTTATAGTTGGTAAGTTTACTATACTTGGAACAGGTGCTACTGTATCTGCAAAAGTTGTTGCAATAGTAGCTGTAGTTTTGCAACCATTCGCATCTGTTATCATCACCGTATGATTTCCAACAGAAAGATTATTAGCAGTTGCTGTATTTACGCCGTTATCCCATGCGTATGAATAAGGTGCTGTTCCGCCAGATATTGCTACTGTTGCACTTGCATTGGAATTTTGTAAACAAGTTGCTGGATAATTTTGAGTTGCTTCTGCAATTAATGCTGCTGGTTGTGTAATGGTTGTAGTAACTGTTTTTGTACATCCATTCGCATCGGTAATTGTACATGTATAGGTTCCTGCAGCTAAACCAGTTGCTGTAGCAGCAGTTCCACCACTTGGAGACCAAGAATAGGTATAAGGTACTGTACCACCAGTAGCTGTTACTGTAGCCTTACCATTAGTACCACCATTACATGAAACATCTGTTTTAGCAATACTTCCGTTTAAAGCAGTTGTAGGTTGTGTAATGGTTGTAGCAACTGTTTTTGTACATCCATTAGCATCGGTAATAGTACATGTATAGGTTCCTGCAGCTAAACCGGTTGCTGTAGCAGCAGTTCCACCACTTGGAGACCAAGAATAGGTATAAGGTACTGTACCACCAGTAGCTGTTACTGTAGCCTTACCATTAGTACCACCATTACATGAAACATCCGTTTTAGCAATACTTCCGTTTAAAGCAGTTGTAGGTTGTGTAATGGTTGTAGTAACTGTTTTTGTGCATCCATTAGCATCGGTAATAGTAAATGTATAGGTTCCTGCAGCTAATCCAGTTGCTGTAGCAACAGTTCCACCACTTGGAGACCAAGAATAGGTGTAAGGAGCTGTACCACCAGTAGCTGTTACTGTAGCCTTACCATTAGTACCACCATTACATGAAACATCTGTTTTAGCAATACTTCCGTTTAAAGCAGTTGTAGGTTGTGTAATGGTTGTAGTAACTGTTTTTGTGCATCCATTAGCATCGGTAATAGTACATGTATAATTGCCTGCAGCTAAACCGGTTGCTGTAGCAGCAGTTCCGCCACTTGGAGACCAAGAATAGGTATAAGGTACTGTACCACCAGTAGCTGTTATCGTAGCTGAACCATTAGTACCACCATTACATGAAACATCTGTTTTAGCAATACTTCCGTTTAAAGCAGTTGTAGGTTGTGTAATGGTTGTAGTAACTGTTTTTGTACATCCATTAGCATCGGTAATAGTACATGTATAGGTTCCTGCAGCTAAACCAGTTGCTGTAGCAGCAGTTCCACCACTTGGAGACCAAGAATAGGTATAAGGTACTGTACCACCAGTAGCTGTTACTGTAGCCTTACCATTAATATCGCCATTACATGAAACATCTGTTTTAGCAATACTTCCGTTTAAAGCAGTTGTAGGTTGTGTAATGGTTGTAGTAACTGTTTTTGTACATCCATTAGCATCGGTAATAGTACATGTATAGGTTCCTGCAGCTAAACCAGTTGCTGTAGCAGCAGTTCCACCACTTGGAGACCAAGAATAGGTGTAAGGAGCTGTACCACCAGTAGCTGTTACTGTAGCCTTACCATTAGTACCACCATTACATGAAACATCTGTTTTAGCAATACTTCCGTTTAAAGCAGTTGTAGGTTGTAGAATGGTTGTAGTAACTGTTTTTGTGCATCCATTAGCATCGGTAATAGTACATGTATAGGTTCCTGCAGCTAAACCAGTTGTTGTAGCAGCAGTTCCACCACTTGGAGACCAAGAATAGGTGTAAGGAGCTGTACCGCCAGTAGCTGTTATCGTAGCTGAACCATTAGTACCACCATTACATGAAACATCTGTTTTAGCAATACTTCCGTTTAAAGCAGTTGTAGGTTGTGTAATGGTTGTAGTAACTGTTTTTGTACATCCATTAGCATCGGTTACGGTACATGTCCACGTTCTTGCATCTAATCCGCTCACCGACAATGTTCCATCTCCTGTAGGATTTCCAGGTGTCCAATTATAGGAATAAGGTCCAGTTCCTCCTGTAGCTGCGTTAACAGAGGCTGAGCCATTAAATCCACCATTACATGAAACGTTTGTTTGTGCTGCATTAGTAAGCATCAATGTTGTTGGTTGTGTAATGGTTGTACTTACTGTTTTTGAACATGCATTCGCATCGGTTATTGTACATGTATAAGTGCCTGCAGCTAAACCGGTTGCTGTAGCAGCAGTTCCGCCACTTGGAGACCAAGAATAGGTGTAAGGAGCTGTACCGCCAGTAGCTGTTATCGTAGCTGAACCATTAGTACCGCCGTTACATGAAACATCTGTTTTAGCAATACTTCCGTTTAAAGCAGTTGTAGGTTGTGTAATGGTTGTAGTAACTGTTTTTGTACATCCATTAGCATCGGTTACGGTACATGTCCACGTTCTTGCATCTAATCCGCTCACCGACAATGTTCCATCTCCTGTAGGATTTCCAGGTGTCCAATTATAAGAATAAGGTCCAGTTCCTCCTGTAGCTGCGTTAACAGAGGCTGAGCCATTAAATCCACCATTACATGAAACGTTTGTTTGTGCTGCATTAGTAAGCATCAATGTTGTTGGTTGTGTAATGGTTGTACTTACTGTTTTTGAACATGCATTCGCATCGGTTATTGTACATGTATAAGTGCCTGCAGCTAAACCGGTTGCTGTAGCAGCAGTTCCGCCACTTGGAGACCAAGAATAGGTGTAAGGAGCTGTACCGCCAGTAGCTGTTATCGTAGCTGAACCATTAGTACCACCATTACACGAAACATTCGTTTGAGAAGAGATAGTTGGTGTAACCAAGGATTCTCCTATAGTAAATGATTTTTCGTTTATTTCACCAGATCCATCAGTTACAATTACTGTATATGAGCCTGTTGTTAGGTTTGATGCTGAGCTTGTTGTGGAAATTACATTGCCTAATGCGTTTTTCCAACTATATGTATATGGTGCAATACCAAAACTATTTGTTGTAATATTTGCAGAACCATTGTTTAGTGCACAATTTGTTGCATTTGTTAATGTAGGATTATTAACAAAAGCTTTAACTGTTCCTGAACCATCTACCTGATTCGGAACAAGATGCCCAATGCTATGTTGCCAATTTCCTGTTTGAAAATTTGGGGGTAAACTCCCCACATCTGTTGTTGTGTAATAGAGGTTTGACCCATAGTCAGTTTGAAATACCCAAGCTCCATTATTCCAAAAAATACGTAAAATTTCATTATATTGATTTGTATGTTTAAACTCGCACTTACCATTTTTCATACCAATATATGAAAAAGTTCCACTAAAGACTGGAAAACCACTATTGCTATATCCAAAATTAATTGTTTTACCGTCACATTGCGCTTTTGTATTAATTAAGCTAAAAAAACCAAACAGGATTAATAATATAATTTTTTTCATAATCTTTAAATTAAATAATAGTTAATAAAAAGGATTGATCATTGTTTTGAGTTGAAGTTACACTGCATGCTAATCCATTTTTAGCAGCAGTACCCAACATTAAGGTATAAGTGATGTCTAAATTGTGAAATTGCAAAACATACATTGCTGTATTGTATGTATAAAGCGGGATTGAAACTAATGAATCATTTACCCGATACATTACGTCAATAAAATTGTTTTTGTGTGTAATAGATAAATCTATTCGATTGTTTTTTGTGTTTATGTAATTGCCACAAAAAACAGATAGATCAACAGGGTTAAAATACGTGTAACCTGTAATTTTACTACCGTTAATTTCACCATAAATAGTTGTTAATTTACCATTTTCAAACTCACGGGCAAAAGTTATTTGAAGAACATTTTGGATTGTTAAAACATTATTTTGAAAAGAAACATGATTGTTAATTTTGTATTCTTGAGATGTTTTGCCATCTAAAGAAAACGAAATTGTAACAATTGAAAGTTTTATTTTCTTTGACTTTTGAGTGATTTGTTTATTTAGGCAAATTTCTTTGGTATCAATAGAAAAAAATGCACCTGGTACTGTATCCAAACTATAATAACCATTGTAAGAAATTAGTTTTTCAATATATGGTGTTTCTTCCACTTTTGATCCATTATATTCTTCTAATAATTTATCTAATTCTAACGGAACCGATAAACTATTACTTTGTAATAGTTCATTCATAAATTAATAATTAAAGTTTATGAGTAAATTTACTTTTTAATAAAATGGACTTAAAAAAAAAAGGGACCAAATACAAGTTTATGTATATGAACAACAGTTGGTATAGAATTGCGAGTAAAATACTTACTAGTTGATATAAAATTTATTTACAACGTAAAAGTAAAATTACGTGATATGGTAAGTTCAACATTATTTATAAAAACCTTACTTGCCGATTTTTTTTGGATATGTTTTTTGTTGATTACTATTGAGCGATGAATTTGAATGAAGTTTGCAGGTAGTTCTTCTAAAAAATGCGATAATGATTTGCGTATAGTAAACTTGCCATTTAAAGTATAAATGTCTATATAGTTTTTTTCGGCTATGATATATAAAATAGCGTCAAAACTAATAATTTCATTGGTATAACCATTGCGTATAGTTATATGTTTAGTTGTGTTTTTTATACTAGCTAATTGTATAGCTGCTAAAACATCGGTTTTTTTAATGGGTTTGGTTAAATACGTTTCAGGGTTAGTTTCTATTGCTTTTTGTATGGTTTCAGTATCGTTTTGTGCTGTTAAGTAAATAATTTTGGCTTGTTTGTTTTTCTTTTTAGCTAATTCTATTCCTGAATTTTTGGTTTCTAGATTAATGTCAAGTAGTATGATTTCGGGTAAAAAAGTTGCGAATTTTTCAAGTGCTGTAATTGAGTTGTAAGCAACTTCTGTAGTAGTAAAGCCTTCATTTTGTAGCATTTTTAAAATAAAGTTGGCTATTAAAATTTCGTCCTCTACAATTAATATTTTACAGTTACTGTTATTCATTTGTTGTTAATTGTTTGGTAATATATAATTCAAAACCCGATACAGTTTCAATTTTATAATTTGCGTTTATTTGCTGACAAATAGAGTAACAAGCACAGGGTCTATTGTTTTGCCTATTGATCCTTGTCCATTATCGGAATATTTAATGTGTAAAATAGATTGATTAACATTTAATTCAATCGAAATTAATTTATTTTTTTGGTTTTTAAAAGCATATTTTATAGAGTTTATTAATAACTCTGTACATAGTAAGCCTAAGTACATTGCTAAATCAATTGGTAATTCGTAATTGCAAAATTTGCGGTTTACTGCAATTTCTTTTTCTAAAAACAGTTCTTTAAAATTATTTAATATCTCATTTAAATAATTTTTAATGTTTACCATTTTTTTATCAGTATTTTGATAAAGATGTTTGTGTAAAGTTGCAACCGATTCTATTTTAGTTAGTACATTTTTTATTGATAAACTTTCCTGATTTGATTCATCGATTTTATCAAGTTCTTCGGTTAATAAAATTATAATTATTTGTAAATTGTTGTTAATTCGGTGGTTAGCTTCGTTTAATAAGAAAATGTTTTCTTCGGAATAAACCTTTAATTTGTTGTTTATTGTTTTTAGTTTTTTACTGTATTTCCACATCGTAATTATTCCAACCATACACAAAGTAAGAATAAGAAGTAGTAAAATTTCAATTTACTTTGCAGTTTTAATATCTTTTTCTTTTTGTGAAATTGTCTTGTCGCGTTCTAATAAATCATATTTTTTGCTTTCTTCTATTAGCTTAATTTGAATACTATTTTCATAATATTTATCTGTGTATTTTAATCGTTGCTTTAAATTGTCATAAGCAGCCGATTTATTACCTAGATTTAGATAAGCTTTTTGTTTAATTTCATAAAAAAGTAATTTTTGAAAATAGTTATCGCTTGTTTCTAAAATTTTTAAACCTTCGTTACATTTATCTATTGCAAGGTTATAATATTTTGTTTTTTCAAGTGTTCTGGCTAAATTAATTAAGGCATCGCAATATTCTGAAGTTTTGTTGTGTTGTTTCGCAACTTGTAAACCCTTTTCATAATAAGCTATAGCATTTCCTAGTGAATTGGTTTGTTCGTAGTAAAAACCAATTTCCATTAAACTAATAAACTGAAAATCTAAATTTTGTAATTTTTTTGCTAAAGTTAATGTTTTGGTTGAATAATAATTAACCGAATCGGCAATGTTGTAATATTCTGAATACAAAGCAGCTTTTCGGCTATAAAAAGACATTAAGTTAAAATCGGTAATCTTATCTTTGTTTTTACTTATTAAAGTTTCTGTTTTGGTTAGATAAAATTCTGATTTTTTAAAAATACTAGCATGCCGGAACAGTTCTATTAATTTAATGTTGCAATAGACTTCAGCATTTATATTTTTTGTTTTTTTAGCTTGATTAAGTGCTTTTGATAAGTAATTAAAAGAATTTGTGTAATCAAGTTTTACTTTGCAAGAATCGGCTTTACGAATACAATTATTGATTTCTGTATTGTAATTATTAAAATTTTGCCCAAATAATTTATTTACTGAAATAAGTAAAAAAACTAAAATTTTAATTTTAAAACGCATTTTTTTGGTTAAATTATAATTTATAACATTTTAAAATTAATTATTTTAGTAATATGTATTAACTAATTCTAAAAAAAGGTAAATAAAATTAGTTAATACATATTTTTATAACAGTTAATTACTTATACATTTCAGTGAAATATTTAAAGAATAATGGAATGGTTTCAATACCTTTTAAATAATTAAAAATGCCATAATGTTCGTTAGGTGAATGTATCGCATCAGAATCCAAACCAAAGCCCATCATAATTGTTTTAGACTTTAATTCTTTTTCAAACAAAGCCACAATAGGAATACTTCCGCCCGAACGTACAGGTATTGGTGCTACGCCAAATGTATCGTTATACGCTTTAGCTGCTGCTTGGTATCCAACAAAATCAATAGGGGTAACGTAACCTTGTCCACCGTGATGTGGTTTTACCACAACTTTAACCGATGCAGGTGCAATACTTTCAAAATGCTTTTTAAACAATTCGGTAATTTCTTCCCAATCTTGGTTTGGAACCAAACGCATTGAAATTTTAGCAAATGCTTTTGATGGAATTACCGTTTTAGCACCTTCGCCAGTGTAACCGCCCCAAATTCCATTCACGTCTAAAGTTGGTCTTATAGAGTTGCGTTCATTGGTAGTGTAGCCAGTTTCGCCATGAACTTCTTTAATATCTAGGGCTTTTTTATAATCGTCTAACGAAAAAGGACGTTTGCCCATTTCATCGCGTTCTTCTTTTGATAATTCTTCAACCTTATCGTAAAAACCAGGAATGGTAATGTGGTTGTTTTCATCATGTAACGACGAAATCATTTTTGTAAGAATGTTAATTGGGTTGGCAACTGCACCACCGTATAATCCCGAATGTAAATCGCGGTTAGGGCCAGTAACTTCTACCTCAACATAACTTAAACCACGCAAACCAGTAGTGATAGAAGGTTGCGTATTAGAAATCATTCCGGTATCAGATATTAAAATAACATCATTTTTTAATTTTTCTTGATTTCTTTCAACAAACCATGCCAACGATGCCGAACCTACTTCTTCTTCACCTTCAATCATAAATTTTACGTTACAAGGCAAAGTGTTGGTTTGCATCATTAATTCAAGGGCTTTAACATGCATAAACATTTGCCCTTTATCATCACAAGCACCACGTGCAAAAATGGCACCTTCAGGGTGAATTTCTGTTTTTTTAATTACAGGTTCAAAAGGGGGCGAATCCCAAAGTTCAATTGGGTCGGCTGGTTGTACATCGTAATGCCCGTACACAAGTACGGTTGGTAAGCTAGCATCAACGTGTTTTTCGGCATAAACAATAGGGTAACCAGGTGTTTCACATAATTCTACTTTGTCACAACCTGCTTTTTCTAAAAAATCTTTTACTTTTTCGGCAGTGTTTAAAACGTCTTGTGAGTAGGCGCTGTCTGCACTAACCGATGGTATTTTTAATAAGTCAACAAGTTCATTTATAAAGCGTTCCTTGTTTTGTTGAACGTAATTTTTTATTAGATCCATTATGTAATTTAATTGATTTGTAATGTTTACGAACAAATATAGCTATAAAAATTTAATGTTTTTTTGTTGCAGAATAAAAAAGCATTTGTATATTTGCAACGTCTTAAAAGAACAGTAAGTTCTTCCTAAAGCCGCGGGTGTGGTGAAATTGGTAGACACGCCAGACTTAGGATCTGGTGCCGCAAGGTGTGTAGGTTCGAGTCCTATCACCCGCACAAAAACCCTGACTTGTTAAAAGTTAGGGTTTTTTTTTATTTACTTTTTGCAACCGATTTACAAAGTTGACATACGTTGTAGATTACTATTGGTTTAAAGATAATGTAAAGGAATTTATGCTTGAAAATATCAAATTTGATATAAAACAAGTTGGATATGAAGAAGTAACAAAGGTGTTTTGATGATTAAATTTGATGATGATAAAGTGTTAGAAACGGTTACTAAAATACCAATTGCAGATTTAAAAATTTTTATGAATAACATTATCAACAGCTATTTGTAAACATTTACAACTATTTACAAATGTTAATTGCGTATATTTGAGAGTTAGCTGTGATTTTAACCAACGACGATGCAAAAATTCAAACAACAAATATTGACACTTAAAAATCAAAAAACTGTAACAATTAGACAAGCAGAAATTGATGATGCGGAAAAGCTACTCAATTGTATAAAAATATATGTTCCACAAAGCGAATATATTCCAAAACTAGAACAAGAAATTAAACTTACAATTGAACAAGAAAAAGAGTGGATTAATTACTTTTTGACAAACGAAAATTCTTTGCTTCTAATCGCTGAATTTGACAATGAGATAGTCGGAAATATTGATTTAACAGGCAACCGAAGAAAGATTATGGAACATACCGCAGTAATTGGAATGGGAATGCTGAAAGAATGGAGAAATACAGGACTTGGAACAGCATTGTTAAAATTAGCAATTGAATGGGCAAAAGAAAATTCAATACTTGAACTACTTTGGCTTCAAGTATACACTGACAACGAATTAGGATTAGGTTTGTATCGTAAAATCGGATTTGAAGAAAACGGAATAATGAAAAATTTTTTTAAACAAGATGGAAAATATTTTGACAATTTAACAATGACAATGAACGTGAAATAAAAAACCACAGCTAACAAGGGTTTTGCGTCAGGCGGGCTGAAGCGCAAAACTCAACATTTGTAATTCTATTGAAATTTGTACATTAGCTCAGCGTTTCGGCTTCGATTTCCCGCCCGAACGCAAAGCCTTAATCGATGTGGCGAAATCCGCTTACGCTCCTTTCGCCACATCGGGGCGGCGGCTACACCGCACGATGCGCTTGTCGCTTCGCGAACTTCGCACATCATGCGATTTTGCTAAATCCTTTCTCCGAGCAAGCTCGAAAAAAGAACTTCGCAAAGCAGCCGCCCCGTTGTAGCAAATACTAAAAAACCAAACCGAAAATTATGGAATTAGGATTAATAATAGTTATACTAGTTTTAGGAATTGCACTAATCCTAACAGTTTTGAACTTTATTAAGGTTAAAAAAAATCTAAAATCGGAAATAGAACAAAAAACAAAAGAATATGATAAACTAAATACTGACTTAAATAAGTACAACGGAATTGTATCAATAGAGAAAGAGATTGAAAACAAAAACATAGAATTGAATGAATTAACAAATACTGCAAAATCATTCAATGACAGTCTTAACGATTTACATTCTCTGAATCTAGAAATTGAAAAACTCAAAAGTTCAAAAGAAACTGAACAAAAAGAGTTGAATGAATTAACAAATACTGCAAAATCATTCAATGACAGTCTTAGCGATTTACATTCTCTGAATCTAGAAATTGAAAAACTCAAAAGTTCAAAAGAAACTGAACAAAGAGAATTGAATGAATTAACAAATACTGCAAAATCATTCAATGACAGTCTTAACAATTTACATTCTCTGAATCTAGAAATTGAAAAACTCAAAAGTTCAAAAGAAACTGAACAAAAAGAATTGAATGAAATCCATATAAAAGCTTTTAACCTAAATGATAGATATATAGAAGCAAAATCAATTTTCAAAGAATTAGAAAGAGATATTAAGCTATACCAAAATGACCTTGAATTTATAGAACTTGGTATTTATGACCCAATTTTAGATTATGATACTTCAGAGAAATACAAAGAAGAATTAACAAAAATTGTTACTAAACAAAAGGAATTAATCAAAGAAGGAAATGCTTGTGTTTGTTCTACTAATTGGACAGTCGGAAACAGCCGAAAACAAGGCGAGATTATGACTAGTCGTTATATAAATTTAACTTTAAGAGCATTTAATGGAGAATGTGATACTCTAACTACAAAAGTAAAATGGAATAACGTTAAAAGATTTGAAGAAAGAATAATTAAAGCATTCAATGCTATTAATAAACTTGGACAATCCAATGATGTTCGTATTACAGATGAATATTTGAAATTAAAATTAGATGAACTTCATTTAGCATATGAATTAGAACACAAAAAATATCAAGAAAAAGAAGAGGAAAGAACAATACGGGAAGAGCAAAGAGAGGAAGAACGAGCGCAGAGAGAATTTGAAAAAGCTGCAAAAGAAGCTGAACTTGAAGAAAAAAGATTTCAAAAGGCGTTAGAAATGGCACAAAAAGAATTAGGGTTAGTTAGTGGCGAAGAATTAGATAAATTAAACCAACAGATTGTACACTTACAACAAAGCTTAAAAGAAGCCCACGAAGCAAAAGAAAGAGCAATTTCACGAGCTCAAGAAACTAAATCTGGTCACGTTTATATTATTTCAAATATTGGTTCATTTGGAGAAAATATTTATAAAATTGGAATGACTCGAAGACTAGAACCGTTGGATAGAGTTCGAGAATTAGGAGATGCTTCTGTTCCATTTCGATTTGATTTACACGCTTTAATTTTTACAGATAATGCACCTGAACTAGAGAATCTATTACAAAAAGAATTTGATGACAGAAGAATTAACAAAGTTAACTATCGAAAAGAATATTTCAGAGTAACATTAGAGGAAATTGAAAACGTTATAAAAGAGAAATACGACAAAGAAGTTGACTTTATTAAAATTCCAGAGGCACAAGAATACCGAGAAACTAAATCTATAATAAAACAAATTGAGCAAGCTAAAAGTGAACAAGCAGAAAAAGAAATTGACAAATATCCTGACAGTCTGTTCTGACAAAGTACTTGCTACAACATTGTATAAGCGTAATGCGGGCTTTTGTGCTAAATATAAAGTAAATGAATATTAACAAACATAGTGGTAAACCTAAAGTGAAGTACTTCTAATCCCGCACTACGCTTGTACTTTGCCGTCACCTGTAACGTTATTAAATGTACATTTATGAAATAGGTTAACTACTTTACTTTAAAATGATTTATAATTGAATGTAAGGCGTAAAAGTCGGTTTTTAACAAATAGCTGCTATAAGCAACCACTTATGAATAAAGGAACTTGGGACAAGCGTTTGTGCGCAGGAAGGGTTTTTATTTTAATAAATAGTTTTAGTTCTTAAAATTCAGTTAATTACTTATTAGTTTTGAAATAAATAATATATTTGCATTAAACTAAATTGTTTAAATATGAAGAAATTGAAAGGAATATCGTTATTATTTATGGCTGCAGCTTTTATGGTAAGTTGTAACCAAACAGCAAAAGAGCAAACTGAAAAAACTACTGAAGCTACAGAACAAGTTTCTAGTGCTGAAGTAAGTGGAACCATGCAAAAAGCTACTTTTCAGGTAGAAGGAATGTCTTGCGCGGTAGGTTGTGCTAAAGTTATTGAAGGGAAATTAGCGAAAATGGAAGGTGTGAAAGCAGCTACTGTTGATTTTGATTCGAAAACGGCTACTGTTGAATTTGACGATGCTAAACAAAATCCAGATGCAATTAAAAAAATGGTTGAAGAAATTGCTGAGGGTGCTTACAAAGTTGAAAATTTAACTGTTGCTAAAGAAATGGCAATGGTTTTTCAGGATGATAAAACTGAACAAAAAAAATGTTGTTCGTCTAAAAAAGAAGGAAAATCATGCTCTACAGATAAAAAAGACGAAAAGTCTTGTTCTGATAAAAAAAGTAAAAAGAAAAAAGGTGGATGTTGCAGTAAAGATAAAAAAGACGCAACTGCTACTAAGTTAAATGTTATATAACACAAAAAAAACTCTTGAGAAATCAAGAGTTTTTTTATTAATTGTTGGTCCATTCTAAGGTTTCCATTATTTTTTTCATATCGTCTTCAATATATTTTGTAGCAGGATAAATAGAATCGAAGTTTGGTTTTGCATAAAAATATAAAGTGCCAACAACAAAGTTTTTAGTACTATCGGTAGCGTAAAACTGTACGTTTGTGGCAGCATCGCCAATTACGCGGTAAAACATACCATACACTTTTTTTTCAGGGTGTTCAAAAACCGATTCTTGAATATCGTCTGCTTTTATGGTGTGGTTGTACGTTAGTTTTTGTGCATCTTTTAAAAGCAACATTAAGTTGTTGTTTACCGGACGGTAATTCATGTAGATGCTTGCTTTCATTTTAGGATAATCAATTTTAAAAGAACAAGCTTCTTCGGGTTTAATAGTTGCGTTGGTGTTTTTGTTAAATTTAAAATTACAATTTGGGTGTGTGTAACTGGCGTAGGTTGCAGTTGGGTATTCTAAACTTAAAAAAGCATCGGGTTTTGGTATGGCATCGTTTTTACAACTGCTTATTAATAAAACCAACGTGGTTGCGTATATAAATTTAACTATTTTCATTTATGGTTACTTTAATTTTTTCTAATCTGCGTTTGTGAATGTTTACAATTTTAAAGGTGTAATTTTCAAAATTAAAAACATCGTTAATTTTTGGAAAATCTTCTAATTGTTCTAAAATAAATCCACCTAACGATTCGGCATCTTTTCTGTTTTCTTCAAAAGGTTCGTCGTTAATATCTAAAATTCTACAAAAATCTATTATCGAAATTTTACCGTCAAATATATAAACATTTGCGTTTAATTTTTGATACAATTTTTCGTCTTCATCTAATTCATCGGCAATTTCGCCTACAATTTCTTCAATAATATCTTCTAAAGTAACCACGCCAACTGTTTCGCCAAATTCATCAACAACAACAGCTAAATGGTTTTTGTTTGATTGAAAATCGGTTAATAAATCGTCTAGTTTTTTACTTTCGGGTATAAAATAAGGTTCGCGCATTAAACTTGACCATTGAAAGGCTTTTTTGTCTAAAAACGGAATTAAATCTTTAATATATAAAATCCCAACAATGTGATCAATGCTTTCTTTGTAAACGGGTATGCGTGAATAGCCTTTTTCTATAATTTGAGGTAGAATTTCGTGATAAAGTTCGTCAATATTAAGGGCAAACAAGTCAATACGTGGAGTCATTACTTGGGTAACTTCGGTTGAGCCAAACGATGCAATTCCTTCTAAAATTCTTTGTTCATCTTCGTTAGTTGGGTTGTAATCGGTCATTTCTAAGGCTTGTGATAGTTGTTCCATAGAAAACGAATGTTCTTTTTTATCGATTTTACCAATTAAAAAACGGTTTGCTTTTTTAAAAATCCAAGTAAATGGCCAAAGTATAATGGTAAAGAAATAAATGGTGTTTAAAGTGGTAATTACAACTTTGTTTTGTTTTTGTGCGCTGTAAATTCTAGGGTAAATTTCGCCGATTAAAGCCAATAAAAAGCTTGCAATTGCAAATAAAATACAAATACCTATAAATGTTGTGTAAAAAAAATGGTTATACAGCGTAAAAATACTACATAAAAAAACAACTTTAAAAAGTGCATTGCTAAAGTTAATAGTAGCTTGTAATTGCAGTGGCTTACTTAGTAGTTTTTGGTATAGTTTTGTTTTTTTTGGAAATTGATACGAAAGTTCGTCAAAACGTTTTTTTGAAGCAGAAAAATAAGCTACTTCTGCAGCAGCAAAAAGTGCTACAAAATATAACGAACCTACTATACAAACAATAGTTATTGATAAAAAAAGCAGTTGTGATGTGGCGGGGTCGGGGTCCAAAGGGTTAAAATTTAATGGTTAAAAAGGTATATCATTCAATTTGTCGTAATCTGCAATTTTCGGAATTTCAAAATTACTTAAACGGTCGTCATCAGTGTGTTTCATAGCCTTGGTTTTAGAATCGATATCTTTTTTAATTGTTAAAAATATAAATTCTGTTACCTGAATTTCGGTTGTGTGTTTGGTGTTACCGTCTTCGGTTTGCCAGTGGCGAGTGCGTATTTTGCCTTCAACGTAAATTTTATCGCCTTTGCTTAAAAATTTTTCACACAATTCGGCAGCTTTGTTTTTAAAAACTAAATTGTGCCATTCTGTTGACGTAATTTTTTCGTTTGTTGCTTTATTTATGTACACTTCATTTGTAGCAATTGAAAAGCGCGCCACAGAATTGCCGCCCTCGAAATAGTGAATTTTTACTTCATCGCCTAAATGACCAATTAAAGTTACTTTGTTTAAAGTTCCGTACATTTTATAAATACTTATAAATCAAAAGTACTAATTTTTTTCAAGCTTAAAAAAATCTTTTAAAAAATTCCAAATTACAATAGGGTAAGCGTAGTTTTCTAAACTGTTAGTAGCAACCATGTTTAAGTTTTCAATTGTGTTTTTGGTTTCTATACTATAGAAATTTATATGCAATTGTTGATGCGATAGTTTATGTTTTATAGCTGTTTGGTTGATTTTTTTTATAAATGATGATGGATATAAGGTTTGTAATTGATCATGAATAGAACCTTCATCGTTTATTAAAGTTTCAATTAAAGGCAATTCGTATAAATGTTGCCAAATGTCTTTTTTTGTGCGTTGTTGTATGGCAATTTTATTGTTTTGTTGAACTAATAAATAATGAAAATAACGATTTTTTACAGTGATTTTTTTGGTTTTTACAGGTAAAACCGCTGTTTCATTTTTTAAATACGCATAGCAGTTTTTATTATAAACGCACGTTTCACATTTAGGATTTATGGGTAAACAAACTGTTGCACCAAAATCCATAATGGCATGGTTAAATAAATCGGGATGTTGTTTTGAAATTAACTCGTTTGCAAGATTTTGAAAAACGGCTCGATTTTTTGATAAGGCGGTGTCATTATAAATACCAAAAAATCGAGATAAAACTCTAAAAACATTTCCATCTACAACGGCAATAGGTTCTTTAAATGCAAACGATGCAATTGCAGCAGCGGTATAAGGGCCAATGCCTTTTAGTTCAATTATTTGGCTATAGTGTTTTGGAAAAGTGTTGTTTAAGTTGTAAAAAATGTGTTTTGCTGCAGCGTGTAAATTACGTGCTCTAGAATAATACCCTAAACCTTGCCAAAGTTTTAAAACAGCATCTTCGTTAGCTGTGGCTAAATCTTTTAATGTGGGAAATTTTTTTGTAAAAGCTTCATAGTACGGTTTGCCTTGTTCAACTCGGGTTTGCTGTAAAATAATTTCAGAAAGCCATATATAATAAGGGTTTGTGGTGTTTCGCCACGGTAAATCACGTTTGTTTTTTGTATACCAAATTAAAAGCCTCTCGGTAAAATTCATGTTGTTTGTTTTCTTGCACAAAAGTAGTTTATTGCTTGTGTTTTTAGCTAAAAAAAGCATTTAATTTAAAATGAGTAACTTTGTGTAAAGTAGAAACAAAAAATCTAATTATGTTAAAAATCAAGACTTATAGTCAAGAGAACAAACCCAATTTAAATGAAAAAGAAAACATACTTAACTTCTTACACAAAAATTTAGAGCAATACGGAGATCCATTACAAGACATAAAAAAATGTATGGATTATGCTTTAAAAGAAACGCCTTCTTTCGGAGGTTTTGTAGTAACAGCTTTATTAAACAATGAACTTGTAGGTGCAGTAATTGTAAACGAAACGGGTATGAAAGATTATATTCCCGAAAATATTTTGGTTTACATTGCAACCGATGCCAACCAACGTGGTAAAGGAATTGGTAAAACTTTAATGCAACATGCTATAGAAAATGCAAATGGAAACATAGCTTTACATGTTGAGCCTGATAACCCCGCAAGAAAATTATACGAAAAATTAGGTTTTACAAATAAATATTTAGAAATGCGTTTAAATAAGTAATTGTTATGGCAGTAATAACATTACACAAAAAGCGTTTAAATTATAACTTTGAGCGGTTAGAATATTTTTTTAAACAAAAAAACATTCAATGGTCAATAGTTACCAAAATGTTGTGTGGTAATAAATTATTTTTAACCGAAGTATTAAATTTACAACCAAACCAAGTATGTGATTCACGCGTTAGTAATCTAAAAGCAATAAAAGAAATAAACCCAAAGGTTGAAACTATTTACATTAAGCCAACACCTAAAAGATCAGTTGCTTCTGTTGTAAAATATGCTGATATAAGTATGAATACCAACATAAATACTATAAAAGCACTATCGCAAGAAGCTCAAAAGCAAAATAAAATTCACAAAATTATCATAATGATAGAATTGGGCGAATTGCGCGAAGGAGTGATGCGTGAAAACGTAATATCGTTCTACGATCAGGTGTTTCGTTTAAAAAATATTGAAGTTGTTGGTATAGGTGCAAATCTTTCATGTTTATACGGGGTGCTGCCAAGTGCCGATAAGCTTATTCAACTTTCCTTATACAAACAATTAATTGAAGCAACATTTAAGAAAAAAATAAAATACGTTTCTGGAGGTTCATCAGTAACCATACCCCTTATTTTTCAAAATAAACTACCACAAAGTATAAATCATTTTAGAGTAGGAGAAACCCTTTACCAAGGAACCAATGTTTATAACGATACCCCAAGTAATTTATTAAAACAAGATGTATTTACTTTAAAGGCCGAAATTATAGAATTAATTGAAAAACCTATGGTACCCGAAGGTGATTTTGGAACAAACCTAGAAGGGAAATCTTTTTCTTTTAATGAAAAAGAAATTGGAAAAAAATCGTTTAGAGCCATTTTAGATTTAGGGATTTTAGATGTAGATCAATCAAATATTTTTCCAAAAGATACTAATATTCGTTTTTTTGGTGCAAGTTCTGATATGATTGTTGTAGATTTACAAACAAATGTTAAAAATTACAAAGTAGGTGATTATCTAGAATTTTCATTAAATTATATGGGCGCATTAAGAGCAATGAACTCATCTTACATTGAAAAACAAGTTTTGTAAAGAAAAAAAATAGATTAATAATCTATTAGTTTAAAATTTAATGGTTTGAAATGTATATTTTATAATAAAATTAATATATTTGCAAACTCAAAAAACAGACAACAAATTAATTTACAAAAAGATAATGACTAAAGCAGACATTGTAGCTAAAATTTCAGAGAAATTAGGGCTTGAGAAAGGTGATGTGCAGGCAACTGTGGAATCTTTTATGGAGGAAGTAAAATCTTCTTTAGAAAGTGGAGATAACGTATATTTAAGAGGTTTTGGTAGCTTTATAATAAAAACTAGAGCTGAAAAAACAGGTCGTAATATATCTAAAAATACAACAATAAAAATCCCTGCTCACAACATTCCAGCTTTTAAACCAGCTAAAGTGTTTGTAGAAGGTGTTAAAACAAACACAGACGTAAAATAATTACTAACTTAAAAACTACAAGATTATGCCAAGTGGTAAAAAAAGAAAAAGACATAAGGTAGCAACGCACAAACGTAAGAAAAGAGCGAGAGCTAATCGTCACAAAAAGAAAAAGTAGTTTTAAACTACTTTTTCTTTTATTTCAAATTAAAAAGTTCTTTGAAAAACCTTTTAAATATACCATTTAAAAGTAACCGGGTACTACCTGTTTAAATGTTTAATCCATCTGTTTGCTTTATTGCAAATGGATAAAAATGTACAACGTGAACAAAGAGTTAATTATTAGGTCTGGTTCCAATACAGTAGATTTTGCCTTATTAAAAGATGGAAAATTAATTGAACTTCACAGAGATAGAGAAGACGAAAAAGGTTTTTCGGTTGGTGATATTTTTATAGCCAAAATCCGTAAACCCGTACCTGGTCTAAACGCAGCATTTGTAAATGTAGGCTTTGATAAAGACGCCTTTTTACATTACCACGATTTAGGTCCAAACCTTCCTACTTTAATGAAATTCACCAAACTTGTAACTACAGGTAAATTAAATGATTTCACTCTTAAAAAACTTCCTTTTGATGAAGAAATAGATAAAAATGGCGTGATAACCGATGTGTTAAGTGCCAATCAATCTGTTTTAGTTCAAATAGTTAAAGAACCTATATCAACCAAAGGTCCTAGAATAAGTTCAGAACTTTCTTTAGCAGGCCGCTATTTGGTGTTGGTTCCTTTTTCTGAAAGAGTTTCTATTTCGCAAAAAATAGAATCAAAACAAGAAAAAGATCGTCTTAAAAAAATGATGTTAACCATTAAACCAAAAGGATTTGGAGTTATTGTACGTACAGTAGCCGAAGGTAAAAATGTTACCGAATTAGAAAAAGACTTGCAAAGCCTTATTGATAAATGGGTAATGCTTTGTAAACGCTTAACTACAGCTCATCATCCATCAAAAGTTTTTGGCGAAGTTAACAGAGCATCAAGTATATTACGCGATGTTTTTAACGATACCTTTACAGGAATTTATATTGATGACGAAGAGTTGTACTACCAAACTAAGGACTATTTGCAAGAAATAGCGCCTTCTAAAGTTTCTATTGTAAAACATTATAACAATAAAGAAGTGCCGTTGTTCGAAAAATATAATATTGAACGACAAATAAAAACTTCCTTTGGTAAAACCGTATCTATGAGTAAAGGAGCCTACCTTATTATAGAACATACCGAAGCCTTACATGTTATTGATGTAAACAGTGGAAACCGCTCTAACAAAGCTCAATCTCAAGAGGATACGGCTCTTGAAGTGAATATGATCGCAGCATCAGAAATTGCACGTCAGTTAAGATTGCGCGATATGGGTGGGATTATTGTTGTTGATTTTATCGATATGAATAACCCAGATAATCGTAAAGTTTTATACGATTTCCTAAAAGAAGAAATGAGCGATGACAAAGCAAAACACAAAATCTTGCCCCCTAGTAAATTTGGACTAATTCAAATTACTAGACAACGCGTTAGACCCGAAGTTTCTATCAAAACAAAAGAAGAAAACCCCGACATAAACGGCGAGGGCGAAATAGAGGCTCCTATTTTAGTTATTGATAAAATATCGGCTGACTTAGAACGAATTATAAAAGATCACAAAAGTGTGGTTTTAAATGCGCATCCCTTTATTGCTGCGTATTTAACAAAAGGTTTTCCTTCTGTTAGAAATAAATGGCTGTTTGAACACAAACGCTGGATTAAAATTATACCGCGCGATGCGTATACTTATTTAGAATATCATTTTTTTGATAAACAAGGAAACCAAATAGAATAAAAGCCGAATGTATTTTCGGCTTTTTTTTTGCACTAATTTGTGAATTTAAAATTAAATTTTGTTTTTATTTAAAAAATATTATATTTGTTAAGAACAAAAATTTAAAACTTAATTTATGAAAAAAATTACATTAAGCCTTTTAGGCTTACTTGCGTTTTCTACAAGCGCTATTGCACAAGAAGTTAAATTTGGACCTAAAGCAGGGGTTAACTTTGCAAACTTAAATGGTGATGTTGAAAATACCAAAATGTTAATTGGTTTTCACATCGGGGGATTTGCAGAGATTAAATTTAACGACAAATTCGCAATTCAACCTGAGATTTTGTATTCTGCACAAGGTTCAAAAACGGAGTATTCTGAAACAATGATGGGTGTTACTTACTCTGCAGAAGCAGATGCAAAGCTAAACTATATCAATGTGCCAATTATGGCAAAGTATTTCATAACTGATAATTTTGCTGTTGAAGCAGGTCCTTACGTTGGATTTTTAGCATCTGCTAATTCTAAAGGTTCGGTTAAAGCTGCAGGTATGACTGAAGAGTTTGATGAAGATATTAAAGATGAATTAAACTCTGTTGACTTTGGTTTAGGATTGGGAGCAAGTTTTAACATGGAAAGTGGTTTCTTTGTTGGCGCACGTTATAACCTAGGCTTATCTACAATTGAAAAAGATTATACTGAAAATGTTGGTGGTAATCAGATAACTGTTGAAGCTGCTGATATTAAAAACGGTGTAATTCAAGTTTCTGTAGGTTACAAGTTTTAATTCTACAAAGTAAATAATATTTTAAAGCCCTATAAGCAATAGCTTTTAGGGTTTTTTTGTTGCCTATTATTAATTTTTGTAGAAAAAATGGACAAATTTCCCAAATCTTAAATAGCGTATATATGTTATTTTTAATAACTTCGGCTTTGGTTTAAAATTTGATTATAATAAATAAAAGCTATTGTATATGAAAAAGTTAATTAAAGTTTCTCTAGCGCTTTTTACAGCTTTGTCTGTAAATACTGCTGCCAATGCACAAGATTTTAAATTTGGACCTAAATTTGGTTACAACAGTGCTAAATTAGAAGGTAAAAGTTGGGAGGATTTCCACGATAACAATTCGTTAAACGGTTATCATTTGGGTTTATTTGCAGAAGTGCGTTTTAATAAATTTGCGATACAACCCGAAGTTTATTATTCATCTGAAGGAGGTAAGTGGAATGTGAATTTTGAGAATACTACCATTGAGCATGATTTTAATTTAAAATATATAAACGTGCCTTTAATGTTTAAATATTATTTAACAAACGGTATTGCCATTGAAGCTGGTCCACAAGCTGGATTTTTAACAGAATCAAAAATGAAATTTGCTGATTTATACCCTGAAAGTCCAAAATTTAATGAGTTTGATTTCTCGGTAAACGTAGGTTTAAGTATTAATTTACCTTTAGATTTTATGATTTCTGCCCGTTACAACGCAGGTTTAACAAATGTTATTGAACAACCTGATGTTGATTGGAAAAATCGCGTTATGCAACTTTCATTAGGATATCGCTTTTAATAGATAAAGCTGTTTAGAACAATTATTTATTTTTCTAAACAGCTTTATCTTTTTTTTCTAAAAAAGTCTTGCATTAAAGCACTACATTCGTTTTCTAAAACACCATAAATTACTTCGGTTTTTGGGTGTAATTTGCCGCCCATAATCGTAAAACCACGTTTGTTATCTTGTGCGCCAATTACAATTTTAGAAATCTGACTCCAATAAAGCGCTCCAGCACACATTTGGCAAGGTTCAACTGTTAAATACATGGTGCAGTTTTTTAAATATTTACCACCAATGGTATTAGCTGCTGCTGTAATGGCTTGCATTTCAGCATGTGCAGTGACATCGTTTAAACTTTCGGTAAGGTTATGTGTTTTAGCAATAATTCTGTCGTTTGCAACAATAACAGCTCCAATAGGAATTTCATCTTTACTAAAAGCTTCTTTTGCTTCGTTTAAAGCAATTTGCATGTAATATTCATGGCTTAATATCATTTCTAAATGGTAATTAATTCATCAAAAATAAGATATTATTGTAAATTTGCTTCATAATCTAACTACTAATGAACGCTATCTTACCAACAATTGCATTTCCGGCCGATTTAAAATCTAAAAATTTAGATCAGCTTACGCAATTAGCTACCGAAATAAGAAGATTTATTATTGATGTTGTTTCGGTAAACGGTGGGCATTTAGGCGCTAGTTTAGGTGTTGTAGAGTTAACAATAGCATTGCATTATGTATTTGATACCCCTATTGATAAATTAGTTTGGGATGTTGGGCACCAAGCTTATGTTCACAAAATTTTAACCGGCCGTAAAGATGCATTTGTTACCAATAGGCAACAAAACGGTATCAGTGGTTTTCCTAAAATTTCTGAAAGTGAATTTGATGCATTTGGAGTTGGGCACTCCTCTACATCAATTTCAGCAGCATTAGGTATGGCTATAGCTAGCAAATTAAAAGGCGAAACCCAAACACAACATGTAGCTATAATTGGCGATGCGTCTATAGCTTCGGGTATGGCTTTTGAAGCTATGAACCATGCAGGAGTTGCTAATGCAAATTTAATTGTAATTTTAAACGATAATGCTATTGGTATTGATCCTAGTGTAGGTGCGTTAAAAAGTTATTTAATGCAAGTTAAGCAAGGAAAAAAAACCAATACGAATAATATAATAAAGGCTTTAAATTTTAAATATGCGGGTCCAATTGATGGGCACGATTTAAAAGTATTAATAGCTCAACTTCAAAAATTAAAAGCTAAAAACGGTCCGCAATTTTTGCATATTGTTACTACAAAAGGCAAAGGTTTAAAACAAGCCGAAGAAAACCAAGTGTTGTATCATGCACCAGGAAAGTTTGATAAAATTACAGGTGATATTTTAATAAAAAATACTCCGAAATTTACAAAATATCAAGATGTATTTGGACTAACAATGTTAGAATTAGCTAAACAAAACCCAAATATTTTTGCAATTACACCCGCAATGCCTACGGGTAGTTCATTAAAATACATGATGGATGTTTATCCAGAACGTGCAATAGACGTGGGTATTGCAGAACAACATGCCGTAACTTTGGCCGCAGGTATTGCATTAAACGGTTTTACGGTTTTTTGCGCTATTTATTCTACCTTTTTACAACGTGCTTATGATCAATTAATTCATGATGTAGCTTTGCAAAACATTCCGGTTGTTTTTTGTATTGATAGAGCCGGTTTAGTAGGCGAAGACGGCGCTACACATCAGGGAGTTTTTGATATTGCTTATTTGCAAGCTATTCCAAATATTAAAATTTTGGCTCCAAAAAATGCAATTGAATTACGACAAGTTTTATTTAATCTTCAAAACAATCATTCGCAACCTGTTGCAGTTAGGTATCCACGTGGTTATTCTAATATTGAAAATTGGCAAGTACCTTTTGAATTAGTTGATTTTTCTAAAATTCAATCCATAAAAAAGGGAAATAAAATAGCTGTTTTTTCTACAGGAACCATTTTAGAAACTGTTTTGCAAGCGTTGTTGTTTGATAATGAAGTAGTTTCCGTTTACCATTTTTTACAGATAAAACCATTGAATGAATCTGCTATTTTAAAGCTATTATCAACCTATAAAACTATAATTACTGTTGAAGAGGGTGTAGTAAATGGCGGGTTTGGAAGCTTAATAAACCATATTGTTTTAAATAATAATTGTAAAGTTAAAGTAATAAATTGGGGGGTTCCCGATACTTTTATTGAACATGCAACTGTTGAACAACAATACCAGCAATGTGGTTTAGATTTCTTATCAATGCAAAAAGAATTTAAAAAATTAGTGAATGAATCTTTATAAAATAATTGTTTTTTTTGTTTTTATTCCATTTTTAGGTTTTGCACAGCCTAAAGATACTTTACAATTTAAAAATGCAAAAAACAATATTCCGTTGTTTTATCGCACACAATTTTCGGTTTTTGATACCATTGTAAAGAAAAACGATACGCTTTACATGAAACCAGTAACGGTAGAACCCAAAATGGTTTTACAAGATTCGGTTTTAACAAACATAAAATCAAGCGAAGTTCAGCAAGTAGTGTTATCTACTTTTGAAGTTACAAAACGTAATAAATATAAAAATTTAACCTATTTTTTGGTTCCAAAACCAACCGGATTGGTTTACGACCGTTCGCCACGTGCAAATTCTGTACTTTTATACGATAAACTTTCACCCATACGTTCGGAAATGAGTTTTTGGCAAAAAACAAATTCATTAGGATTAGATATTAACCAAGGTACTTTTTCTAACTGGAATGCCGGTGGTTTTAGTTCGGTTTCGGGTATTATTAAAGGCGATTTTACGCGTAAATATGAAAAAGGTCGTACCGTTTGGATTAATGAATTAAAAGTGCGTTATGGCTTAAATAAACAAGAAAACCTAGAATTACGTAAAACCGATGATGTTTTTAATATAAATTCATCATTTGGATACAAATCTTCGGTAAAATCTAATTGGTATTATTCAGCAAAAGTTACCATAAATACGCAAATTGCAAAGGGTTACGCGTATCCAAATGTTGAAAAACCTATTTCACGAACATTTGCCCCTGCTTATGTTTTTGTAGGGATAGGATCTGAATATTTTAAAAATAATTTTAAAGCATATATTTCGCCATTAACTTTAAAATCTACTTTAGTTTTAGATAATGATTTAGCAAATAGTGGTGCTTTTGGTGTTGAAAGTGCAGTTTTTGATGACAATGGAAATTTATTGCATGCCGGTAAAAAATCTAGAAACGAATTGGGTTTTTTGTTTACTACAGAATGGAATAAAAACATTATGAAAAATGTTAATTTAAAAAATAATGTAACTCTTTATACCGATTATTTGAATAAATTTGGTAATGTTGATATTGATTGGCAATTACAGTTTGAAATGAAAATTAACAGTTTGTTAAAAGCTACTTTGGGCGGACACTTAATTTATGACGACGATATTAAAAATAAACGCACTGTAAATAATGAACAAATTACCGAAGGACCACGCGTTCAGTTTAAACAATTGCTAAGTATTGGTTTGATTTATAATTTTTAATATGAAGATATTTTTTAACATACTTGCAATTTTGTTCTTTACAAACATATTTGCTCAAGCTACTGATAGTTTGCCTATTTTAGAACGAACCATAAAAGTGACCGATCCATATTACCGCGAAGATCAATTTTATGTTGGAATAACACATTCACTTTTAATCAATAAACCAGAAAACGTGCTACAACGAAGTATTTCCATTGGAACTAATTTTGGTTTTCTGCGCGATTTTCCTTTAAATAAACAGCGCACTGTTGCAATAGCGCCAGGCTTAGGATTTGCTTTTTATAATTTACGACACAATTTAGCATTTACAAATAATGCGTTTCAAATTGATAATAATCCTGAAAAAAATGTTGAAAAGCTTACTTATTTTGAAATACCGATTGAATTTCGTTGGCGAACATCTAAGGTACATTCGCATAAGTTTTGGCGTATTTACAGTGGTATTAAATACAGCTATTTGTTAAATTCAAATTCAAAATACAAAGGCGACTTAGGAAGTTTTAGTGTTAATAATTCTAATTATTTTACAAAATCAAATATAGGTGTTTACGTATCAGCAGGTTTTAATACTTGGAATTTTTATGCATATTATGGTTTTAAACCTTTATATAGTAAAAATGCAATTGATCACAAAAGTTATTTTAATATGATAAATCTTGGTTTGATGTTTTACATACTATAAAACAAAATAAAACTAGGGGTAAAGCCAATTAAAGCGCCAACAATAATTTCTACGCTAGTATGTGCGTTTAAATACAAACGTGCCGATGCTACCATGCCAATCAATACTAATAATGCAGGTAATACAAAAAACGGATTAAGGTAATAAGTTGTAGCCTGATTTATAAATAAGGGGATAGCACAGCATAAACTGGCTATATGTACACTGCATTTACGTTTTAAAAGTGCGCTAAGTAATAAAATGAAATAGGAAATGCAGTAGGCTACAAAAAACAATTTTAAGGCACTATTTGCTATTTCGGCCCAAATTTTAAATATTAATATATTTAAAATAACAATATTTATAAAAATAGGTACGTTGCGTTCGCGAACATCAGACACCATAACAGATGATTTTAGCAAACCTAACGATTTTAAAAAAAAGTAAATGCAAACAGGTAGTAAAAAGGTCATTAAAAAAGCTTGACCAGTAGCTACAAGGCGTTCTGTTTTTGAAAAAAAATCAACATTTAAAAAGTAAAAACATCCTGTTATCATAGTTGGTATAAAAACAGGATGAAAAATAAAAGATATTATTTTTGCCGTTATTTTCATTATATCTTTTTACGCATTCGCGCCACCGGAATATCTAACTGTTCGCGGTATTTTGCAACGGTTCTTCGTGCAATAGGGTAGCCTTTTTCTTTTAACATTTCGGCTAGTTTATCATCGGGTAAAGGTTTTTGCTTGTCTTCATCTTCTATAATGTTTTGCAAAATCTTTTTAATTTCTATGGTTGAAACTTCTTCACCCTGATCGTTTACCATTGCTTCAGAGAAAAATTCTTTAATTAATTTAGTGCCATAGGGCGTATCTACGTATTTACTGTTTGCAACTCGTGAAATAGTTGAAATATCTAAACCAATTTTATCGGCAATATCTTTTAAAATCATAGGTCTGATTTTGGTTTCATCGCCATCTAAAAAGTATTCTTTTTGATAATCAATTATAGCGCTCATTGTAACAAAAAGTGTTTCTTGACGCTGTTTTATGGCATCGATAAACCACTTAGCACCGTCTAATTTTTGTTTAATGAATTGTACTGCATCTTTTTGTGCTGCCGATTTTTGATTGGTTTCTTTATACGTTTGCAACATTTCTTGATAATCTTTAGAAACATGCAATTCGGGTACGTTGCGGCTGTTTAAGAATAATTCAATTTCGCCATCGTCAACCTTTACTGTAAAATCAGGAATGATATGTTCAACAGCACGTGCGTTACCAGAAAAACTACCCCCTGGTTTAGGATTTAATTTTTCAATTTCATCAATAGCTTTTCTAAGTTGCGTTTGGGTTACATTGTATTTTTGTAACAACTTATCGTAGTGTTTTTTTGTAAACGCATCAAATTGGTTTTCAATAATATCCTTTGCTAAATCAACTGATTCATTAGGAGTTTTACTTTGTAATTGCAGTAATAAGCACTCTTGTAAATCACGTGCACCAACGCCACTTGGTTCTAATTCGTGAATAATGCTTTCTAAAATATGCTGTACTTGTTCTTCACTGGTGTAAACACCTTGGGTAAACGCCATATCGTCTACAATATCTTGAATATCTCTGCGTATGTAGCCCATATCGTCCATGCTACCAATTAAAAATTCGGCAATTACACGCTGTTCATCATTTAAAATAAAGGTGTTTAGTTGTTCAATTAAACTTTGATGGAAACTAATTTGTGCTTCAATTGGCATAAATGTATCGTCATCATCATCACTGTAATTATTGCTTTTTAATTTATAATCGGGTACTTCATCGTCGCTTAAATAATCGTCGATGTTAATATCTTCGGTATCGATATGTTCGTTGTCGTAATCATCGTAATCATCAGAATTGTCTTGAAATTCATCGTTTTCAATGGTGTCTTCTTTCCCAGATTCTAGGGCAGGGTTTTCTACCAATTCTTCTTTTAAACGTTGTTCAAAGGCAAGCGTAGGCAATTGTATCAGTTTCATTAACTGAATTTGCTGCGGCGATAGTTTTTGCGATAATTTTAACTGTAAGTTTTGTTTTAACATTTTAAAATGCCTGTTATAACTTTATTAATAAAAAAAGTTTGACACAAACTAATTTATTCAAAAATAACAAATAATTAGTGTTGTGTCAAACTTAATATGCTTTAAAACGTATAAAGATTTATTAAAACTCTGCGTTTTGTGGTGTTCTAGGAAATGGAATTACATCGCGTATGTTAGTCATTCCGGTTACAAACAATACCAAACGTTCAAAACCTAGACCAAAGCCGCTGTGTACTGCCGAACCAAATTTACGAGTGTCTAAATACCACCATAATTCTTCTTCAGGAATATTAAGTGCGTTCATTTTTTCAACCAACACATCATAACGTTCTTCACGTTGTGATCCACCTACAATTTCGCCAATACCAGGGAATAAAATATCCATAGCGCGTACGGTTTTACCGTCTTCGTTTAAACGCATGTAAAATGCTTTGATTTTTGCAGGATAATCAAACAAAATTACCGGACATTTAAAGTGTTTTTCTACTAAGAAACGTTCGTGTTCACTTTGTAAATCGGCACCCCATTCGTCAATAATATATTGAAATTTTTTGTTTTTGTTTGGTTTTGATGCTTTTAAAATATCAATAGCTTCGGTATAAGAAACACGTTTAAAGTTGTTTTCTAAAACAAAGTTTAATTTTTCAATTAAACTCATTTCAGAGCGTTCGGCTTGCGGTTTTGCTTTTTCTTCGTCAATTAAACGCGTTTCTAACAATTTTAAATCGTCTTCGCATTTTTCCAACGTGTATTTAATAACGAATTTGATGAAATCTTCGGCCAAATCCATGTTATCGTCTAAATTATTAAAAGCAACTTCAGGTTCAATCATCCAAAACTCTGCTAAATGGCGTGAAGTGTTTGAATTTTCAGCACGAAATGTTGGTCCAAATGTATATACTTGCCCCAAAGCCATTGCGTAAGTTTCGGCTTCTAACTGACCGGAAACGGTTAAATTGGTATGTTTACCAAAAAAGTCTTCTTTGTAATTAATGCTTCCGTCTTCATTTTTTGGAGCCGATCCATCTAACGGGAACGATGTTACCTGAAACATTTCACCAGCACCTTCGGCATCAGAACCTGTGATAATTGGCGTGTTTACATAGAAAAATCCGTTGTCTTGAAAATATTTATGTACTGCGAACGAAAGTGTACTGCGCACGCGCATAATTGCACCAAACATATTGGTACGTATGCGTAAATGTGCGTTTTCGCGTAAAAATTCTAAAGAGTGTTTTTTAGGTTGTATAGGGTATTTTTCAGCATCGCTATCGCCTAAAATTTCTAACGAATTGGCTTGTATTTCGTACTTTTGCCCTTTACCTTGGCTTTCAACCAACGTACCTTTTACGCAAATTGCTGCGCCTGTTGTTACACGTTTAATGGTTTCTTCAGGAAATGCGTCTAATTCTAAAACACATTGTATGTTGTGTATGGTTGATCCGTCGTTTAAAGCAATGAATTGGTTGTTTCTAAAACTGCGAACCCAACCTTTTGCTACTACTTCTTGTAAAAGACTTGATCCTGCTAAAAGATCTTTAATCTTAGTATGTTTCATTATTTATATTGCTATAATTTGGTATGCATTGTTACAGTTTGCAAAAATACAATTTTTTTTGATTGTTTAACGGTATAAATTTAATACAGCTGCACACTTAGATTTTATATCTTTGAAACAAATGATTTTACTAAATGAATTGGATTTTACTAATTATTGGTGGTTTGTTTGAAGTAGCTTTTACTTATTGTATAGGCAGGGCAAACACAGCAACTGGAATAGAAAAATATGGGTGGTATGTTGGTTTTTTAATAAGTGTTACCATAAGTATGGCGTTACTAATAAGAGCTGGTAAAACCTTGCCTTTGGGTACTGCTTATGCCGTTTGGAGTGGTATAGGTGCTGTAGGTTCGGTAGCAATGGGTATTTTATTTTTTAAAGAACCAGCCGATTTTTGGCGCATGTTTTTTATTTTTACTTTAATTGGATCTATTGTTGGATTAAAAGTGGTTTCAACACATTAAAAAATATAAAAATGAGCATTAAACAATCAATTTTAATAGAATTAGAGCGCGAAAACGCAAATACAAAACGCATTATTAGCAAGTTAACTAATGAAAGTTTTAGTTATAAACCACATGAAAAATCAATGAGTGTGGCTGAATTAACAAACCATATTGTTGAATTGCACAATTGGGTTGATTTTGTTTTAACCAAAGATGTTTTTGATTTTAATACCGATTATACAAAACCAAGCGCAACAACTGTTGAAGAATTGTTGCAAACGTTAGAAAACAATCTTCAAAAAAATAAGGCAATTATTGAACAAATGAACGAAGAAATTGTTTTTGGAAATTGGACTTTAAAATCGGGTGAGCACGTAATTGTTTCGTTGCCAAAAATTGGTGCATTGCGTTTTATAGTGAACAATCATTTAGTGCACCACCGCGGTCAACTTACGGTTTATATGCGTTTGTTAGATATTCCGGTACCGGGTATTTACGGGCCATCGGCCGATGATAAAGCTTAATTTTAATTAGATGTTATATTTGCCAACCAGCATCAATAAATTGTAAAAAGTCGGTTGAATTTAAATCGCTTAAAGTGTGGTTCCAATCGCCAGTAATTATTTTGTTTTTGTTGTGCAATTTTTCATAGGTGTAATTATAATCTAAAATTTCATCGTTTTTACCTAATAAAACCAATCCGTTTGATAAATTTTCAGACGGATTTTTTAATTGATTTGCTAACATTAGTGGGAAAAAATGATTGTCAACTCTGCGTTGTTCAACATTTAGTAAAGGATTAATCAATACAAAATTTATTTTTTTATTGGGAAATTGTTCTAGTAGCTGATACGTAAAATTACCCCCAGTTGAAGAACCAATTAGTAAAACAGGTTCGTTCCAATTTATTTGTTGGTTTAATTGATTAATGAGTTGGTTTAAAACATCGGGTTGTTTTTCGTTCCATTCTAAAGCAATAGCATGTGCTTTTTTGGCAAGTGCATGTGCAGCTATTTTTTTAAATTTTGTGCTGTTAGCACCGGTTGTGCCAAAGCCATGTATATAAACGTATTGCATTATTTAGTTTTAAATAGTTTAATGGTATAATCTATTAATTTTGTTGAACCTACTTTTCCGTGACCTGGAATTACAATTTTAGCATTTTTAAACTGTTTTTTTACCTTGGTTGCAGTTTCAGACCATTTAATCTCATTTGCGTCTGCTAAGTTTCCTTTACCAGCATTTAACTCTTTAATTAAACAACCGCCAAATAAAACTTTTTTAGCTGGATAATATGCAACAATATTATCTTTTGTGTGGCCTTCTCCTAAGAAATAAAGTTTAACAAAATCGTTCCCAAATGATATTTTTTCTTCTATTTCGAACGATTTGATAGGAATGGTTGCCTTTTGTTCTTTGGCTAATGCAATGGTTTTAATGTGTGCAATTGAAGCTATTTTATGGTTGTGAAAAGTGTTTAATCCACCTAAGCAATCAACATGAAAATGAGTAGGTACAACTGCTTTAATTTTGCTTTTTAACTTAGTGTTAATGTATTGAATTAATTCTTCTGAAGTTTGATTATTGATAGGAGTATCAAAAACAATGGCCTCATTTTTATTGCAAACAATCATTCCGTTACAAGGTACATTACCAAAATTTGTAGTTTGTAAAAACGATGTATGTACATATACATTAGGTGCAACTTCTGTGATAATAAGGCTATTTGTTTTATACAAAACTTTATTTGTAAATGTTAACTTATTTGATGAGCACCCAACAATAAGAATAAAAGTAATAAACAGAAAAAGTGTTTTTAATAAGTTCATTTTAGTGTATTGAAGTTAATTAACCAGTAAAACAATTATATAATGTCATTTTTTTAAAAATCGTTTTAAACAATAATAACAAAATTTAATAATATAAATGAAAACCTAAATTAATACATAAGCTGTAATGTTTCTCAAAAAGATTTTCAACAAGTTCGGTTACGTTGCTAAAATGTACGTGTTGCGCAATAAAATAATAATCTAACATTTGGCTGCTCATCTGGTGTGTATTTGTATAACCCGATATTGCTTTAGCGCCCGTAACATCTAAAAAATATTGAGCCGTTTCACTTGTAAGGTTTAAACTTTTTGAATTAGCAAAATGTAGAATTTTTCCTGATAATTTACCTTCAAACAATTCCGCAATTTCTTCTAACGTATATAAATAGCCATTAATTAAAATTTCATTTTCACTGCCTTCACATATAAAATACAACAAATCATAGTCTTTAAAGTTTCTATCTTCATAAAGCAAAGTATTTAAGCTGTTTTCAAAACCTTCTATATCATCAATAGCTTTGTACACGTTAACAATAGCGTGGTTTTTTACCAATTGTTCTAAAATAGGAAAAATGCTGCTTTGGTGAAAATCGTTCACAACTGGAACACTTTCTAAACAAAAAATTTTTGTTTGATTGTTTGATAAATACATATTTGGTTGTAAGTTATGCTAGAAAAAAAAGGTGTTTAAGAAATAAAAGCCACTCTTTTTTGAGTGGCTTTTAATTATACTTTCATTATTTCAGCTTCTTTTTCAGCGTAAATGTCATCTATTTTTTTAATATAAGCATCGGTTAATTTTTGAATGCGATCTTCGGCATCTTTACAAATATCTTCAGAAGTACCTTCTTTTTCTTGTTTTTTGATATCGGTATTTGCGTCTTTTCGTGCATTACGAATTGAAATTTTAGCATCTTCTGCTTCGGTTTTAGCTTGTTTTGCTAAATCTTTACGACGTTCTTCCGTTAAAGCAGGAATGTTAATAATAATCATATCGCCGTTATTCATAGGGTTCAATCCTAAATTAGCAATCATAATTGCTTTTTCAATAGGTTGCAACATGTTTTTTTCCCACGGGGTAACAGTTAAAGTACGTGGGTCGGGTACATTAATATTTGCAACTTGTGATAAAGCCGTTGCCGATCCATAATAATCAACAAACACAGCACCTAACATTTGTGGGTTTGCTTTACCTGCGCGAATGTTTAACAAAGCTTTATTTAAGTGGTCTATAGAACCGTTCATTGATTCTTTTGCTTCGTCTATTATAAAATTAATTTCTTCTGTCATAATTAATGATCTTTTATTAGTAAACGGTTGTACCAATGTTATCGCCTTGGCACACTTTTAATAAATTACTTTCTTTGTTCATATCAAAAACAACAATTGGTAAGTTGTTTTCTTGGCTAAGCGTAAATGCTGTTGTGTCCATAACATTTAAACCTTTTTCTAGTACATCGGCAAACGAAATGTTTTCGTACTTAGTTGCATTTGGGTCTTTTTCAGGATCGGCAGTGTACACACCATCAACACGTGTTCCTTTTAAAATTACATCGGCACCTACTTCAATACCTCTTAAAACGGCAGCGGTATCGGTTGTAAAATAGGGGTTACCAGTACCGGCACCAAAAATTACAATACGTCCTTTTTCTAAATGGCGTACAGCTCTTCTTTTAATGTAAGGCTCTGCAATTGCTTCAATTTTTAAAGCAGTTTGTAAACGCGTAAGCATTCCTGCGTCTTCTAAAGCGCCTTGTAAAGCCATTCCGTTAATTACAGTTGCTAACATTCCCATGTAATCGCCTTGTACACGATCCATACCTTTGCTTGCGCCCGCTACGCCTCTAAAAATGTTTCCTCCACCAATAACAATGGCTACTTCAACACCTAAATTTACTATTTTTTTAATCTCTTGTGCGTATTCGGCTAAACGGTTTGGGTCAATGCCGTATTGGTTATCGCCCATTAAAGCTTCGCCGCTTAATTTTAGAAGTATTCTTTTGTATTTCATACTGAGGGAAAATTTATTTGCAAATATATTATTTTTGCTATTGTTTAAAAAAGCTTAAGGCAATTTATCTTTTATTTTTTCAAAGTCGACCTTTGCTTGCTCGTACCCAATTTCAAAAATTTCATCCATTCTTTTTTTTGATGTTTCAAAGGTACTGTAATTTACCAATGCATCGGGTTGAATGTGCCAATCGCATAATTCATTTTGGGGGTAGGTGTTTTGCATCATCATTATTTCAAAAGCCCTCATGGCAACTGATTTTATCGAAGTAAATTTAGATGACTGTTGAGGCAAATATGGATTTACATTACAACCAATTAAAAAATCGCATCGACCTTGAATAGTGTTTACAGGGTAATTGTTTAAAATGCCACCATCGCTGTAAATTTTATTGTTAATTACAACTGGTGAAAATACTCCTGGAAATGCACTTGAAGCTAAAATAGCTGGAACAATTTTTGTGTTTTTATGAAAAATTTTTAGTTTGCCACGCTCCATTTCTGTTGCCGAAATGTATAATTCACAATCTAATTCTTTAATGGTTTTGTTGCCAAAAACTTTTTCAAGATAAATACCAAATTGATCTGCGTCTAAAAAGCCAGCTTTTTTAAACGATAAATGCGTCCAGCTTAATAAACTAACCGATTTAAAAAATTGTAAAATTTCTTTTGGTTTCATGCCGTTAGCATACAACCCACCTACTATTGATCCTGCACTCGTTCCTGAAATTATTTCGGGAAAAATGTTTTGTTCGTTTAAAAAATGAAGCACACCTGCATGGGCAATTCCTTTATGGCCACCACCCGAAAGTGCTAAACCAAAAACAGTTGAATTGTTTTTCATTATTTTTTGTAACGTTAATTGGTTATTTTTGTATAAAAATACAAAATTATGCAAACAATTTTTCAACAAGCTGTTGCAAATTCAATAAACTATAACAATTATTTATTGTTGATTGATGAAAAAATTGCCGAAAGCGCATCAACAGGCCACGAGCAAAATCAAATGTTAACCGATTTTACAAAATTAAATCGTGCACGTATGAAGCGGTTAGATAAAACTCAAACAATTCTTCCTGAATTAGAAAACCTAACGAAGCAAATTACTAAAAAACAATATTGGATTGTACTTACCGAAAGCTGGTGTGGCGATGCAGCACAAAGTGTACCTGTTTTGCAAAAAATAGCCGCTTTAAACCCTTTGATAGATTTACGTTTGGTTTTGCGTGATGATAACGATGCTTTAATGCAAAAATATTTAACAAATGGCGGAAGATCAATTCCTAAATTAATTGCTGTTTCTGAAGATTTAGCAACTGAATTATTTACATGGGGACCACGTGCAGTTGCCGCACAAAACGAAGTAAACCGTTTAAAAGAAACATTTGGGAGCTTTAATGAACAAGCCAAAGAAGGATTGCAAATTTGGTACAACAACGATAAAGGTGTAGCTATGCAAATTGAAATGATAGAAATACTAAAAAACGCAGCCAATTAAGCTGCGTTTTTCTATTTTAACAAAGCATTGGTTCGTTTTATGGCCACATCATCTTTATAATCTAACCATTCTTGGCCGTTGCGTTTACGCATAAAATTATCGTACAAACGGTAACAAGCAATGTTGCGTACGGCATTGTATAAATTTTTAGGTTTGCCAGGTAATGCACGTAAGCTTAATGAAAAACCAGGAGTTAAATATTTCATATAATGCCACCAACCTTCGGGCATGTATAACATTTCGCCATGTTGTAAATTGGTTCTATAAGGTGTGATTTTTTGTAACGCAGGAAAACGTTCAAAATTGGGATTGTCAAAATTTATATCTTCATGGCATATCCACGAATATGGCAAACGATACATGTATTTTGTTTGCGCAGGATCAACCAAAACACACTGTTTATTTCCACTAAAATGTATGTGAAAAATGTTTGATAAATCAATATCGTAATGCATAAAAACTTTTGCATCTTCACCACCAAAAAACACCAATGGCAAACTTTTTATTAAGCGTAAACCTAAATCGGGCCAGCGCATATCATTTTTTAACGATGGAACATCTTTCATTAGGTTGTATAGAAAAATACGCAAATCAGTAGGTCCTTTTTCTAAAATGTCAATATATTCTGCCATTGTCATTTTAAAATCGGGTTCGTTTACTTTTTTGGTATAATCGGTTTTGCGGCTATCGTAAAGTGGTACGGTTTTATTACCAGCAATTTCTTTAATAAAATCTAAATTCCATTTTGTGAACGCTGGCCAATCCTCGATTTGATTTGTAATTACTACCGGTTTTTGTTTTTTGTAGTAATTTTCAATAAATTCTTTTTTTGTAAGCTTTGTTACACGTTCAATTTCTATATAATTAAATCCCATATTTAAATTGTGTACATATAAAACAATTCAAAATTAAAGAATAATTGTAATTGTTTTTTTAATTGACTTTTATTTAACAAATTGTATTGTTGAACTTAAAAAGACACACAAACCCTACTTAAATTTACGAAAATTTATTTTAAAAAGCAATGTGATTTGTCATGTTTTTTATTGGTTTACCCTTGTAGTTTTGTTTTAGAAATGAAGCAATTTTCTATTAAAATAAACATAAATTAAAACAGAATTATTATGAAACAAAGAGTTCCAGTATCGCAAATTATGACAACTAATTTAGAAACGTTAACCATTAATCAATCGCTTTACGAAGCAGAGAAAATGTTTAAAAAACACGGTATTAGACATATTCCTGTTGTTGAAGGTAAAAAGATTGTGGGTGTTTTAAGTTATTCTGATTTATTAAAAATTAGTTATGCCGATGTTACCGAAGGTGAAGAAGATGTTGAAGCAGTTGTTTACGATATGTTTACTATACCACAAGTAATGGCTAAAACGCCTTTAACGGTAACTAGTGAAACAACTGTTAAAGAAGTTGTTGAGATTTTATCTAAAGAAACTTTTCATTCGTTACCAGTAGTTGAAAACGATGGCGAGTTGGTTGGTATTGTTACTACTACCGATTTGTTAAATTACTTTTTAGAACAATATTAGTTTAAAATAAAAGGTTTGCAAATTTGCAAACCTTTTATTATTTATAGTTGTAGTTTTTTTATAACTATTTTTTTGTCTAAACTCATACCTCCAGGGTTACAACCTGGTTTTCCTTCGGGTATATTTATGTTTTGTTTTTTAAAATGATCTACTCAAATTGGGAAAAATTGGTTTGAATTAGGTTCTTTATATGTCATTGGAAACAACTTAAAAAAAGCTTTGTTTTTATTGGCGAATTTAAAAGCATCGTACACCAATTCAGAACAATAATACTTACCGTTGTTATATAAAAAATCATCATCATAAGGTACACCTAAATTTGTTTCACAAAAAGCAATAGCCTTAGGGATAAGAGATGTGTATTTTGGCTTTAAAGTACCTACATAAACAGTGCTTTTGGTGTATTTTAAAAAAACGTTTAAAGGTGTTTTTACTACTGCTTCGCCAATTGCTTCGTACACAAAAAAATCGTTATTATTGGTTGTAGATACTAACCCCATGTGGTTAAAATCGTTGTTGTTGTATCCGTTTGTAACAGCGTTTATGGCATTACACATAGGGCCACAATCGATATTTATAAATAATAAATCGCCATTTTTTAGTTGACTTTTCTGAGCAAATACTGAAATTGATAGCAGTAAAAATAAAATTATGTTTTTCATATAGGTAAAAACTTACTCAGCGTTTTTAAAATTAGGATTGTAAATTTTTTCAAAATCTAAAGGTTCAATCGCATTGTTTGTAGAAAAATCACCAATTTTAGTTCTACGTAAAGCAGTTAAGTGACCACCTGAATTTAGCGCTTTTCCAAAATCAAATGCCAAAGATCGTATGTAAGTGCCTTTGCTACAAACTACTCTAAAATCAATTTCGGGTAAGTTAATTTTTGTAATTTCAAACTCAATAATTTCAATTTTTCTCGATTGAATTTCAACGGTTTCTCCAGCGCGTGCATGTTCATACAAGCGTTTTCCATCTTTTTTTAAGGCAGAAAAAATAGGAGGAAATTGATCTATTTCGCCCAAAAATTTTTGTCTTGTATTTTCAATTAAATCGTTGGTAATATGATTTGTTGGAAAATTTTGATCTATTTCGGTTTCTAAATCGTACGATGGTGTAGTAGCGCCAACGGTTATTGTACCTGTATATTCTTTAATTTGTCCTTGTAATTCGGGTATGCGTTTGGTAAATTTTCCAGTACAAATAATTAATAAGCCCGATGCTAAAGGGTCTAAAGTACCCGCATGACCAATTTTAAATTTTTTAGGTAAATCTAAATTTTTAAGTAAGGCATATTTTACTTTGTTAACCGCCTGAAAAGAACTCCAAGTTAAAGGTTTGTCAATTAATAAAATTTGCCCTTCAAGAATTTCTTCTGTAGTAAATTTTTGCATTATTTATTGTAAAAGTAAATTAGTAAAACAATGCCAATAACAATACGGTACCAACCCCAAAATTTAAATCCGTATTTTGTAAGTACAGCAATAAATGTTTTTACAGCAATTAAGGCAGTTATAAAGGCAACAGTGTTACCAATTAAAAATAAATTAATATGGTGTTGATCTTGTAAAATCATTTCGTAGCCTTTCATTTCTGCTGCAGTACCTTTGCCCCATGTTTTTACAAAAACCGAGTAAACGGTAACAGCAAGCATGGTTGGTACAGCTAAAAAGAAAGAAAATTCTGCGGCAGACTTTCTGCTTAATCCTTGCGTCATTCCACCAATAATAGAAGCTGCCGAACGTGATGTGCCAGGCATCATGGCTAAACATTGCCAAAAACCAATGGTAATGGCTTTTTTAATAGTGATTTCTTTTTCGTTATGAATTTTGGGAGATTGAAACCAACGATCTACAAAAAGCAACACAATTCCTCCTAAAACCAATACTGCTGAAATAGCTTTTTGATTTCCTAAAATGGCTTCAATCTTATCATCAAACAAATAGCCTAACACTAAGGCAGGTATTACGGCAATGGCAAGTTTTATGTAGAAATTAAAATTATTAAAATCGAAGAATTTTCTCCAATAAAGCACCACAATTGATAAAATAGCTCCGAATTGTATTGAAACTTGAAACATTTTTAAAAATTCAGACTCATTCATTCCTAAAAGAGCCGCAGTAAAACCCATGTGTGCTGTTGATGAAATGGGTAAATATTCGGTTAATCCTTCAATTATTGCAATGATGATGGCTTGTAGTAAATCCATTTATTTTATTTACTTTTTTTAGGATTTAAAAATATGGAATAAATACAAATTCCAAACCCAATAAAAATTACGGTTGGTGCTAAACGTATTCTTCTAAAACTAAAAACAGCATCGTTAAAAACATTAGGATCAGTGCTATTACCGCCAGCCATTAATAAAAAACCTAAGGCAATAACTGCTACACCTGCCAACAAAAACATGTAATTTTGTTTGGTAAATAAAAATGATTTTTCGGTTTTGTTTTCCATAGTTTATAAGTATAAATCGTCTGATTTTAAATTTAAAAAGCGTTGCGTTGCAAAATAAGTACTAATGTATGTAATTACAATACCCAGTAAAAATACGCCGCAACAAACTAAAAATATTGGTTTTTTATCGGCCATTAATTCTAAAGTTGGTAGCTTACTATCGGCATATGCAGTTAAAATTAAAATACCTATAATAGCAAAGCCAGCACCTATCATTCCTAATTTTACGCTGTTCCAAATAAATGGTTTGCGTATAAATGCTTTGGTTGCACCTACCATTTGCATGGTTTTTATAATGAAACGTTTAGAGTAAATAGATAGGCGTAACGAGCTGTTTATTAATAAAATAGATATAAATGCAAAAACAGCTGTTATAATTAATACCCAAAAACTAATGGTTTTAATGTTTTTATTTACCAAATCAACCAATTCAGGGTCGTAGGCAACTTCACTAACTAAAGGGTTTTCTTTAATGCTTAATTCAATTTCTTTAATAGAATCTTTTTCAATGTAAGCACCTTTAAAGTGTAGGTCAAAAGAATGTTGCAACGGGTTAAAACCTAAAAACTTTACAAAATCTTCACCAATTGTTTTTTGGTGGGTATTTGCAGCCGAATCTTTATGTACAAATGTAAGATCTTTAATAAACTTTTGTTTACCTAATTCGGTTTGATAAGCAGCTAGTTGCTCTTCATTCACATCTTCTTTAAAATAGATAGACATTGGGATGTTTTCTTTAAAATTGTTCGATATTTTTTCATAATTAATTACGAACATTCCTAATGAACCTAACAAAAATAATACTAAGAAAATACTTAAAATAACCGAAAAGTAAGACGATAATAGTCTTCTCTTTTGATATCTTTCGTACGCTGTGGCCATAAACTTTTAAATTTTAATGGGTAAAGATAATAAACAATTTAAAAAAACACCTTATCAAAATTTAGAATATTAAAAAAGTGTGGTGTTAATAAAAACAAAAAACCGATGAATTTTCATCGATTTTAAAGTTTAAAACATTTTTTTTAGCGTTTAGATAATTCTATAAATACGATTTATAGGTATGGTTACACCTTTTTTCAAAACAATATGTTCCGGTGTTACAGCCCAAACGGTTGTATTAGTTACTAACTGTTCTTTGTCATCTTCAAAAAATATTTCAATTTTAACATGGTCTGTATTACCAATTGCCATTGCTTTTTCCAAATCTTGTTTACGTTGCAAAATTTCTTGTTTGTTTTGTAAAACATCGTTAGTAGGAAATACTAAATGCGCTATATCTTCTTTTTCAATTAACTTAAAAGTGGTTGTCATAATTTTATAAATAAATAAGTTGTTTTGTGATATGTAAATGTAAAAAAATATTTTTTTTCACAAAATATTAAACATTTTATTTTTGTGTTTTTAAAAAAAAATATTTGAGGTTAATGGGGTTTGCCTTATACTTTAAAATAAAAATTTAGTAATGTTAATAAATTAAAGTAATTTTGTAATCGTTTAAAATTTTAGGTAAAGAAAATGAAATACAATCCAAACGAAATTGAAGCTAAATGGCAAAAGTATTGGAGTGAAAATAACACTTTCAAGGCTAGTAATCAGTCAACAAAACCAAAATATTATGTGTTAGATATGTTTCCGTACCCATCGGGTGCAGGTTTACACGTTGGGCATCCGCTTGGTTACATTGCGTCTGATATTTATGCACGTTACAAACGCCATCAAGGTTTTAATGTTTTGCATCCGCAAGGATACGATTCGTTTGGTTTACCTGCCGAACAATATGCTATACAAACTGGGCAGCACCCTGCTGTAACTACCGAAACAAACATTAAGCGTTACCGTGAACAATTAGATAAAATTGGTTTCTCGTTTGATTGGAGTCGAGAAGTACGTACCTCAAACCCTGAATATTACAAACACACCCAGCAAATATTCATTCAGCTTTTTAACTCATGGTATAATAAAACAACCGACAAAGCCGAAAGTATTTGTACATTAATTGATGTTTTTTCTAAAGAAGGAAATGCTAATGTTCATGCTGTTTCCGATGAAAATATTGAAATTTTTTCGGCAAATCAGTGGAATGCTTTTACAGCCGATGAACAAGAACGTATTTTATTAAAATACAGATCGACTTATTTGGCTGAAACCGAAGTGAATTGGTGCCCTGCATTAGGAACAGTTTTAGCAAACGATGAAATTGTAAACGGCGTTTCAGAACGTGGTGGCCACCCTGTTATTCGTAAAAAAATGACTCAGTGGAGCATGCGTATTTCAGCGTATGCAGAACGTTTGTTGCAAGGTTTAGAAACAATTGATTGGAGCGAATCTATTAAAGAAGCGCAACGTAATTGGATAGGGAAATCGGTTGGTGCTTCAGTGGTATTTAATGTCATGTCGAGCGGAGTCGAGGCATCTCATCAAATTGAAGTTTTTACAACTCGTCCTGATACTATTTTTGGAGTAAATTTTATGACGTTGGCTCCAGAACATGAATTGGTTTCAAAAATTACCACCCCCGAACAAAAAGCTGCTGTTGATGCGTATGTAGAAGCTACTTCTAAACGATCTGAACGCGAACGTATGGCCGATGTTAAAACTATTTCGGGTGTATTTACCGGTGCGTATGCTGTTCATCCGTTTACACAAAAGCCAGTAGCAATTTGGATTGGCGATTATGTTTTAGCAGGATACGGAACAGGTGCTGTAATGGCGGTGCCGTGTGGCGATGAACGCGATTATGCTTTTGCAAATTATTTTGCAGGCCAAAACGGAATGCCCGAAATAATCAATATTTTTAATAAAGATATTTCTGAAGAAGCTTTTACAGAAAAAGCAGGTTTTGAATTACAAAATTCTGACTTTTTAAACGGATTAGATTACAAAGCAGCAACTAAAAAAGTTATTGAAGCACTTGAAAAAATAGGGCAGGGAAAAGCAAAAGTAAACTACCGTTTGCGCGATGCTGTTTTTTCGCGTCAGCGTTATTGGGGCGAACCTTTTCCGGTTTATTATGTAAACGGTTTACCTAAAATGATTGACCCGAAACATTTACCTATACATTTACCCGAAGTAGAAAAGTATTTACCAACCGAAGACGGACAGCCACCTTTAGGTAACGCAACCGTTTGGGCATGGGATACTGTAAATAATAAAGTAGTTGCAACCACCGAAATTAATAATGAAACCATTTTTCCGTTAGAATTAAATACCATGCCAGGTTGGGCAGGATCGTCGTGGTATTGGTTGCGTTATATGGATGCTGCAAATGATACCGAAATGGCTTCTAAAGAAGCTATTGATTACTGGCAAAATGTTGATTTATATATTGGAGGAAGCGAACATGCAACCGGACATTTACTGTACTCGCGTTTTTGGAATAAGTTTTTAAAAGACCGCGGTTTGGTACCAACCGAAGAACCTTTTCAAAAGTTAATCAACCAAGGAATGATTTTGGGAATGAGTGCAATTGTTTACAGAATTTCTGGGACAAATAAATATATTTCTAAAAATCTTAAAAACGATTATGAGATTGAAGAAATACGAGTTGATGTAAATTTAGTAAATGCTTCAGATGAAATTGATATAGAAGGATTAAGAAACTGGATTCCGGAATTTAAAGATGCTGAATTTATATTAGAAAACGGAAGATATTATGTAGGTCGCGAGGTTGAAAAAATGTCTAAACGTTGGTATAATGTAGTAAACCCAGACGATATTTGTAACGAATACGGTGCCGATACCTTGCGTTTATACGAAATGTTTTTAGGTCCGTTAGAGCAGGCAAAACCATGGAATACGGCTGGTATTACAGGTGTTTTTGGGTTCCTTAAAAAACTATGGCGTTTGTATGCCGATGATAACGGATTAATTGTTACCAACGACGAACCAACGGCCGAAATGTACAAATCGTTGCATAAAACAATTAAAAAAGTAACCGAAGATATTGAGAATTTCTCGTTTAATACATCGGTTTCTCAATTCATGATTTGTGTAAACGAACTGCAACAGCAAAAATGTAATCATCGTGCTATTTTAGAGCCGTTAGCAATTGTAATTTCGCCTTATGCACCGCATATTGCCGAAGAATTATGGAGTATGTTAGGGCATTCAGAATCGGTTTCGCAACAACCGTTTCCAAAGTTCGAAGAAAAATATCTGGTTGAAAGTTCAAAAGAATATCCGGTTTCGTTCAACGGAAAAATGCGTTTTAAAATTGAATTACCTTTAGATTTAACCGCAGAACAAATTGAAGAAATCATTATGAACGATGAACGTACACAAGCACAATTACAAGGTAAAACACCTAAAAAAGTAATTATCGTTCCTGGTAAAATCATCAATTTAGCTGGATTTTAAAAGTAAAATAGCATCTTTTTATACAACAAACCGCTCAATAAACTGAGCGGTTTCTTTTTGGCTTATTTTTTGTATTAGCAAAAGAAAAATCTAGCATTATGAAAAATCTACTACTTTTATTCGCCCTATTACTTACACAGATAACCTTTGCACAATCACAACAAAACGATTTTGCTTTTACAGCTAAAGCTGCTGCTGTACCTGTTTTTAATACCAATAGGTTAGGTGTAGAAGTTGGGTTGAGTTACTATTTAACCAATCGTTTTTCTGTTGGTACGCATTATTTGTACACTAATAATAAATTTACGCATGGCTTTGGCTATCCAACAAATAATGCAATTGTACACTTTTTAGCAATAAATGTTCCTTTACAGTATGATTTTGTAAACGAAGGCAACTTTCAAATAGGTATGGGGATTGTTCCGGGGCTTATTTTAAGTACGTTGCGTGATAAAAATCAATTAAAAGAAGAAGAACATTACAATGAAGAAACAGGTGTTACTACCGTTATAAAAACCCCTATACGTTTAAATCGCGATGCGTATTTTGCACTTACACCAAATGTTGATGCAAAATTAAAAGTTGCAACTATTGAAGCCCAAAGTCACACCCAATTATATGTAACGGGCAATGCAGGTTATCAATTTGTATTTGGAAGTGGTGATTTTACCAAGCCAACCAATTTTAGAAATTATACGGTATCAATTGGGTTTGCTATTAAAGGCGCTTTAGAATAATTATCAAAAGTAATTTTTTGTATTAAATAAAAATATTTGTTTTAATAACTAAGGTTGTATGACACAAGTCATACAACCTTAGTTATTTATGTGTTTTTTTTGTATTTAAATTTAAGCTGTTTTAAATATGAATCATAAAAAATATGTAGGGATTCTTTTGGTCCTATTAACGTTATTTTTCATTTATAATTTTCATATTTATACCGATAAAGAAAATTACGCCGATGTTGTTTTAACTCAAAAAGCACTACGCGGGCAGCATTTATGGTACAAAAACAACTGCAATTCGTGCCATCAAATATACGGTTTGGGTGGTTATTTAGGTCCCGATTTAACCAATATTTATTCTTTTAGAAACCAAAATGATGCCTATTTAAAAATTTTGTTTAACAGCGGTATTAAAACCATGCCCTTGTTTGATTTTAACGAACAAGAAAAAGAGGAACTAGTACAGTTTTTAAAGGAAATCGATCAAACGGGGCATTCACCAAATATTCATTCTAAAATTGAAATTAACGGTTGGATTGATATCAATCATAAAAAACAACATCATGAATAAATGTTACGCTTTATACTTCGTCACAGTTGGATTACTTTCGTTAATATTAACATTATTTTGTGGTTTAGTCTGTGGTTTTCAGTATATTATTCCAAGTTTTGTTAAATCTATTTTACCGTTTAATGTTATGCGGCCGCTGCATACCCTTTTTGCGGTAGGTTGGGTTGTATTAACGGTTACAGGTAGTATTTACTATTATTTAGATACTAAAATAAAAGAACACAATCAAACCATGTTGCATTTGTTAATTTTTGTGTTTACAGGTTTGGGTATTGCTTTTTCGTATATTTTTAAAAATTTCCAAGGTAAAGAATACCTTGAATTCCCTACCTTTTTTTATTTCCCAATAATTTTTGGTTGGATTTTATTTGGAATTCGTTTTTTTAAATCTGAAGCTAAATCGTTTAAAAAATGGCCGGTTTATAAATGGATGTGGGCTACAGGAATCGTTTTAATGATTTATCATTTTTCCGAGGCACATTTGTTGTTATTGCCTTATTTTAAGCAGCATTTTGTACAAAATGTAGCACTACAATGGAAAGCAGGTGGCTCATTTGTTGGCTCATGGAATATGTTAGTTTATGGAACATCAATTTATGTAATGTCTAAAATTGGTCAAAATCAAAATTATGCACATTCTAAAAAAGCATTCTTTTTTTACTTTTTAGGGTTAGCCAATTTAATGTTTGGCTGGGCACACCATATTTATATTGTGCCAACTGCTGTATGGATTCGTTATTTTGCCTATATAATAAGTATGACCGAGTGGGTTGTGTTAATCTCAATTATTTATGATTGGAAAAAAAGTTTACAAACAACCACAAAAACAAGCTTTGCGCTTTCGTACAAATTAATGTTAATGGCCGATTTTTGGGTGTTTTTAAATGTTCTTTTGGCATTGCTAATTTCTATTCCTGCTATAAATTTATTTACACACGGTACACATATTACAGTAGCACATTCAATGGGTACAACAATTGGTATTAATACTTTAATTTTGTTATCGTCGGTTACATATATTTTAGAAAAACAACAGATTTTAAATGAATCAATTATAAAAAAGGCAAAGTTTTTATTAAATATTTTTAACGTTTCATTTACCTTGTTTTTTTTGTGCCTTTTATTAATGGGTGTAAAAAAATCAATTTGGATTTTTACTGCTAACAATATAACATTTACACAGTTACATGAATCAATGTTTTGGCTTTATGTGCTTTTTATAGCATTTGGTCTAGGGTTGATTGTAGGTTTGTGTGGTGTTGTTTTTATTTTATTAAAAGGTATTAAAATCATGTTAAACCTTAAGTTATACTGATATATATCATAGATTTAATTGATTAAAAACCTAAAATTCGTATCTTATTTATTTTTAATCAATTAAAATATGTCAAAATTAAATTTGCATACCTTTCATATTCCCGTTATGGGCTTGGCTTACACCATTGATACTCCTATAAAAGTGGCTCATTTAGGTATTTCTTCTGTAGTTTCAATAGTTGATGACGAACTAACTGAACGCATGCGTGCATTTTACAGCAAACAGTTTTTGTTACCTTACAAAGAAATATCTAAAAAATGTGTCGATTATCGTGCAAATCGTATAAAAGAATATTTGAACTTAATGCAGCAAATTGTTAGCGATAAACTTCAACAATTTAAAGAAGAACTTTTAGCTAATAAAACCAGTTTAGAAAACTATATTTCGTTGCTGCCCGATACTTCAGAATTAAAATCCAATTTACAAAAGTTTGTGAACAATGGTTTGTTGTTAAAAGACGAGCTGAAGAAACTTCTTTCGAACCATTTAATTGCTGGCGATATTGATGTAAATATTATGACCAAGGTTGATAATGATAATTACAATGGCAATACACAATTACCGGTTATTTATAACGATGCACATGCTTCTTTACGAGGTTTTGCCGAAAGTAATTTAAAAGGCTCAGTGGTGCTTTCAGCAGGAATGAATCCAAGGTTGTATAGTTATTTTGAGCAATTTCCAGTATTTTATCCAAATGAAGATGGTCAGCTATCAAAAAAAATCATTTTAAAAGTTAGCGATTTTCGTTCGGCAATGATTCAAGGTAATTTTTTAGCAAAAAAAGGATTGTGGGTTTCTGAATATCGTATTGAATCTGGATTGAATTGTGGTGGGCATGCTTTTGCAACTGAAGGCTTGTTGTTAGGTCCTATCTTGGAAGAATTTAAAGAAAAAAAAGCAGACTTAATTAAATCAACCCATGAACTAATGATAAAAGCCTTAGCGACTAAAAATTTACCTATACCCCAACAACCTTTGCCTTTAAAAATAACAGCGCAAGGTGGTGTTGGAACCTCCGAAGAGCATGCCTTTTTATTAAACCAATATAATTTAGATTCAGTAGGTTGGGGGTCTCCGTTTTTATTGGTTCCCGAAGCTACATCTGTAGATAGTAAAACTAGAGATTTATTAGCAAAGGCTACCGAAAAAGATTTTTATTTAAGCAACATTTCACCATTAGGTGTGCCTTTTAATACAATAAAAGGAATGAGTAATGAATTTTGGAAAAATAAGCGCATAAACGATGGTAAAGCAGGAAGTTCATGTCCAAAAAAATATTTAGCCTTAAGTAAAGAGTATGATGTTAAAGGAATGTGTACAGCTTCTAAAAAATATCAAGATATAAAATTAGCTGAATTAGATGCTGTTAAAGATACTTTAACCCCCCAGAAAGTAGAATTAAATAAAGCAGCTATTTATGAAAAAGCCTGTCTTTGCGTAGGTTTAGTAAATGCCTTTTATTTAGAAAATGAGTTGGAAATAAAAGGCCAACAACAAGGCGTTGTAATCTGTCCTGGTCCTAATTTGGCTTATTTTGATAAAGTTTACAGCTTGAATAATATGGTTAAACATATTTATGGAAAATTAAATATTTTAACAACAATTAATCGTCCAAATATGTTTATTAAGGAATTACAAATGTATATTGATCATTTGCAAAAAGGCGTTTCAGAAAGTGTAGATGATATGACTAGTTTGCAACAAAAAAAGTGGATTGCTTTTAAAAATAATTTACAACTGGGTATTGATTATTATCAAAATTTATTGTTGAACACTACTTTTTTTCAAAGTGAAAAAGCGTTAATAAAACAACAGTTATCTACATATAGTTTGCATTTGAATAGCATTCACATTTAGTTATTTTTTATATCAAGAACTAATTTAAAACGCTTAAAAATGGAATTGTTAAAACAAAAAATTCTTGAACTTAAAAAGCAAAAAAATGCTGTTATTTTAGCACATTATTATCAGTTACCAGAAATTCAAGAAATTGCTGATTATGTAGGTGATAGTTTGGGACTTTCACAAGAAGCCGAAAAAACCAATGCCAAAATTATTTTATTTGCAGGCGTGCATTTTATGGCCGAAACAGCAAAACTTTTAAATCCTTCAAAAAAAGTAATTTTACCCGATTTAGAAGCTGGTTGTTCATTAGCAGATTCTTGTCCGCCGGCAGCTTTTAAGAAATTTATTTTAGAACACCCAAAGCATGTGGTAATTACCTATGTAAATTGTTCGGCCGAAATTAAAGCCATGAGTCATTTGGTTTGCACATCTTCTAATGCTGAAAAAGTGGTGCAATCGATTCCTGAAGACGTTCCAATTATATTTGCGCCCGATAAAAATCTAGGTAATTACATCAATAAAATATCAAATCGCAAAATGGTTTTGTGGAATGGCAGTTGTATAGTACACGAAGCTTTTTCAATAGATAAATTAATAGATTTACATAAACAGCATCCCGATGCTGTAATTATTGCACATCCCGAGTCCGAAACACATATTTTAAAAACAGCTACTTTTATTGGTTCTACCGCAGAAATGATTGATTTTGTAAAACATAGTCAACATCAAAAATTTATTGTTGCTACCGAAGCAGGTATTTTGTATAAAATGCAGTTAGATGTTCCAAATAAAATATTAATTCCAGCGCCATCAATTGCCGATAATACGTGTGCATGTAGCGAATGCGCATTTATGAAACTAAATACTTTACAAAAAGTATATGATTGCCTTGTTAATGAATCGCCTGAAATAATTATACCCGTTGAAATTGCAAAAAAAGCAATTTTACCAATTAAACGTATGCTTGAACTTTCAAAATAAAAGCAATGCAAACCCATTATTTAATTATTGGTTCAGGAATAGCAGGTTTGTCGGTTGCGGTTAAACTTGCTGAACAATTTGTTGATCGTAAAATTGTTATAGTTTCAAAGGATAAAGGTGAAGAATCGAATACAAATTATGCCCAAGGGGGTATTGCAGTTGTAATAGATCGTGTAAAAGATAATTTTGAACAGCACATTAAAGATACTTTAACTTGTGGTGATGGTTTATGTGATAAAAAAGTAGTTGAGTCCGTAGTGAAAAATGCACCTAATCAATTGCAAGAATTAATTTCATGGGGTGCACAATTTGATCGGGAAGAAAACGGAACATTTGATTTAGCTAAAGAAGGTGGTCATTCAACAAATCGGGTGGTTCACCACAAAGACGAAACAGGTAAAGAAATTGAACGAGCAGTGTTACTTGAAGCGCGACTAAAAAAAAATATTATTTTTTTAGAGCATCATTTTGCGGTTGATTTAATGGTTAAAAACAATATTTGCTTAGGAGCTTCAATTTTAAATAAAAAAAACAAGCAACAGTTTGTTATAAATGCAGGTTTTACCATTTTAGCAACAGGAGGTGTTGGACAGATTTACCAAACAACTACAAATTCAACTGTTGCTACTGGCGATGGTATTGCAATGGCAATAAGGGCAAAAGCAAAAGTTTGCGATATGGAATTTATTCAATTTCATCCAACGGCGTTTTTTTCTAAATCAAAACCTACCTTTTTAATTTCCGAAGCTGTTCGCGGTTTTGGCGCATTTTTAAAAAATAAAAATGGTTACAGGTTTATGTTTGATTATGATTCTCGTGGAGAATTAGCATCTCGAGATATTGTTTCAAGAAGTATAATAACCGAAATGTATAAAACAAATGCTGAATGTGTGTTTTTAGATGCCACTCATTTAGATAAACACAGTTTCCAAAAACATTTCCCTGCTATTTATAAATATTGTTTACAACAAGGTATTGATGTTTTTAGAAATTATATTCCGGTAGTACCTACGCAGCATTACATTTGTGGTGGCATTACTGTTGATACCAACGGACAAACTTCGGTGCTTAATTTATTTGCATGTGGCGAATGTGCACATACAGGCTTGCATGGTGCAAATCGTTTAGCGTCGAATTCATTGTTAGAAGCTGTGGTTTATGCGCAGTTTATTTTTAATTATTTAAAAGAAAAAGAATTACCCGATGAACATTATACAAATGTGCGTTTTAAGGTAGATCGGCCAAAAATATCAGAAACGATTATGAAAATTAATACGGCCGATTTAAATGCAATGGTTCAAAATAATGTAGGAATTGTGCGTAATCAAAAACAATTACAAAATACGTTGCTACAATTAAAATTTTGGAGAAACGAATGTAATGAACTTTTACAAAGATATCAGCCTACTGCAGATTTTATGGAGTTTTACAACAAAGTAATTGTGGCACATGAAATTGTAACTGCATCAATTAAACGTACCAACAATAAAGGATGTTTTTATAAGGCGTAAAAATTATGTGTTTTAAAAGTTACTGTTTTTAATGTATCTTTAAATAAAAAAAATGTTACAAATGAAAAGTACAAAAACATTATTTGCAATTTTAATTGCTTTAGGAATTTTAGTTATAGTTTTAATGGTTGGTTTACCCGTTTATAATGTTTGGCAACAAGAAATGGCAGGTAAAGCAGAAATGGCTAAGGCAGAACAAAACCGTAAAATTTTAATTGAAGAAGCGAAGGCTAGGTTAGAAGCCGAGAAATTAAATGCCCAAGCTGAGGTAGAACGTGCACGCGGTATGGCCGAAGCAATGAAATTAGAAAACGGCACATTAAATAGTACATACAACCAATATTTGTTTATTAGAACTTTAGAAAAATTAGCAGACAAAGGCGATTTGCCACAAATTATATATATGCCATCTGAAGGGTTGGTGCCTGTGATGGATGTTTCTAAAAAATCAACCAAACAAATAAATGTAGTAAATGAATAAAAAAAAAAACAGCTATAGGCTGTTTTTTTATCTTTTAAGTTTCACAAGTAAAGCTTCTGGGTATTCACTACCTATTTTTTTTAACAAATTCTCAGCTTCAATTTTGTTTTTATAATTGCCAACTACAACTTTAAATTTAGGGTTGGCATATATAATAGTAGCGTCAATTTCTGGATATTTTGTTATAAAATCTTTATAAACTTGTTCAGCTTCCTCTTTCAAACCATTTTTAAGCTGTAATGAGTAATTGGTATATATAGAAAATTGATTGTTTAAACTCATTTTGCGTTCTAACAATAGATCAATAACTTTTTGATCGCTATTTTCGATAACCGTAACTTGTGAAAAACTTTTTTGCTGAAACAAAAATGTTAAAATAAGTATAAAAAAAACTTTATAACTTCTTAAATTATTCATAATGAGTAAATTTTTGAACAAAATTAAAAAATAATTGCGAAAACGCACTTTAAGATTTTATTTAGAATTATTATAAATTAAGATTTGCTTTTTAATACGCTTTAATTACTGCATCTTATGTTGTATTTTTGTCGGAGTTTATAAATAAGGTATTGTGTATTTTGTAGTGAAAATACAGTAAAAACAGTACTAAAATTAGTTGATAATCATTTTTTTAACTATGAAAAAAGTGGGTAACCATAATTCGTTTTCAAGGATTCTTTTCTTGTGTTTAACATTTGTGTTAACATTATCTACAGGAACTTTTGCGCAAGATGCAGCAAAAGGTAAAGAGTTATTTAATGCAAACTGTGCAGCTTGTCACAAGCTTGACGCTAATTCTACAGGACCTGCTTTAAGAGGGGTAGCAGAGCGTCGATCTACTGATTGGTTGCATAAATGGATTAAAAACAGTTCAGGTTTAATTAAATCTGGTGATGCTGATGCTGTTAAATTGTTTAATGAGTGGAACAAAGTTCCAATGAACTCGTTTCCTAATTTGTCAGATGAAGATATTGATAATATCGTAGCGTATACATCAGAGCCAAAACCAGAAGAAAAAGCTGCAGTTCCAGCTGCTGGTGCCGCAGGTGCACAAGCAAATGGTGGTGTTTCTGAAATGATTGTTTTAGGTGGTTTAATTGTTGTTCTTGCAATGTTAGTTGTAATGCTAATAATGGTAAGACGTGTGTTGAACAAAATTGCCGATAAAAACAATTTAACAGTTAGTGAAACAAAATCATTACCAATTTGGAAGGCTTTTGTTAAAAATCAATTCTTAGTAATTACTTCGGTAATTGTGATGTTATTGGCAGGTGCTTATTTTGCATTTGGTTATATGATGCAAATAGGTGTTGATCAAAACTACGAGCCAATTCAGCCAATTCACTTCTCACACAAAATTCACGCAGGTGAAAACGGTATCGATTGTAAATACTGTCACTCTTCTGCTAGAACTTCAAAAACTTCGGGAATTCCTTCTATGAACGTTTGTATGAACTGTCATAAAAATATTACCGAATTTACAGGAAGTCCAGATTCTACATATGTAGATTATAGTAAAGAATTTTACACAGCTGAAATTAAGAAAATTTACGATGCTGTTGGATGGGATCCTGCTAAACAAGCTTATACAGGTGAAGAAAAACCAGTTAAATGGGTTCGTATTCATAATTTACCTGATTTTGTGTACTTTAACCACTCACAGCACGTTTCGGTTGCAGGTTTAGAATGTCAAACTTGTCACGGACCAGTTGAAACTATGGAGATTATGAAACAATTCTCTCCGTTAACAATGGGATGGTGTGTGAACTGTCACCGTGAAACAGAAGTAAACGTAAAAGGTAACGAGTACTACGCTAAAATTCACGAAGAATTATCTAAAAAATATGGTGTTGAGAAATTAACAGCAGCACAATTAGGTGGTTTAGAGTGTGGTAAATGTCACTATTAATAATAATTTAAGAAGCTAATATATATATACAATGGCATCAAACAAAAAATACTGGAAAAGTGTTGAGGAGCTTAACGAGAACAGTTCTATTGTTGAGAGGCTAAGAAACAATGAGTTTGTTGAAGAAATTCCAACAGAGGATTTTCTTGGAGATAAAAACGCCTTGTCTTCTTCTTCAACATCTCGTAGAGACTTTTTGAAATACGTTGGTTTTTCTACAGCTGCAGCTTCTTTAGCAGCATGTGAAGGGCCGGTTAAAAAGTCTATTCCTTATGTATTCCAACCAGAAGAAATTATCCCTGGAATTGCAGATTACTATGCAACTACAGTGGCTGATGGTTTTGATTTCGTTAACGTGTTAATTAAAACACGTGAAGGTCGTCCTATTAAAGTAGAGAATAACTTTATGGAGAATGCATTAACAGGTGCAAATGCGCGTGTTCATGCTTCTGTATTGTCTTTATATGATAGTTTACGCTTAAAGCAACCTAAAATTAACAGTAAGGAAGCTTCATGGGCAGATGTTGATCAAAAAATAAAAGCAAGCTTAACAAGTGCAACAGGACAAATTGTTTTGTTAACAAACACTATGGCTTCGCCTTCAACAGATAAATTAATTGCAGAATTTAAAACTGCGTACCCAACAGCAAAACATATTGTTTACGACGCAATTGGTGCTGATGCGGCTTTAGATGCTTACCAACAAGCTTACGGTCAACGCGCTTTAGCTGATTATAACTTTGGTAAAGCTGATGTAATTGTTTCTGTAGGTGCTGATTTCTTAGGAGATTGGCAAGGTGGAGGATATGATGGCGATTACGCTAAAGGCCGTGTTCCTAAAAATGGGAAAATGTCTAAACATATCCAGTTAGAGGCTAATATGTCTTTATCAGGTGCAAATGCTGATAAACGTATTCCTTTAACAGTTGCTGAACAAAAATTAGCATTAGTTAAAATTTATAACATAGTTTCCGGTAATGCTGTAAGTGTTGCTAACACTGCTGCCGATGCAGAAGTTGTTAAAGCTGCACAACAATTAAAGGCTGCTGGTAGCACAGGTGTCTTAGTGTCGGGATTAGACGATGTTAACGCACAATTATTAGTTTTCGCAATTAACCAAGCGTTAGGTTCGGTAGCATTTAATCCTGCACAACCTAAATACGTTCGCGGAGGTAATAATAAAGAAGTTGCTCAATTAGTAAAAGATATGAACGCTGGTGCTGTACACACTTTAATTATGAGTGGTGTGAACCCAGTTTATACTTTAGCTAACGGTGCTGCTTTTGCAGAAGGTTTAAAAAAGGTTAAATTATCAGCTTCGTTTACTTTACGTGAAGATGAAACAGCTACTTTAACTACTATTGCTGCCGCTGCACCACATTATTTAGAATCATGGGGTGATGTTCAAGTACGTAAAGGTCACTATTCTATTACACAACCAACTATTCGTCCGTTATTTGAAACTAAACAGTTTCAAGAAGGTTTATTAACTTGGTTAGGTAAAACTGAAAGTTACTACGATTACTTAAAAGCTGCTGGTACAGCCTATACAAATGGTAAAACGTGGAATCAATTAGTTCACGATGGTTTTGTAGCTACCGAAATTACTGGGACTGCTACAGCTTCAGCTGATTTTTCTACTGCTGCAACTACATTAGCTGCAACTAAAAAAGCTGCCGGTTTAGAATTAGTTTTATATTCTAAAACAGGTATGGGTGATGGTCAACAAGCAAACAACCCATGGTTACAAGAGTTCCCAGATCCTATCACACGTGTTTCTTGGGATAACTATTTAACAGTTTCTAAAGCCGATGCTGAAGCGTTAGGAATTGAAAACTTTAACGTTGCTAACGGTGGTTTAAACGGTTCTTATGTTACTTTAAAAGTAGGTACTACTGTTTTAGAAAATGTTCCAGCATTTATTCAACCGGGTCAAGCTAAAGGAACAGTTGGTTTAGCGTTTGGTTACGGACGTAAATCAGCTTTAAAAGAAGAAATGCAAGTAGGTGTTAACGCTTACAAATTATACAACGATTTCAATAATACTCAAATTGTTTCTATTGAAAAAGCTTCAGGCGAGCACGAATTTGCTTGTGTGCAGTTACAAAGAACTTTAATGGGTCGTGGCGATATCGTAAAAGATACTACTTTAGAAATTTTTAATACAAAAGATGCTAAAGTATGGAATGAAAAGCCACATGTATCATTAGATCACCAAACAGTTGAGGCTTCAACAGTTGATATTTGGGAATCTTTTGATCGTTCTGTTGGTCATCATTTCAATTTATCAATCGACTTGAATTCATGTACAGGTTGTGGAGCGTGTGTTATTGCATGTCATGCAGAAAACAACGTACCAGTGGTTGGTAAAGATGAAGTAAGAAGATCACGCGATATGCACTGGTTACGTATCGATAGATACTATTCTTCAGAAGATACGTTTGCAGAAGACGTAACTACTAAGAAAAGTGCACATGGTTTAATGAATAGTATTGAAACTTTTGGTGGATTAGAGCATCCTGCAGATAATCCTCAAGTAGTTTTCCAACCAGTAATGTGTCAGCACTGTAACCACGCACCATGTGAAACAGTTTGTCCAGTTGCTGCTACATCTCACGGTCGTCAAGGTCAAAACCATATGGCATACAACCGTTGTGTGGGTACTCGTTACTGTGCTAACAACTGTCCGTATAAAGTACGTCGTTTCAACTGGTTCTTATACAGCCAAAACGATGCGTTTAATTATCACATGAACGATGATTTAGGACGTATGGTATTAAATCCAGATGTTAATGTACGTTCACGTGGGGTTATGGAAAAATGTTCAATGTGTATCCAAATGACACAAGCAACTATCTTAAAAGCAAAACGCGAAGGACGTGCAGTAAATGCAAATGAATTCGAAGTTGCTTGTTCGGCAGCTTGTTCTTCAGGATCGATGAAATTTGGTGACTTAAATGATAAAGAATCTGAAGTTGCTAAATTATACGAAGACGATAGAAGATATCATTTGTTAGAGCATGTTGGAACAAAACCAAATGTGTTTTACCACGTTAAAGTAAGAAATGTATAAGTATAGTATTAATTAGAAACATTATAAAGGATTATGTCGTCACATTACGAAGCACCCATTAGAAAACCTTTAGTTATTGGTGATAAAACTTATCACGATGTAACGGTAGATGTTGCTAGACCTGTTGAAGGACGTGCTAATAAACAATGGTGGACTGTTTTCACAATTGCTTTAATTGCATTTCTTTGGGGAGCTGGTTGTATGGTATATACAATTGGTACAGGTATTGGTACATGGGGATTAAATAAAACTGTAGGATGGGCTTGGGATATCACCAACTTTGTTTGGTGGGTAGGTATTGGTCACGCTGGTACATTAATCTCGGCTGTATTATTATTATTCCGTCAGAAATGGAGAATGGCTATTAACCGTTCTGCAGAAGCTATGACAATCTTCTCGGTAGTGCAAGCAGGTTTGTTCCCTATTATTCACATGGGACGCCCTTGGTTAGCTTACTGGGTATTGCCTATGCCAAACCAATTTGGATCGTTATGGGTTAACTTTAACTCACCATTATTATGGGACGTATTTGCAATTTCAACATATTTATCTGTATCATTAGTTTTCTGGTGGACAGGTTTATTACCAGATTTTGCAATGTTACGTGATAGAGCTGTTACACCATTTGCAAAAAGAATTTATTCAACTTTATCATTCGGATGGAGTGGACGTGCAAAAGATTGGCAACGTTTTGAAGAAGTATCATTGGTATTAGCTGGTTTAGCTACACCGTTAGTACTTTCTGTACACACTATTGTATCTTTTGACTTTGCTACGTCGGTAATTCCAGGTTGGCATACAACCATCTTACCGCCGTATTTCGTTGCGGGTGCTATCTTCTCTGGTTTCGCCATGGTAAACACTTTGTTAATCATTATGCGTAAAGTTGTAAATTTAGAAGAGTACATTACCATTCAACATATCGAATTAATGAACATCATTATTATGATTACAGGTTCGGTTGTTGGTATCGCATATATTACTGAGTTATGGGTAGCATGGTATTCAGGTGTAGAGTATGAGCAATACGCGTTCCTTAACCGTGCAACTGGTCCTTACTGGTGGTCATATTGGTTAATGATGACATGTAACGTAATTTCTCCGCAAGTTATGTGGTTCAAAAAAATACGTACATCAATCTTAGGATCATTCATTATATCAATTGTAGTAAATATTGGTATGTGGTTTGAACGTTTTGTAATCATTGTAACATCATTACACCGCGATTACTTACCATCATCATGGACAATGTTCCAACCAACGTTTGTAGATGCTGGTATTTATATTGGAACAATAGGTTTCTTCTTTGTATTATTCTTATTATATTCAAGAAGTTTCCCAGTTATTGCACAAGCAGAGGTTAAAACAATTTTAAAATCTTCAGGCGATAACCATAAAAGAGATAGAGAGAACGGTCACCATTCACATAATCATTAATAAATTATGAGTACAAAAGTTATACACGTATTATACAATGATGATGATGTATTAATGGATGCAGTAAAAACAACTCGCGCTGCACATCATCATATCGAAGAGGTTTATACACCTTTTCCTGTACACGGCTTAGATAAAGCTATGGGATTAAAACCAACACGCTTAGCTATCTGTGCATTTATCTATGGTTTATGTGGTTTATCTTTCGCTACCTTTATGATGAATTTTATCATGATACAGGATTGGCCGCAAGATATTGGTGGAAAACCTAGTTTTAGTTATATTCAAAATATGCCTTCATTTGTGCCTATTATGTTTGAATTAACAGTTTTCTTTGCAGCCCATTTAATGGTTATTACTTTCTTTTTAAGAAGTAGATTATGGCCATTTAAAAAAGCTGAAAACCCTGATGTTAGAACAACAGACGACCATTTTTTAATGGAAGTTGCTTTACACGGGAACGAAGAAGAAGCTGTAGCATTCTTTAAAAATACTGGTGCAGTAGAAGTTAAAGTAATCGATAAACATTAGTAGTAAAAATGAAGACTTTATATAAAATAGTTGCGTTGGCAGCAGTTTCAACATTAGCTACATCTTGTTTTAATAAGGAAAAACCTAATTATCAGTTATTTCCTAACATGTACGAGTCTGTAGCATACGAAACGTATTCTGAATCAAGCGCATTTAAAAACGGAAAAGAAGGTCAAATTCCCGCTCAAGGATCAATTAAGCGTGGATTTATGCCTGAAGAGTATGCAAACACACCAGAAGGTTTAGCTTTAGCAAAAGCCAATTTAAAATCGCCTTTAGATTCTTTAAGCGCTGGCGATATGGAAAAAGCTAAAGTATTGTTTACAACTTATTGTGCAATTTGCCACGGTGAAGCAGGAGACGGAAAAGGTAATTTAGTTAAAAGAGAAAAATTCCTGGGAGTACCAAGTTATGCTGAACGTGAGTTAACAGAAGGTGGTATTTATCACGTTGTTACTTACGGATTAAATTCAATGGGTTCACATAAAAACCAATTAACACAACATGAAAGATGGTTAGTTAGTGCTTATGTACTTAAATTGAAATCGGAATTATAAATTGTAAAACTTATTTGAAAGTTTAGATATGTACACATTTTCAGGCAAATTAAAAACCTTTTCTATCATTCTAATGGCTTTAGGTATTGTTGGGATCGTTTACGGTTTTCTTACAACACCAAAATCAATCGAAGAGGTTGAAGCAATTTTAAGCGAGCAACACCACGGTGGGCATGCAACACATGAAGCAACAGCACATGATGCTCATGCTGCAGCTGCTACACACGATGCACACGCAACAACTGCAACGCACGAAGCACATGCAACTGCTACAACAAACGATAGTACTGCACATGCAGTTACTGAAACAGAAGCTCATGCTGAAGTTGCTACAACTACTGCACATGCTGCAAAAGTGGAAGCGCACGATGCTCATGCAGAGCACACAAAACATTTAGAACACGTTTTACACCAGTTGCAAAATAAACCTTGGGCTGCTGTTTATATTGGTTGTATCTTTTTTATGTTAATATCATTAGGTATTTTTACATTTAATCAAATACAATATGCAGCATCAGCTGGTTGGTCACCTGTATTATTCCGTGTAATGGAAGGGTTATCAGCTTACTTATTACCAGGTTCTATTTTATTCTTTTTATTATTGTTAGCTAGTGTAACACACATGAACCATTTATTTATTTGGATGGATGAAAGTGTTGTTGCAAATGACACAATTATTCAAGGAAAAACAGGTTTCTTAAACATTCCTTTCTTTTTAATACGTGCAGTATTATTTTTAGCAGGTTGGAATATTTTTAGAATGTTATCTCGTAAAAATTCATTAGCATTAGATGAAACAGGTGATTTAACTTTCTACAAAAAGAATTTTAAATTAGCTGCAGGTTATTTAGTGTTCTTCATCATTACAGAATCTATCATGTCTTGGGACTGGATTATGTCTATTGATACACACTGGTATTCAACTTTATTTGGATGGTATGTTTTTGCATCATTCTTTGTAACAGGAATTACAATTATTGCATTATCAACTTTATATCTAAAAAATAATGGATATTTAGAATTTGTAAATACATCACATATTCACGATTTAGCTAAATTTATGTTTGGTTTATCAATTTTCTGGACGTATTTATGGTTCTCTCAATTCATGTTAATGTGGTATTCTAACATTCCAGAAGAGGTAACTTATTTTATCTTACGTATTGAAGAGTACAACTTGCCATTCTTTGGTATGTTAGCATTAAACTTTTTGTTGCCTATATTGCTATTAATAAATACTGACTTTAAACGTTTGTCTTGGATAATTGTTATGGCAGGTATTTGTATTATTGCAGGGCACTATTTAGATTTCTTTAACATGATTATGCCAGGTACAGTAGGTGCTTCATGGTTTATTGGTGCAGCCGAAATTGGTTCTGTATTATTCTTTGGTGGTTTATTTATCTTTGTTGGTTTCTCAGCATTAGCTAAAGCTCCATTATTGGCTAAAAACAATCCAATGATTGAAGAAAGTAAACATTTTCATTATTAATATTTAAAGTAATAAACAAATGACGAGTTTATTAATATTAGTTATTGTAGCTTTATTAGGAATTGCAGTATGGCAATTAACTAAGATTTTTGACCTTACAAATAGCAAACTTAACGTTGGCAATGAGTATGAGTCTGAAATTGCTACAGATAAAGACAATAATATCAACGGATATTTAATGTTTGGGTTTTTAGCATTTATTTACATTTTTACTATTTATAGTTGTGTTAAATGGGGATATTTTCCTTTATTGAACAATTCAGCTTCTGAACATGGTAACGATGTAGACCAATTAATGTGGATTACCTTAGTTGTAATTTTCTTAGTACAAATTGTTACTCAGTTTTTATTACATTACTTCGCATTCAAATACCGTGGAAATAAAAACAGAAAAGCAATATTTTTTGCAGATAATGATCGTTTAGAATTTATCTGGACTATTATTCCTGTAATTGTTTTAGCTGGTTTAATTTTATATGGTTTATATGCTTGGAACAACATTATGCACTACGATGAAGAAGAAGAAGTGCTTTATGTTGAAGTTTATGCTAAACAATTTGGTTGGGATATTCGTTATTCAGGTGATGACAATGTTTTAGGTAAAGCCAATGTACGTTTTATTGAAGGTGTTAACGCTGTTGGTGTTGATATGGCAGATCCAAACGCACAAGACGATATCTTAGCTAAAGAATTACACTTGCCAGTTGGTAAAAAAGTTGTTTTAAAAATGCGTTCTCAAGATGTTTTACACTCTGCGTATTTACCTCACTTCCGTGCTCAAATGAACTGTATTCCAGGTATGGTTACTCAATTTATTATGACACCAACTGTTACAACAACAAAAATGAGAGATCGTGAAGAGGTTATAAACCGTGTAAATAAAATTAACGAAGCTAGAAATAAGCACAGTAAAAAACTTATTGAAAAAGGTGAACCAGGTTTAGAACCTTACGTTTTTGATTATATTTTATTATGTAACAAAATTTGTGGACGTTCACACTACAACATGCAAGCAAAAGTTGTTGTAGAATCTGAAAAAGATTTCAATAAATGGTTAAGCGAACAACAAACTTTAGGAAAACAAGTTGCTGAAGAAAAAGCTGCTGCTAAAGCACCAAAAGTTGAAGCACAATCGGCTAAGCCAGAGCAAGCTAATGAAACTGAAATGGCTGTAGATTCTACTGCAGTTGTTGCTCAAGTAATTAAATAATTTGTTTACCAATATAAAACTATTAGTATGTCAGCAGTAGTAGGACACGAATTAACACACGATCATTCACACGATGATCACCACCATAAAGAAACTTTTGTAACAAAGTACATCTTTAGTCAAGATCATAAAATGATTGCTAAACAATTCTTGGTATCAGGTATTGTAATGGGAATCATAGGTATTATCATGTCATTATTATTCCGTATACAAATCGCTTGGCCAGAAGAATCTTTCAAAGTTTTTTCATGGTTATTAGGTGATGATTTTGCACCAGGTGGTGTAATGCGTAATGATATTTATCTTGCATTGGTAACAATACACGGTACAATAATGGTATTCTTTGTATTAACAGCAGGTTTATCAGGTACCTTTTCAAACTTATTAATTCCATTGCAAATTGGTGCACGCGATATGGCTTCAGGTTTCATGAATATGTTATCGTTCTGGATTTTCTTTATCGCATGCGTTGTAATGATTGCATCTTTATTTGTAGAGTCAGGTCCAGCATCAGCAGGATGGACCATTTACCCTCCATTATCAGCTGTTCCAGAAGCTATTCCAGGTTCAGGTACAGGTATGACACTTTGGTTGGTATCAATGGCTTTATTCATTGCACAATCATTAATGGGATCGTTAAATTACGTTGTAACCGTTTTAAATTTACGTACTAAAGGTATGTCTATGACACGTTTACCGTTAACCATTTGGGCATTATTTGTAACTGCTATTATTGGTATTGTATCGTTCCCAGTATTATTATCTGCCGCTTTATTATTAATTATGGATAGAAGTTTTGGTACTTCATTCTTCTTATCTGATATTTATTTAGCAGGCGAAGTTTTACATTACCAAGGTGGTTCACCGGTATTGTTTGAACACTTATTCTGGTTCTTAGGTCACCCTGAAGTATACATTGTAATATTACCAGCAATGGGTATTACATCAGAAGTGATTTCAGCTAACGCTCGTAAGCCAATTTTTGGATACCGTGCCATGATTACTTCAATCTTAGCAATTGCATTCTTATCAACAATTGTTTGGGGTCACCACATGTTTGTATCAGGTATGAATCCGTTTTTAGGATCGGTGTTTACCTTTACAACATTATTAATTGCTATTCCATCTGCTGTAAAAGCGTTTAACTACATTACAACATTATGGAAAGGTAATTTACAAATGAACCCTTCAATGTTATTCTGTATTGGTTTTGTTTCAACATTTATTACTGGTGGTGTAACAGGAATCATTTTAGGAGATTCAACTTTAGATATTAACGTTCACGATACGTATTTTGTTATTGCTCACTTCCACTTAGTAATGGGTATTTCGGCACTTTACGGTATGTTTGCAGGTATTTACCATTGGTTCCCTAAAATGTACGGACGTATGATGAATAAAAACTTAGGTTATATTCATTTCTGGGTAACAGTTGTATGTGCTTACGGAGTTTTCTTCCCAATGCACTTTATTGGTATGGCAGGTTTACCACGCCGTTACTATACAAACTCTGCTTTCCCTATGTTTGACGATATGGTTGATGTAAATATTTTAATTACCATGTTTGCAATTGTAGGTGCTGCATTCCAATTAGTATTCTTATTTAACTTTTTCTATAGTATTTTCTATGGTAAAAAGGCACCAAGAAACCCTTGGAGAGCAAATACATTAGAGTGGACAACACCAGTTGAACATATGCACGGTAACTGGCCAGGTGCAATACCTGAAGTACACCGTTGGCCTTATGACTACTCTAAACCAGGTTACGAAGAAGATTTTGTTCCACAAACAGTGCCATTACGTGATGGCGAAAAAGATGGTGGACACCATTAATATACTTTAACTCCCGCATTTATGTGGGAGTTTTTTTATCTTGTTTATTGAAACTATGAATGCGTTAATACCCAAATGTATTACTACGGCGCACGGTATGGAGTTTATGCTGAGCCCGACGAAGTAACCCAAGAATCAGTATATTTGTAAGTGTGGATCCGCTGGCGGAGCAGACTATGGAGCCTTATCAGTATGTAAGTAATAACCCCGTAAATATGATTGATCCAAATGGATTAGAACCAATTCCGTGGTCTTTAAAAACTATTTTAACAGATGGACGAAAACCTTGGCAATGGTATAGTTACGGATATGGTTCATATGATAAATCGACATTTAACTCGGCTGCGAAATATAACACCAATAATTTAAGGTCAAGTGCTTATCAATCCGTTTATCAAAGAAATGCATACTATGGTTGGGCTCAAAGTCAAGCTGATGCAAAAGGTTATAATTCTAAGTGGTTCGGTGCAGCTCAATTGGTTACAGGATTTAGAGGCGTTGGTGGAACTGAAATACCAGATGCTGGAATGTTTTCTAGCTCTAATGTTGATAAATTTCTTCAAGGGGGTAACAAGTTTCTTTTTTCCCACAATATGAAGAATGCAAAAGATTTATTAGCAGATGGTAAGTTACCAGGGGGTTTTACTGATGCTAAAGGTGTTGCTCAATCATTTAAAGGATTAACAGGAATAGCTTTGGATTATAAAATGGTGGAATTTGAACAGTCTAAAGTTCAAGAATATATCAATAACTATAAAGGGAAAGATATTGATTCAATTATCTCAGGAATTAATGATTTGATGCGTAGTTCTATTGGTCCAGGTGATGTGAAGGATGTAATGAAAGATCATTTTGATAGTGGAAAATCATTTAATTTTAAGAACTATGACGACAGAGTTAAATTAGGAAAGGAATTAATTAATAAAGCACATAATGAATAAGATTATAAGTTTCTCAATATTATATATCAGTCTGTTTATTACTGAAATATTAATCGTTTTTACTTCATTATTATTAATTAATTCCATCCAACATGGTTTCGACTTGTTTTTCGTAAGAGGAGCCTGGCGTGATACAGGATTGTGGAGTTTTTGGAGAGTATTATTTTATGGATTTCCTTTAATAATACTGTATTTTTCGTTGTTTAAATACGTTGAAAATATGAAACTATATAAACCGTTATTATTCTCATTTTTTAATTTGTTAGTGTATGTTGGTTTATCGGTTTTATCAAGACTTATTTGGGGTAAAAATGTTCCACTGCCACCAGAAGGAATGATGTTTTGGATAACTTCTATATCGATAATTTTAAGTCCAATAATTTTAGGACAAATACCATACTTTAGACGTTTAATGGATAGTATGTAAACAAAAATTTCCGATCACCCCCACGCTGGCCCCCGGTAATGTATCAAATGTGTTGATGAAATTTGAAACCCTTGAAAACTGTAGCTTTTTAAGCTAAAAATGCATAATTTAATAAAAATAAAGACGGACATTTGTTCATACATTGTGTAAAGTTTCCATACTTTAAGCTAAATCATACAAAATTACATTTATGCATTTGCATGCATCCAAAGTTTTATATCGTTTTAATAATATGCTTTTTTACTACATATGCATTTAAAAATGAAAGCCCGGTACTAAATTTTAGTACCGGACTTTTTTTTATAATTAATTTATCTGATAATTTTTTTAGTTATAGATTCTTCATTATCAAAAACTAGTTTCAAAAAGTAAACACCATGTTCAAAATTAGTTAAATCAATGCTGTTGTTATTTGTTTTTAATTGTTCTTTGTTAATTGTTTTAACCAATTTTCCATTGGCTGCATAAATAATAATATTGTTTATTACTGCATCGTTTTCATCAATTCTTAATAAATCAGTAACAGGGTTCGGATAAACTTTAATTTTGTCATTTATCAAATTGTCAAGTGTAGAAGCATTAATATTGTGCTCCACCACATAATAAAGCATGTTGCCGTCATTCACATCATTCCATTGTCCGGCAACACCTAATGGCCAATTAGTTAAAGCAATAGCTAAACCATCTTGCCCGTTAGTGCCAAAGTTGTCGGGTTCATTTCCCCAATTGTTATATAAACCACCAACAGGACTTCCGGTTTTAGTACCTTGCCAAAATTGTGTACCAACCGCATCGTTATTTCCATCCCAAATCCACATGCCTTCAGTAGCCATGTCATTACCTCCAATCCATGCATAAGCGGCACCACCACCATCGGGCGCAGTAGTGTTACTGGTTGTAATACCTGCATTGGTATTTAACTGGTTAAAAATAGCTGTTTGTTCAGCTGCATCATTAATTTCGGCTAAATATCCGCCTCTTTCTACGGCACAAGCTGCCGCGTTTACCCAAGTTTTCTTTTCTTTAATTATTTCATACGTTTTACCATTATAAGTAAACGAATAAATATTTGAAGTATTGGCACATTGACCAAATATTGAACTGCTGCCCAATATACAAGCATAGCCAAAAAATAATAGTTTGTAAATTTTTGCACTCATAGTTTTGTAGTTTTTATTATGTTTGATAAATTATTTATTGTTTTATAAAGGTGTTTTTGTCAAATGTACAATATTTTGCATGAATATTAACATTTTTTTTATATTTATTGCTAAAGTGTTTTAAAGTAAATAAAGTATGGTTTTTGCATTCGCAAAGTTGTTACCGCTTTAAGGTGTTAACAAAAGATTAATAAATTTAATTACCTTTGTTAGACACGTACATATAGTGCATCATTAAAAATCAATTTAAATAAAATTAATGGAAGAACTTATATATTTACTTAATGATATAGTTTGGAGTAAGGTTTTAATAGCCCTTTGTCTTTTTTCAGGGCTTTTTTTTAGTATCAAATTACGTTTCCCTCAAATTAGAATGTTTCGTGAAATGGTTCGATTGTTATTTGTAAAAGAAACATCAGCTCAAGGAATATCTTCATTCCAAGCATTTACTTTGGCAATTTCTGGCAGAATTGGAACTGGAAACATAGCGGGAGTTGCAACCGCAATTGCTATGGGTGGTCCTGGTGCTGTATTTTGGATGTGGGCAATAGCTTTTTTAGGAAGTGCTTCGGCAATTATAGAAGCTACCCTTGCGCAATTGTATAAAGAAGTTAGTGAAGAAGAATTTAGAGGAGGGCCTGCATATTATATTTTAAAAGGACTTAACAATAAATTTTTAGCTGCATTATTTGCAATAGTTACTGTTGTAAGTTGTGGTTTTTTGTTGCCAAGTGTACAAAGCAACAGTATAGCATTAGCTGTTGAAAAAGCGTTTCGTGTAGATGTTGTTTATACTGCCTTATCAATATGTTTATTGTTAGCGTTAATTATTATAGGTGGCGTTAAACGTATTAGTAAAGTAGCCGAAGTTGTTGTGCCATTTATGGCAATAAGTTATATAATAATGGCTGTTGTTATTATTGTACTAAATATAAACGAAGTGCCTGCAACGTTTGCACTAATATTTAAATCGGCATTTGCTGTTGATGCTACTTTTGGTGGTATAATAGGTGCTGCAATTAGTTGGGGTGTACAAAGAGGTATTTATAGTAACGAAGCAGGTCAAGGTACGGCTCCACATGCTGCTGCTGCTGCCGAAGTTTCACATCCGTATAAACAAGGTTTGGTACAAGGATTTTCGGTGTATGTTGATACCCTTTTTGTATGTACAGCTACCGCGCTAATGATACTTTTTACCAATCAATACAATGTTTTAAACGATACTTCGGGGTTTATTGTTGAAAATATTCCCGGGGTTGAACCTGGTGCTGCTTTTACACAAAGCGCCATTAGTCAGCACTTTCCTGCAATTGGCGATGCTTTTGTAGCTGTAGCCTTAATGTTTTTTGCTTTTACAACTATCATGGCTTATTATTATATTGCCGAATCAAATATCGATTTTCTTTTTAACGGAAAAAAACTTCAAATAGGAATTTGGTTTTTAAGAGGTTTAATTATTATTTCAACTTATTTAGGTTGTGTAAAATCGGCAAAATTAGCTTGGACTTTAGGCGATATTGGTGTTGGTTTAATGGCATGGATAAACTTAGTTGCAATTTTGTTTCTTTATAAAAAAGCTATTAAAGTGGCAAAAGATTACGAAAATCAACTTAAATATAACAAATCACCACGTTTTAATGCTAGTGTTACTAAAATAGAAAATGCTGATTTTTGGGTTAATAAAGAATAATTTTTTAATATAGCTGTAAGTTTTGTTGGGATATAGTTACAGCTTAGATATTTAAAATACAGTACAAATTTGTTGTATTTTTTTATACATTTGAAATCAATAAAAAATAGAAAAAAATGGAATTTAATTTTGTTGCAATACTACTAGCAGCCTTTTCATCGTTAGTAGTTGGGTTTATTTGGTATAACCCTAAAGTATTTGGAACTGTTTGGATGAATGAAACAGGTATGACCGAAGAAAAAGCTAAAAAAAGCAATATGGCTTTAACGTTATTTTTTGCATTTGTGTATGCGTTTTTTATTGCTTTTATACTACAGTTTTTAGTTATTCACCAATTTGGTGTTTTTGGAGTTGTGGGAGGCAATGTTGAAAACGAAGCTTATAAAGCCTTTATGACCGAAGAAAACCTAAATGCTTTTAGATCCTTCAAACACGGTATGCTACACGGTGCTTTTACTGGTTTGTTTTTTGCATTGCCTGTTGTTGGTGTTGGTGCTTTGTTTGAACAAAAAAGTTTTAAATACGTACTTGTTTCAGGTGGCTACTGGGTAGTAACTTGTATGGTTATGGGCGGAATTATTTGCGCAATGAAGTAATTAAATTTTAAATAACTTACTATAGTTCTTGAATGTTTTTTTTCAAGGACTATTTTTTTTAAAACAATATCGTGAGTCAATTAATTACTTATAGCGTTTATCATTCATACCAAGAAATAGCTCCATTTAATTTTGAAACGGATTCCGTATTCTTGTCTAAAACGTATTTTGAAGCACTAGAAAAAAGTGCTCCAAAAAACATGAAATGCCATTTTATTTTGCTTTTTCAAAATCAAAAAGTGGAAGGGGTAGCATTAGCTCAGTTTTTAGATTTAAATCATTTAGCATCTTTTGGTGAACGCGATAAATGCTTAAAATCATTAGTGCGTAATTTTGTGTTTAAAAATTTTTCGTCGCACGTTTTATTTATAGGAAACAATATGCTATCGGGGCAAAACGCATTTTGGGTTTCACCAACTATTAACAAAAGCCAAGCGATTACGCATATAAAAAATGCTTGTTTAGATATTATAGCGCACTATAAAAAAGCAGGAATTAAAATACATATTACAACTTTTAAAGATTTTGAAAAAGAAGAATTAACCTATTTTACCGATTCGTATTTTTTAGATAATTATTGTTTTTCAACCCAGCCCAATATGCAGTTTTCTATTTTAGAAAATTGGACTACCGAAAACGATTATGTAATGGCTTTAAGCAAAAAATACCGCGATCAGTACAAACGTTCGCGTAAAAAGTGTGACGAAGTTGTAAAGAAAAAAATGCACTTACATGATATCGTTCAACATCAAAAAAAAATGTATGAATTGTATTATTATGTGGCTAAAAACGCACCTTTAAACACCTTTTTTTTAAAGGAAAATCATTTTGAAATACTAAAAAAACAACTGCACGATTCATTTTTAGTTTATGGATATTTTTTAAACAACGAATTAATTGGTTTTAACACCCTAATTAAAAACGGAGCCATTATGGAAACTTATTTTTTAGGATATGATGACAGGTTTCAAAAAGAAAAAATGCTGTATTTAAACATGTTGTATGATATGGTGGGTTATTCTATTAAAAAAGGATTTTCGAAGATTATTTTTGGTCGTACTGCATTAGAAATTAAAAGTTCAGTTGGTGCCGAACCTACTGAAATGTTTGGTTTTATAAAACACAGTAATAAAATTATTAATTACTTTATGCCTAAATTATTTCCGTATTTTGATCCAAAAGTAAGTTGGACAAAAAGAAGCCCGTTTAAATAAAGGTTTATTTTTTGCGTAAAATAATTAGCTTTTCAGATAATTCAATTAAATCAAAACCAAAATTTAGGGCAATAAATTCAAAAGTTTTAAATGTATAAATAAAAACATGCGTTAAATCTTTGCGGTAATACCAGTTTGTAAAATCGGTTTGTTGGTTGAACAAATGTGTTTTAATAAGTAATAAACCATTGGGTTTTAATAAACCATATAGCTTTGTTATTTCGGCAAAAGGGTTGTAAAAATGCTCAAAAACTTCGCAGCTAAAAATAAAATCATAGGTGTAATTTAAATAGGCAGTGTCAGGGTAAAAATAAGGGTCGTATAAATGTACGCAAAACCCTTTTTCGGTTAATTGTTTTGTAATAACAGGACCTTTACCACAGCCATAATCTAAACCAAGCATATTTGGTTTGCAAAGTTTTAAAATGGCATTTGTTACAGGGGCTGTGAAATTTTGGTAGCCTGTATCGTTTACGTCATTATGGTGTTGTTCGTAGTGTTTTTTTTCATTTTCGGCAGTAAAAAATAAATCATTACGTTTTACATATCCATTGCAAGTGCTGCAAATAAAATACACATCATCCATTTTATCAACAAGCACCGTATTACACAATGTACAATTCATATTTTTTGTTTTAAAGATAATTCACTTTACGTTAACGAGCAATCCATAAAAAAAGCAAATTTTTTTGTTTTGTAAAAATAGTATCTTTGTACTTATGAACGAACATTTAAATCCAACCAATAAAAATTATTCAAACGAAGAAATCGACGTTGAAAAAAAACTTCGTCCGCTTTCGTTTGATGATTTTGCCGGTCAAGATCAAGTATTAGAAAACTTAAAAGTATTTGTAAAAGCAGCCAATTTGCGTGGCGAAGCTTTAGATCATACCTTGTTTCATGGGCCACCCGGTTTAGGAAAAACAACGTTATCTAATATTTTGGCGAACGAATTAAATGTTGGCATAAAAATAACATCGGGACCCGTGTTAGATAAACCAGGCGATTTAGCAGGTTTGTTAACTAATTTAGAAGAGCGCGATATTTTATTTATTGATGAAATACACCGTTTAAGTCCGGTTGTTGAAGAATATTTGTACTCTGCAATGGAAGATTTTAAAATTGATATCATGATAGAATCGGGACCAAATGCACGCACCGTACAAATTAATCTAAATCCGTTTACGTTGGTGGGTGCCACTACACGTTCGGGCTTATTAACAGCACCAATGCGTGCCCGTTTTGGTATACAAAGTAGGTTGCAATATTATAATATCGAATTGTTATCAACCATTGTAGAACGCAGCGCTACCATTTTAAAAGTACCTATTGATATGGAAGCTGCTATAGAAATTGCAGGTCGTAGCCGTGGAACTCCACGTATTGCCAATGCGTTGCTGCGACGAGTGCGCGATTTTGCACAGATTAAAGGAAATGGGCGAATCGATATCGAGATTTCGCGTTTTGCTTTAAAAGCCTTAAATGTTGATAAATATGGGTTAGACGAAATGGATAACAAAATTTTATCAACCATTATAGAAAAATTTAAAGGTGGACCAGTTGGCTTATCAACACTTGCTACAGCTGTGTCTGAAAATGCCGAAACAATAGAAGAAGTGTACGAACCTTTTTTAATTCAAGAAGGTTTTATTTACCGCACGCCACGCGGACGCGAAGTAACCGAAAAAGCCTATAAACACTTAGGGAAACAAAACTTGGGCAAGCAATCGGGTTTGTTTAACAATTATGAATAACAAAGAAAAATATACCCAATTTATAAAACAAAAAGCCCAAGAATTGGGCTTTTCTTATTGTGGCGTTTCGCAAGCAACTTTTTTAGAGGAAGAAGCTCCACGTTTAGAAAGTTGGTTAAAAAATAACATGCACGGCGAAATGAAATATATGGAAAATCATTTCGATAAACGGTTAGATCCACGTTTGTTAGTCCCTGGTGCAAAATCGGTGGTTTCTTTATTGTTGAATTATTTTCCTGCCCAACAGCAAAATCCCAATGCGTATAAAATCTCAAAATACGCGTACGGCGAAGATTATCATTTTATTATAAAAGACAAATTAAAAGATTTGTTGCACTTTATTAACGATGAAATAGGTGCCGTTGATGGAAGGGTTTTTGTAGATTCGGCTCCGGTGTTAGATAAAGCTTGGGCGGCAAAAAGCGGTTTAGGTTGGGTTGGTAAAAACAATAATTTAATAAGAAAATCACACGGTTCTTTCTTTTTTGTAGCCGAATTAATTATTGATTTAGAATTGATGTACGATACCGCTACAACCAATCATTGCGGGTCGTGTACAGCTTGTATCGATGCGTGCCCTACACAAGCCATAGAATCGCCTTATGTGGTAAACGGTAGCAAATGTATTTCGTATTTAACCATTGAATTAAAAGACGCCATACCTAACGAGTTTGCAGGCAAATTAGATGATTGGATGTACGGTTGCGACGTATGCCAAGATGTGTGTCCGTGGAACCGTTTTGCAACCCCACATAACGAACCTCTTTTTCAACCAAAACCCGAATTAATTAACTACAACAACCAACAATGGACCGATTTAACCAATGAATTATTCAACGAAATTTTTAAAAAATCGGCGGTTAAACGCACCAAGTTTTCGGGGTTAATGAGGAATGTTACATTTTTAAATTACAAAAACAATAAAAAATAGCAAAAAAGTGTTTTGTTCTTGTTTAATGCTTGTTATATTTGTTACTTATCAAAAAACGAAATCATGCACAAAGATTCAAAACGAAGAGAAGCATTATTATACCACGCAAAACCAAAACCCGGCAAAATTGCTGTGGTACCTACCAAACCATATAGCACCCAACGCGATTTAGCTTTAGCCTATTCACCAGGGGTTGCAGAACCTTGTTTAGAAATTGAAAAAAATCCTGAAAACGCTTATAAATACACCGCAAAAGGTAATTTAGTTGCGGTAATTAGTAACGGTACAGCCGTTTTAGGTTTAGGCGATATTGGCGCACAAGCATCAAAACCTGTTATGGAAGGTAAAGGCTTGTTGTTTAAAATTTTTGCCGATATCGACGTTTTTGATATTGAATTAGATACAAAAAATATCGACGAGTTTGTGAACATCGTTAAAGCGTTAGAACCTACTTTTGGCGGTATTAATTTAGAAGACATTAAAGCACCCGAATGTTTTGAAATTGAGCGCAGACTTAAAGAAGAAATGAACATTCCGGTAATGCATGACGACCAACACGGTACCGCAATTATATCGGGTGCCGCATTAATTAACGCTTGCGAACTTCAAAATAAAAACATTAAAGACGTTAAAATTGTTGTAAACGGTGCAGGTGCAGCAGCTATTTCATGTACACAAATGTACATTTCGGTTGGTGCTTTAAAAGAAAACATTGTAATGCTTGATAGCAAAGGTGTAATTCGTACCGATCGTGAAAATTTAGATCCATCTAAAGCAGTTTGGGCTACTAATCGCGATATTTATACTTTAGAAGACGCCATGAAAAATGCCGATGTGTTCATTGGTTTATCGGCTGCTAATGTACTTTCGCCCGAAATGTTAAAAACTATGGCGCCTAACCCAATTGTATTGGCAATGGCTAACCCAAATCCCGAAATTGCTTACGATTTAGCAATGGCAACGCGCGAAGATATTATTATGGGTACAGGTAGATCTGATTTTCCTAACCAAGTAAACAATGTATTAGGTTTTCCATTTATTTTCCGTGGTGCGTTAGATGTACGTGCTACAAAAATTAACGAAGAAATGAAACTGGCAGCCGTTTATGCTTTGGCAAAATTAGCTAAAGAATCGGTGCCTGAACAAGTAAATATTGCTTACGGCGAACGCAAATTAAGTTTTGGTAAAGATTATATTATTCCTAAACCGTTTGACCCACGTTTAATGACCGAAATTCCGCCTGCAGTTGCTAATGCTGCTATGGAATCGGGTGTTGCAACAGAACCTATCGCAAATTGGGAAACATATCGCAATGAATTGTCAGACCGTATGGGGTCCGATAATAAATTAGTACGTTTATTAATGAATCGTGCTAAAACCGATCCTAAAAAAGTAGTTTATACAGAAGCAGATCATTTAAATGTTTTAAAAGCTGCGCAAATTGCTTATGAAGAAGGTATTGCAATTCCAATTTTATTGGGTAATAAAGAAATTATTTTAGAACTGAAAGAAGAAATTGGTTTTGATGCCGATGTAATGATCATTGACCCTAAAACCGATGAAGAAAATGAACGCAGAATACGTTATGCTGAATTTTTCTGGCAATCACGCGAACGTAGAGGTATTACTAAAATAGATGCTGAAAAATTAATGCGCGATCGCAGTTATTTTGCGTCGATGATGGTGTTACAAGGCGAAGCCGATGCCATGCTTTCGGGCTATTCACGCAGTTATCCAACTGCTTTAAAACCGGTTTTAGATTTAATTCCACGCATCAACGGTGTATCAAAAGTAGCGTCAACAAACTTAATGTTAACTAATCGCGGACCTTTGTTTTTAGCCGATACAGCCGTAAACCCAAACCCAACTGCCGAAGAAATAGCTAAAATTGCGGTTATGACAAATCATACCGTTAAAATGTTTGGTTTTGATCCAGTTATTGCTATGATTTCTTACGGTAACTTTGGATCGTCTAAAGAAGAAACGCCTAAAAAAATGCGTAAAGCAGTTGAAATTCTTCACGAAAATTATCCAGATATGATTGTTGATGGCGAAATACAAATTGATTTTGCATTGAATCAAGAAATGTTAAAGGATAAATTTCCGTTTTCTAAATTAGTGGGCAAAAAAGTAAATACAATGGTTTTTCCTAATTTAGATACGGCAAATACTACTTATAAAATGCTTAAAGAATTAAACGAAACTACATCAATTGGACCTATTTTATTAGGGCTTGATGCACCTGTTCACGTATTTCAATTAGGCGCAAGTGTAGATGAAATGGTAAATATGACAGCTGTTGCGGTTATTGATGCCCAACAAAAAATATTACGCAAAAAAGGTATTATGCTATAAAAAGCTTTGCCAAAGCCCGTAAACGTTTTTTTGTTAATAAAATTTTCTATTTTTGATAAAAATTAATTGAAAAAAAATGATTGCGTTTTTAAAGGGCAGATTGGTAGAGAAAACTCCAACAGATATAATTATAGATTGCAACGGAATTGGATATCAAGTTCATATTTCGTTGCATTCTTATTCTTTAATAAAAGATAACGAAGCAATTCAAATATATACATACCTACAAATTAAAGAAGACGCCCATATTTTATATGGCTTTATGGATAAGGTAGAACGTGAATTGTTTAAACTACTTATTTCTGTTTCGGGTATAGGTGGCAACACAGCCCGAAATATGCTATCGTACGTTGCACCTAACGATTTAATTCATGCCATTGCAACAAACGATGTTAAAACCATACAATCAATTAAAGGAATTGGCTTAAAAACAGCACAACGGGTAATTATAGATTTACAAGAAAAAGTACAAAAATTATACGGTTTAGAAGATTTATCTGCACCTTTAAACAATACAAATGCAGAAGAAGCGTTATCTGCTTTAGAAGTACTTGGATTTGTACGCAAAGCTACCGAAAAAGTAGTTAAAAATATTGTGGCACAAAATCCTGAAATTACAGTAGAACAAATTATTAAATCAGCATTAAAAAGTTTGTAAGATTTTGAAAGCATCTTCACCAATACATATTTTACTAAAGTATTTATTCTTTATAATTCTAATAGGATGTCCGGCGCCTGTTTTTGCTCAGGTTGATGATCCTGCGGATGACTCAGTAGTTATTCGCGGTGCTATTACGCTTAAAGATGTAGATACAATCATGAAAATGTATACATACGATCCACTTACCGATCGATACATTTACACGGTAACTAATAACGAATATAATTTAGAATTTCCCATGGTGCTTACTCGTAAACAATACGAGGATGTTTTGCTTAAAGCTGCCATGCGTGAATACTACGCCAAACGAATTGCTGCCGGGCAAGACCGATTAAGTGAAGAAGAAAAAAAAGATTTATTACCAGGCTATTATGTTAATTCAAAACTATTCGAATCTATTTTTGGGGGTAATACAATAACCGTAAAACCAAGCGGAACTGTTGAATTAGATTTGGGAATGCGCTATTCTAAACAAGACAATCCCATTATATCGCCACGCAACCGTCGTACTTTTGCTTTAGATTTTAACCAACGCATAAACCTTAGTTTACAAGGTAAAGTAGGTACCCGTTTAAGTACCGATATTAATTTTAACAATCAGGCAACTTTAGATTTTCAAAAGCAATTGCTAAAATTAAAATACGAACCCGACGAAGATGCTATTTTACAAGGTTTAGAAGTTGGTAACGTAAGCATGCCTGTAAACAATTCATTGGTACGTGGTGCGCAAAATTTATTTGGTGTAAAATCAAAACTACAATTTGGTAGAACCACATTAACGGGGGTGTTTTCGCGCCAAACTTCAGAGCGTAAAACTATTGTTGCCGAAGGCGGCGGAACGGTTCAAAACTATGAAATGTTTGCTTTAGATTACGAGCAAAATAGAAACTTTTTCCTTTCACAATTTTTTAGATATCAATACGATAAAGCACTTAAGAACTATCCGTATATTGATAGTCGTGTACGTATTACGCGTGTAGAATTGTGGGTAACCAATCGTCAAAATCGTGTTGCGCAAACCAACAACAACATGCGTAACATTATTGCTATACAAGATTTAGGTGAAGCGCGTTTAAGTAATGCTGCTACCGATAGAATTGTTGGGATTGATGTAACTGCAAACCCAACTTTCTTTGGCTCATCGCAAGTTGATGCGCCTGTTGATAACAGCAACAACCAGTTTAATCCCGAAGCTATTGGATCCAACTTTTTAAACGATGGTATCCGACAAATAAATACTGCGCAAAACGGTTTTAATATTTCTGTAACCGAAGGGCGCGATTATTCTAAACTTGAAAATGCACGAAAATTAAACGAAAACGAATTTAAGTTTCATCCGCAATTAGGTTATATTACTTTACAACAACCTTTAAATAATGATGAGGTTTTAGGGGTAGCTTTTGAATATACTATTGGTGGAAAAGTGTATAAAGTGGGTGAGTTTGGTACCGATGGTGTTGATGCTACTGTTATTGGGCAAGATGGTAATAATCAGGATATTCCAACTACACAAAGTTTGGTGGTAAAAATGCTAAAAAGTACTTTAGCTTCGGTAAATGAACCTGTTTGGGATTTAATGATGAAAAACATTTATCAAATTCCAAATACCCGTTTCTTAGAACGCGATGGTTTCCGCTTAAACATTATGTACACCGATCCGCAGCCGTTAAATTATATTTCTCCGGTTGAAGGTACAACTTTGCCACAAGGTGTTGCCGATACACCTTTACTAAACGTATTTAATTTAGACCGTTTAAATGCAACCAACGATCCACAAAACGGAGGTGATGGTTGGTTTGATTATATATCTACAAATCCAACAAGTAGCCCAACTTCAGGTTCAAACCAAAATCAAGGAGGGTACAATAACAGCGGGCCTTTACAAAATACAAATAAGTTTGAAGGTATTACGATTGATGAAGAAGGTGGAAGGGTGATTTTTACAACGGTTGAACCGTTTGGTGAGCATTTGTTTAAAAAATTAGCTACCAATTCTTCCGAAGATTATAATGTGGATGCCAGTTACAATGCCAATCAAAAAAAGTATGTGTATAAAAACATGTACCGCAACACTTATGTGAAGGCATTGCAAGAAAACGAAAAAAATAAATTTCAATTAAAAGGTAAATCTACAAGTGCATCTGGCGATGGTATTCCAATTGGTGGTTTTAACATAGCACAAGGCTCGGTAACTGTTACAGCAGGCGGTAGGGTTTTGGTTGAAGGTGCAGATTATACCGTAGATTACCAACGCGGTATGGTGCAAATTTTAGATCCAGGTTTAAAACAAAGCAATACACCTATCGAAATTTCAGTTGAAGAAAACTCAATGTTCAACCAAACACGTCGTTCCTTTTTTGGGGTACATGTAGATCATCAAGTAAACGAAAAATTAATTTTAGGAGCTACGTATTTGCGTTTACAAGAACAACCATTAACCGTAAAAACCAATTACGGCGAAGAATCGGTAAACAATACTATTTATGGGTTTAATGCAAATTACACTACCGATTTACCATTCTTAACACGTTGGGTAAACAAATTGCCAAATATTGACACCGATGTAATGTCTACCTTAAACTTTAAAGGAGAATTTGCATATTTAAAACCAGGTGCATCGCGTTTAGATCAATTAAATGGTGAGGCAACTTCATACATAGAAAATTTTGAAGGTACACAAAGTAATATCGATGTGTTAAATCCTACCATGTGGTTTTTATCATCGGTACCAGTTGGTTTTGGAGAGAATTTTACCGATTTGCAATCAGGTTATCGTCGTGCAAAAATGTCGTGGTACACCGTAGATCAAATTTTTTACAATCAATACCGCCGCCCCGATAATATCAGCGATGGCATGTTGTCATCAAATAAAACCCGCCGTATTAATAAAGAAGAGTTGTTTCCAACTATGAATGTGGCAAATGGTGAATTGCTTACCATAAATCCATTAAACTTAACCTATTATCCAGAAGAACGTGGACCTTATAATTTTAATCCGCAGTTTTTAACAAATAACAAATTGCCTAACCCAAATCAAAACTGGGCAGGTATTATGCGTTCCATTGCGTCAACAAATTTTGAGCAAGCAAATGTAGAGTATATCGAGTTTTGGATGATGGATCCATACACGGGTAATGCTGGCGATACTGCCGATCCTGGCAATACAGGTAAAGTGTTTTTTAACTTAGGTTATATTTCAGAAGATATTTTACAAGACGGTTTAAAACAATACGAAAACGGATTGCCTACACCTTCAAATAATACGCCTACAATAAGTTCTGCTTGGGGTAAAGTACCTGCTTCAACCGCTTTAATTTACGCTTTTGATGCCGAAGGTGGAAATCGTCCGTACCAAGATGTTGGTTTAGATGGTTTAAATGATGCCGAGGAAAAAACTAAATTTTCGTCATTTGCGGCTTTTCCAGATCCTGCTGCAGATAATTATGAGTTTTTCTTAACGGCGCAGGGCGATATTATTTCTCGTTACAAAAATTACAACGGCTTACAAGGCAATACGCCAATACAATTTACCGATACAAACAGGGGAAATAGTAACTTACCCGATGTAGAAGATATTGATAACGATAATACCATGAATACCATAAATGCGTATTATCAATATGAAGTTAATGTAACACCAAACCCAGTTATTGGTCAAAATTATGTGGTTGATGTTCGCACAACTACCGAAAAGTTTTTAAATGGCAATTCTACACCAGTTAAATGGGTACAATACAAAGTGCCTATAGTTGCTAGTCCTGATTATGCTGTAGGAGCCATTTCTGATTTACAATCGGTACGTTTTATGCGTATGTTTTTAACCGGATTTACAGATGAGGTTACCTTGCGTTTTGGTACTTTAAATTTAGTGCGAAGCGATTGGCGTAGATATACCAATAATTTAGTTGAAGATCCCGATGTTATAGTTCAAGGTACCAACACAGGTTTTGATGTTACAACCTTAAATATTTTAAACAATTATTCGCGTACACCTATACCGTATGTGTTGCCACCTGGTATTGTTCGCGAGCAAATTAACCAAAATAATAGCATCATCAATCAAAACGAACAAGCTTTGTCGTTACGTGTTTATAAAGCCAATGCAACTACAACACCTAACGGTTTAGAACCTGAAGATTCACGTGCTGTATTTAAAAATGTAGGTAATATTGATATGCGTCAGTACAATAAACTTAGAATGTTTATTCATGCCGAAGCATTAGAAGATCAAACAGATAATACCCGTTTGAAAGACGATGAAATGGTTGCTTTTATTCGTTTTGGTAACGATTTTACAAATAACTTTTATCAAGTTGAAATTCCATTAAAAGTAACCGAATGGGGTGCATCTATTGCCGAAGAAATTTGGCCACTTGCTAACGAAATTGAGTTGCAGTTAGAATTACTTACAAAGTTAAAGCTAATGCGTAACCGCGATAATAACCAAGATCCAAGTTTTATTTATTTTAAAAACGAAGACGAAATTGCACCTGAATTAGCATCAAAACTAAACAAATTACGCATTGGTATTAAAGGAAATCCAAATTTTGGAATGTTGCGTACCATAATGATTGGTATTAGAAACAATACCAAAGTGTTGTATACCGACCGTTTAGAGCAACCTCGTGATATTCGTGGAGAAGTGTGGTTTAATGAATTACGTATGTCAGACATGACAAACAAAGGCGGTTGGGCTGCAGTAGCTACAGTTGATGCTAAAATCGCCGATTTTGCTTCGGTAACAGCATCGGTAAACAAGCAAACCGTTGGTTTTGGAGCTTTAGAACAAGGACCGCAAGAACGCAGCCGCGAAGATATTTTTAATTACAATGTAACAACTGCTGTTAATGCGCACCAAGTGTTACCTAAAAATTGGAAATTAAACATACCGTTTAGTTATTCTGTTTCCGAAGAAAAAATTACACCAGAATACGATCCGAATGATCCGGATATTCGTTTAAAAACAAAAATAGACGATGCCCAATCTGCCGAAGAACGCAAGTTGATAAAAGACCGTGCAATTGAATATACCAAGCGTACAAGTATCAATTTTATAGGTGTTAACAAACAGCGTGGTCAAAATCAAAAACAACATTTTTACGATATTGAAAACATTACGCTATCACATTCATTTAATGAAGTGCAGCAACATAATTTTGAAATTGATCGATTGTTAGATCAACAAGCACGCTCGTCGTTAAATTACGCGTATGTATTTAAACCATGGAGTATAGAACCTTTTAAGAAAGCCGAAAATTTTAAAAAGAAAAAGTATTTTAAATTGTTAAGCGATTTTAATTTAAATATTTTACCAAATAGCTTAACGTTTCAGTCTGATATTTTACGCCAATACAATCAACAAAAATTTAGAATGATTGATGTGGACGGTATTGAAATTCAACCATTGTATCGCCGTAATTACTTTTTTAATTACAACTACGGGGTAAGTTTTAATTTTACCAAGAATTTAACGGTAAATTACACGGCAAATAACAACAATGTGGTGCGTAATTTTATGGACGAAAACCGTAATGTAGATAATTCATTAGACATTTGGGATGGATATTTTGACCCAGGTACACCTAATGTACGTTTACAAAGTTTAGAGTTAAATTACAAATTGCCGTTAGATAAAGTTCCGTTTTTAGCTTTTGTTACTGCCGATTATTCTTATAAAGGTGATTACAGCTGGCAACGTGCCACCGATGCTTTTTCTAGTATTGATTACAATGGTGTTAATTACCAATTAGGTAATACCATACAAAATGCAAACAGCCATAATTTAACCACCAACTTAAATATGGATATTTTGTATAAATATTTTGGATTGGTACCAAGTAAATCAAAACAAAAAAAGCCGGCAACTTTAGGTCAAAAACCAAAGCCGGGCGAAAAAGTACAGCGCAATAAAGAATTATCTGAAAGAGATAAAAAAGACAAATCTAAAGATGAAGAGCAAGGTTCTGCTGTTTTAGATGGGGTTGTAAATTTTGCAACTATGGTTAAAACGGTACAAGTTTCGTATGTGGAATCAAACGGAACCGTTTTGCCGGGTTATTTAGGTGGTTTGGGCTTTTTTGGAACAGCACGCCCTACCTTGGGGTATGTGTTTGGTTCGCAAGAAGACGTGCGTTACGATGCTGCTCGTAAAGGCTGGTTAACCTATTATCCAGAATTTAATCAAGAGTTTAGCCGCATGCACACCGAACGCTTAAATTTTGGTGCAGATGTTAAACCAATTCAAGATTTAACCATTACGCTAAAAGCCAATAAAGATTTTAGTAACAACATGTCTGAGCAATACGATGTGGTTGATGGTATGTACAATTCACGTTCGCCTTATGAATTTGGTATGTATCAAACATCAAACATTATGATTGGAACTGCTTTTGGTAGAAGCGATGTAACTGGCTCGGCAGCTTTTGAACAGTTTAAAGCAAACCGTATTGCAGTAGCAAATCGTTTGGCAACTGCTCGCGGTATCGATTTAACAAACCCTGCAAATATAGATGAATACGGTTATCCAGTAGGGTACAGTCGTACTAATCAAGAAGTGTTAATTCCATCGTTCTTAGCAGCCTATTCAGGTAGGGACATATCTAAACAAAGCAATGGTTTCATGCGCGATATTCCGTTGCCAAACTGGTCGTTACGTTATACAGGTTTTATGCGCATGGGTTGGTTTAAAAAGAATTTTAACCGCTTTACAATCAATCATAATTATGTTTCGGGATACTCTGTGAATAATTTCCAAACAAATTACGAGTATTTAGAAAACCCAAATACATTAAACGCTGGTGGTAATTATCCTGCCAAAAATGTTGTAAGTAACATTACCATGATGGAGCAGTTTGCGCCACTTATTGGTGTAGATTTTGTAACAAAATCAAACATAGATTTTGGGTTTAAAATGAATAAAGACCGTATGCTTTCTATGAGTTTTGATAACAACTTGTTAACCGAAGTACAAGGAAATGAGTTCAGCGTAAAATTAGGTTTTATAATAAAAGATGTAAGTTTTACAACCAATTTTGAAGGCGTTGCAAATGGCGGAAGAATAATTAGCGACATGCGTTTTACAACCGAATTTTCATGGCGCCGCAACCAAACCATTATTCGCTATTTAGATTATACCAACAACCAAATAGGGGCAGGGCAAGATATTACTAACATAAGGATAAATGCAGAATATGATTTAAGCAAAAACTTTACAGCACGTTTTTATTACGAACACATGTTTAGTAAAGCTGTAATTTCAACCATGTTCCCAATCACCAATATACGTTCGGGTATTACCTTACGATATAATTTTGGAAATTAAACCTTAAAAATTTTTCAATTATTAATAATGTTATACATTTGCTTAAAATAATAAAACAATGAATATACCAGCTAATTTAAAGTACACAAAAGACCACGAGTGGGTTAGTTTAGAAGGCGATGTTGCAACCGTAGGAATTACCGATTTTGCACAAAAAGAATTAGGAGATATTGTTTACGTAGAAGTGGAAACACTTGACCAAACTTTAGACCAAGATGAGGTTTTTGGAACAGTTGAGGCTGTAAAAACAGTTTCGGATTTGTTTTTGCCGGTTTCTGGTGAAATTATCGAGTTTAACGAAGGTTTAGAAACAGAACCAGAATTAGTAAACAGCGATCCGTATGCTGCAGGTTGGATGATTAAAGTTAAAGTTGCAGACACAGCTCAATTTGATGCTTTATTAACTGCAGATCAATACAAAGAATTAATTGGTGCTTAATAAAAAGCTAATTGCCATTAGTTGGAATTTGTTAATAATGATTTTTTGTTTGGTAAATCTGTCAAACATGAACGATGTTCAAAAAATACAAATTCCAAATTTAGATAAAGTAGTGCATTTTATTTTTTACACTACTTCATCGTTCTTATGGTGTTGGGCTTTACTGAATAAAAAAACAACAAATAACCAGTTTAATACCGTTTTAATAAATTTAGGATTGATTTTATTCGGGTTGTTAATTGAATTTTTGCAAGATGCTATGCCAACGCATCGTTCGTTTGAATGGTTAGATGTGCTTAGTAATACTGCAGGCGTTTTATTCGGAAACATTATTTATATCTTATATACAAAATTTAAACCTCACTATTCGTGAGGTTTTTTTATATGAAATCATGAAGCACATGGAACAATTTTTAGATGCTACTTATCTTAAAACACCAGAGCAAGCAAATTTGTCTAAACTTGAAAATGTTATTTTTATTGAAAATTTGTTGCACAACGCGGTGAAAAATAAATACAAATGTGTAATGATTTTGCCAGAGTATGTAGCAATGGCAAAAAGTTTTTTTGGTTTATACAAAAGCAATGTTTTGGTAGGTACAGTAATTGATTTTCCTATGGGTAGTGCATCAACTCAAGATAAATTAGCACAAGCTCAAGAAGTAATAGATTTAGGAGCCGATGAATTGGATTTTGTAATAGATTACCAAGCGTTTAAAAAAGGCAATGTTTCCTATGTGCAGAACCAAGTTAAGTTATGTACCGCTTTGTGTTTACATCAACAAAAAACAGTAAAATGGATTATAGAAACAGCAGCTTTATCAAACAAAGAAATTATTCAAATAACTACACTTATAAAAAATACGGTTATTAAGAATTTTAAAGAAGTAGATTTTTGTCGTGTTTTTGTAAAATCATCAACAGGCTTTTTTCAAACAATAAACAATCTTTCAAATGGAGCTACACCTGAAAATATAACCTTGATTATTGAAAATGCATCGCCATTGCCCGTAAAAGCATCCGGCGGAATTAAAACAAAACAACAAGCGCTGTTTTATTTACAAATGGGGGTAAAGCGCATAGGGACATCGTCACAAATTGAAATAGTAAAGTAAAATCAAGTTATTTTCTTTGAATTTTCGGTTTTGTTTAACATGATAAAAATGTAAATAGTTAGTTTTAAGATTTTTTTTAAAGTATATTTGCACACCGAATTTTTATGAGTAAACAGTTATTTTGGAAACACCTTCATCAACAGTAAAAGTATCAGCAATTGCAGAATTTAAAACGCTAACCAAAGCAGGTTTGGCATTTAGTGTTGTTTTTTCTACCTTGGCAGGTTATTTATTGGCAGTAGAAGATTGGCAGCAAATTAGTTTGGTAAAGCTTTTTATGTTGGCAGTTGGTGGTTATTGTATGGTTGGGGCTTCTAACGTTTTTAATCAAGTGATTGAAAAAGATTTAGATGCAAAAATGGATCGTACCAGTAAAAGGCCAGTAGCATCGGGGCGTGTATCTAAAAACAATGCCTTTATTTTAGCTTCGGCATTAACCATTGTAGGTTTGGTAATTTTATATATTGTAAGTCCAAAAACCGCAATGTTTGGGGCTATTTCAATTTTTTTATACACCAGCGTTTACACACCATTAAAGCCTTTAACGCCTTTAGCAGTTTTTGTAGGAGCATTTCCAGGCGCTATTCCTTTTATGTTAGGATGGGTAGCCCATAGCGATCATTTTGGTATTGAAGCAGGTATGTTGTTTTTAATTCAGTTTTTTTGGCAGTTTCCTCATTTTTGGGCATTGGGTTGGTTTTTGTATAACGATTATGAAAAGGGAGGGTTTTATTTATTGCCATCCCGAAAAAAAGATAAAAAAACAGCATTACAAGTATTATTGTACTGCATTTGGTTAATTATAGCCTCATTATTACCGGCAACAGGTTTTACTGGTAGGTTGTTTTTATCGCCAGTAGCTGCGTTTTTAGTTTTAGCAGCTGGCTTATGGATGTTATATGGTGGGGTGCAATTATACCGCAAACAAACCGATAAAGCAGCTAAAACATTAATGTTAATAAGTGTAACCTATATTACCTTAATACAAATAATTTTTATTTTAGATAAATTTTTACGCTAATGAATACAGAAGAATTAATAGCAGAAAAAATACAAAAAGGAAAAGCATACAAAACCATGTTAATTTTTGCAATGGGAAGTATTGTTATGATTTTTGCCGGATTAACAAGTGCTTATGTTATTAGTAAAAATAGACCCGATTGGTTAAAAGATTTTCAATTGCCACAAGCATTTTTATGGAGTACATTGGTTATTGTTTTAAGTAGTATTACTTTTCATTTAGCTAAAAAAGCCATTGAAAAAAACAATCGTACTACAACAAGTTTAATGCTAGGGTTAACTCTTTTGTTGGGGATTAGTTTTGTAATGCTTCAATTTCAAGGTTTTAATCAAGTAATTGCAGCAGGTTACTACTTTACGGGTAGCGAAAGTACAATAACAACATCATTTTTATATGTGGTGGTTTTAGTACATATTGCGCATTTAGCAGGCGGACTAATTTCATTATTAATTGTAATTTATAATCATTATAAACAAAAGTATAATGCAACTCAAACCCTTGGAATTGAGTTAAGTGCGATGTTTTGGCACTTTTTAGGATTCTTGTGGTTGTATTTGTTTTTATTTTTTACTTTTTACAAATAATCTTTTTACTTTTCTTTAAAAGAAAAAAGATGTAAATTTGGGAACTTTTTAACACTTAAACTTTTTATGGGAGCGACAGTAACTACAGCAGCGACTAAAGAACAAACATGGGGAGGTGGCGAAGAAATTCAACCTCTAGGAGCCAGCTATGGGAAAATGATGATGTGGTTTTTCATCTTGTCAGATTCATTAACATTTGCCGGATTCCTTGCAGCATACGGTTTTACAAGATTCAAATTCATGGATTCTTGGCCAATTGCCGATCAGGTATTTAATCACTTTCCGTTTATGCATGGTGTTGATGCACCAATGTACTATGTAGCATTAATGACATTTATTTTGATCTTCTCATCGGTAACGATGGTATTAGCGGTAGACGCAGGTCATCAAATGAAACAAAAGAAAGTAGCTATTTATATGCTATTAACTATTGTTGGAGGTTTAATTTTCGTTGGATCTCAAGCATGGGAATGGAAAAACTTTATAACAGGTACTTACGGTGCTGTTGAAACAAAAGGTGGCGAAATTTTACACTTTGTGAACAAAGAAGGTGAGCGCGTTACATTAGCGCAATTTGCTGATACTTCTGTAGTTCGTGAAGATGAAACCTTAACTAAAAGTAAAGGTGTTTGGGGTATGAAAGGTGCTTCGCAAACATCGGTTTCATTAAGCCAAGTGAAAGCTGGTTTAGAAAAAAATCCAGACATTTTAATTAGAACGCAATATACTGTTAAAGGTAACAAACACGAAAAAGTTACTTTAACACGCGAAGAAACTTTAAAAAGAGCTGAAGACTTTAAATATGTTGTAGAAGGTGCAAACCTTGTTCGTAATGAATACGGTCATAAATCATTTGCAGATTTGTTCTTCTTTATTACAGGTTTCCACGGTTTCCACGTTTCGGTTGGGGTATTGTTAAACATTATTATTTTCTTTAATGTTTTATTAGGTACTTACGAAAAAAGAAAAACCTACGAAATGGTTGAAAAAGTTGGTTTATACTGGCACTTTGTAGATTTAGTTTGGGTGTTTGTATTTACATTCTTCTACTTAGTATAATCATAAATAATTAAAAGAAAAATGGGAGCACACGCATCTAATACAAAAAGAATTTGGCAAGTATTTGGTTTACTGTCATTAATAACAATAGTAGAAGTTATTTTAGGTATTTTAAAGCCCGACGCTTTATTTCACCACGATTTATTTAGCTTAAGCTACCTAAACTGGATTTTTATTATATTAACCATTGTTAAAGCATACTACATTATGTGGGCGTTTATGCACTTAGAAGGTGAAAAAGCATCTTTTCGCTGGTCAATAGTTGCACCAATGGTTTTCTTAATTGCTTACTTAGCTTGTTTAGTTTTAATAGAAGGCGATTATATTCACGAAGTTTTTAGAACATCAAGTATTAAATGGATGTTTTAATTTATAAATAACAGTTAAAAAGGCGGTATTTACACCGCCTTTTTTTATTTTTGTAAAAATTTTTCAGCATGAAAAAATTACTTGTATTAGTTGCCCTTTTTATAGTACCTATTGTTGCATATTTGTTTTTTGCATCGGGGGTTAACTCGTTTATAAAACTACCCGTTGTTACCGAAAAAATTTCCGAACTCCCTTCAAACTGGCAAACATTATCGGGCAACCAAATCCAACTAAAAAATAAAATTACCATATTAGGTTTTACCGGTAACGATATTACTTATGTAGAAGGTAATATGACTAATTTGGCTCATAAAATTTACGATAGAAATAAAGATTTTGTAGATTTTCAGGTAATTATGATTGCACCTATTGGTACCGAGCAAAATCTTAAAAAATTACAAAATGAGTTAAGCGTTAATTTAGATTTAAAAAATTGGCATTTTGTAACTGCAAACCCTAGTGAAATTCAATCGTATCATAAACAATTAGGTTTAATAGGTGGTTTAAACGCTAAATTTGGTACACCTAACGTTTATATTATTGACAAAGAATTGAATTTACGTGGACGGAAAGGGAAGAATAAAAAAGGCGAAGAAGAATACCGTGAAGGGTATAATACTATTTCGGCAGCTGATTTACACAATGAAATGGCCGATGATGTAAAAGTAATTTTGGCAGAATACCGTTTGGCTTTAAAAAAGAATAATAAAAAAGATAACGTAACTCATTAATAATGAAAAAAAACTATTCTTACATTTGGATTTCATTAATTGTATTGATTTTTGGAATTTACTTTGTACCAAAAATTGTAAACCGTTTTAAAGATGCTTCGGTAGTTGAAAGCGATCGTTTAAATGTTGCTAACAGAAATGATTTGTTAGAAGTAGGTAAGGCTCCTAGTTTTTCGTTCACTAATCAAAACAACGAAATCATTTCAAATAAAAATTACGAAGGAAAAGTATATTTGGTTGAGTTTTTCTTTTCTACTTGCCCTACTATTTGTCCTATTATGAACGAAAATATGGTTAAAATTCAAAACGAATTTCAAAAAGAAGAACGTTTTGGTATTGTTTCAATCACCATAGATCCTGAAACAGATACACCTGAAAACTTAAAGCAACATGCTAAATTTTTAGGTGCAACCATGAAAAACTGGAATTTTTTAACAGGTAAGCAAGACGATATTTTTGCGTTATCTAAAAAGTTTAACTTATATGTAGGTGAAAATAGCGATGCACCAGGTGGTTTTGAACATTCGGGCTTATTTGCTTTGGTTGATAAAAATGGAATGATTCGTGCCCGTGATATCGCTCTAAATTCTGATTTTCCATATTATGATGGAACCAATGCAGAAGGGTTAAAAATGCTTAAAGAAGACATTCAACAATTAATTAAAGAATAATGGAAAACGTACAAATTGAAAAAAAATACAATATTTGGATTTGGATTTTATCAATTGCAATTCCTGTGGTGGTAGCCATTTTATTTAGTGTAAACTTACATGATTTGGGTTACAATGTTAAACCACTTACTTTTTTGCCACCTATATATGCAACTATAAATGGTTTAACTGCTGTTTTATTAATATGGGCAGTTGCTGCAATTAAAAAAGGGAATAAATCATTACACGAAAAATTAATTAAAATTTGTATTGGTTGCTCATTGGCATTTTTAGCAATGTACGTGGCGTATCATATGACATCTATTGATATTAAATATCGTGGTGAGGGTGCATTAAGATATATTTACTTTTTTATCTTAATAACACATATTTTACTATCAATTATAATCATTCCGTTTGTATTGGTAACATTTGTACGTGGAATTTCGGGGGCTTATCAACGCCATAAAAAATTAGCTCGTATAACATACCCTATGTGGTTGTATGTTGCGGTGACTGGTGTAATTGTATATTTAATGATTTCGCCTTATTATGTTCACTAAAAAAACAATTACCTACTATTTATTTTCTATTTTCTTTTTTCTGTTTTCTTTAGAAGGATTTGCACAATGTGCTATGTGCAGGGCATCGTTAGAAACCGAAGAAACAGGTTTAAAAGCCGAAGCTGTTAACGATGGTATTGTGTATTTAATGGCTTTTCCGTACTTGTTGTTATTAATTGGTGGTGTGGTAATTTATCGCATTATGAAAAGTAAAAAGAAAAGTAAATTATAGTGCCATGGTTTATATTTTAAATATTGAAACCGCTACTAAAAATTGTTCGGTAAGTATTTCGGCAAATGGCGAAACAGTTGCTTTTAAAGAAATTTCGGAAGAACAATTTAACCATGCTGAAAAATTACATGTTTTTGTAAAAAATGTTTTACAAGAAATAAATATCGGTATTAACCAATTAAGTGCGGTGGCAGTTAGTAAAGGACCAGGGTCATACACTGGTTTACGAATTGGTGTTTCGGCTGCAAAAGGTTTTTGTTATGCCTTAAATATACCTTTAATTTCGGTTGATACATTGGCTGTTTTGGCAGCGCAAATTAAAATTAATTCTGGTGTAATCGTTCCAATGATTGATGCCAGACGAATGGAAGTTTTTACTCAAATGTTCAATGTTAAACACAAAGCAATTGCTGCTGCAGAAGCTTTAATTGTTGATGAAAATGCTTTTGCAGATAGAAACGAAAATATTCATTTAGTGGGTGATGGTGCATTAAAATGTAAAACTGTTTTAAATGAAGATAAATTTGTGTATTATGATGCCAATATTTATCCTTCAGCAAAAGAAATGAGCATTTTAAGTTTTGATAAATTTCAAAAAAACGAGTTTGAAGATGTGGCTTACTTTGAACCTTATTACCTTAAAGATTTTATGCTAACAACTAAAAAATAAAAGACTCCGTTTTTGCGGAGTCTTTCGTTTTTATAAAGTGGCTAAAAAGTTACCTAACTTAATTAAATCACTATCGTTTTCTTTAATTTTATTTTCTTTTAAGAACTTTTTAATAGCAGCTGATTTTTCAGGCATGTATTTGTCGAACGTTTTTTGTTTACCGTCAAACTCAAAAGTTTCGTTATTGTAAGTTATATAATATTTATCTCTATTTAATTTATAAATTGCTTGCGTGTCAGTTTCGTAACTGTTAGCTGCCTTTTGTGCAGGATTTAGTTTGATACTTATAAATTTAGAAACTTTAACGTTGTTTTGATCTACTAAAACACTATGGTATCTTTCGTACGATTTTCCATTGTCAATATATTGAAAAAGTTCAAAAACACTTCCGTCTTCAAATGCAAAATGCGTATTTTTTTCTTTAATTAGTTCTAAAATATCTTTACCGTTTTTATATTCCATTAAATCTGAGTAAGCATTGTATCTAATTAAAAAATCTTGAGTGCCTTTATTTACTTTAGCACTTTGAAATGCTTCTTTTAAATATTTTGAACCCGCTACAGTTTCATCGGTAAAACTAGAAAGTGGTTTAAATGTTAAAGTGGTTCCTGTTTGAACAGTTACTTGTGCGGTTGTTGTAAGGGTTAATAATCCAAACGAAAGTAATAAGATTGTTTTTTTCATTGTTATTAATTTAAAATTGAATTTAAGTTGTTTGTTTCTACTAAACAGCTATTTAAGTTACAAACTTGATATTTTTTTGTTTGATTTTTATAATTTTCTAAAATAGGAATATTTAATGAATTGTTGATTATTAAATAAAAAATATTAGAATTGTAAATACTATTAAATTCATTGTTTGTAACGTTGTTTAATATAATGTATTTAAAATTTTGATTAAAAATTAAATGGTTTGTAAGCCATTCAGAATAAGCACTGGCATAATCTATTTGAGCCAACACCCTATTTGTAGCATCAACAGCTATTTTAGTGAAATAAGTATTTTGATACATAAATCCTAAATAAAATAAATTGCGTGCCATAATTGCATTTGCCGATGGTATTACATTATCTTCTATTTCAAAAATTGTACCAATTGATGAATTCGTTGAGGCTTTAAAGAACCCTTGGTTTTCATCAAAAAAATAGTCAAATGCCAAAAAGGTTAGGCTTTGTGCAAATTGCAAATGTTCTATTTGTTGCGATTTGTTAAAAAGCTGAATAAAAGCTTCTATGGTAAATGCATAATCTTCTAAAGTTCCTGCAATATATTCGTTGTTGTTTTTAAAAACGCGATGTAAGATGTTGTTTTTAAATGTTTTGTATTGAATAAAGTTTGAAAGGTTATTAATTGAAGTTTTAATTTTTTCAGAATCATCAATTTTTACAACCGAAAGTAAACCAGTAAGTAACTGGGCGTTCCAGGCCGTAATTATTTTATCGTCTAACAAAGGTTTAGGTCGATTTTCTTTGCTTTTAGCAAGTAAAGCTTCCCAGTTTTGTTTTAGGTTTTTTAAATCGTTTGTATCTATTTCATGCTTAATTGCAATTGTTTCTAAATCTTCAGATTGAAAAAGGACATAAGCTCGCGTTTCTTCCCAAAAACCATCTTTATTTATTGAAAATACATTGCAGAATAAGGGCCATTCTTCTTTTGAAATTATGTTTTTTAATTCATCTTCGCACCAAAAATAATAAGCACCTTCTTGATTTTTGTTAAGTATGTTTTTGCTATCGGCGTCAAATGCAGCATAAAACCCACCTGAGGCATCTAGCCAATTATTTAATATAAACGAAGTAGTTTTAAAAACAACTTCTTTAAATAAGTAGTTTTTGGTGTGTAAATAGGCATTTGTGTATGTTGTAAGTAATTGTGCATTATCATACAACATTTTTTCGAAATGTGGAATATGCCAATAGTGATCTACACTGTATCGCGAAAATCCTCCTTCAACCACATCAAACAAACCGCCATAAGCCATTTTGGTTAGGGTTAATGTTACATGTTTTAATAAGTAGTTGTTTTGAGTGGTTTTGCCATAACTAAATAAAAAGTTTAAGTTAGTAGGCATCATAAATTTAGGAGCGCGTTGATAGCCACCAAATTCGGAATCAAAACTTTTTTTCCAATTATCTAGAAGCGTATCTATTGAAAAGCTGGAGTGGTTTTTAGGATAAATTTCAAGTGTATTGTTGGCTAAATCTATGCTGTTTTGTAATTTTTCAGCATATTCATACATTTTATTTGGATTTGTATCATAAAGCGAAGCCAATTGTTTTAAAACATCAATCCACTGGTCTTTAGGAACGTAAGTTGCACCCCAAACGGGTAAGCCATTAGGTAATGCAACTATGTTTAAAGGCCAGCCGCCTTGTTTTGTCATTAATTGTAAAGCTTGCATGTAATAACTATCAATTGCGGGGTGTTCCTCTCTGTCAACTTTAAAATTGTTGAAAAAAGTATTCATCACCTGTGCAACATCATCGTTTTCAAAACATTCTTTTTCCATTACATGGCACCAATGGCAAGCCGCATATCCTATACTTATTATAATTAATTTGTTTCCGTTTGCTGCACCAAGTAAGTTTTTATCGTTCCACATTTGCCAATGAACGGGGTTATTGGCGTGTTGCAATAGGTAGGGTGAAAGTGCATTTTTAAGTTGATTTTGCATGTTTTATTTTTAATGATAGAAACAAAAAAGGTTGAGAAAACTCAACCTTGAATATTATCCGTTTAAAGCTTCAACAACAATTTCGTTATTTTGAAGCATTTCACGCAGCATGTTTTCAATTCCGTTTTTAAGTGTAAAGGTTGATGAAGGACAACCACTACATGCACCTTTTAATGTAACTGTAACTTTTTTAGTAGCATCGTTGTAATTTTCAAATGTAATATTACCACCGTCTGATTGCACTGCGGGTTTTACATATTCTTCTAATATATTTATAATTTGTTGCGATGTTACATCTAAATTATCAAAATAGGTATCTTGTTGTTGTTCGTGTTCTTTAGTTTGTGTAATTAGACTTTCGTCGATCACTGTACCGCCGTTTTCAATAAATTGTTTTATGAATGAACGTACTTCAATTGAAATTTCATCCCATTGATAGGCATCGAATTTTGTGATTGAAACATAATTTTCATCAATGAACACCTCTTTTACATATGGTAATTTAAAAAGTTCAATGGCAAGTGGCGATGGTTTGGCTTCGTCGATATTTTTAAATTCAACAGCCGTTTTAGTAAGTGGTTTGTTGGCTACAAATTTTAAAACTCCAGGGTTAGGTGTTGTTTCACCGTAAACCGTTACAGGAATTTTTTTAATAGTTTCATTTGAAGTTTCAATTAAAACTTTACCTCCGTTTGTAACAAAATCTTCTATTTGGGTTTTAACATCGTCTTGTACATCTTCCCATTCAACAATAGAAAAACGTTCAACAGCAACAAAATTTCCAGAAATGTACACTGTTTTTACAAAAGGAAGGTAAAAAAGTTGGCGTGCCAAAGGTGAATTTTCTGTTTCATCTATGTTTTTAAACTCAAAATTGCTTCCATAGCTTATAAAATCTGGAAATTCAAACTTAATGATTGCTGGGTTTTGAGTAGCTTTTATATTTATTTTAAACATTTTTTAAGATTTTTTTCAAAATTAACAAAGAAATATCAATTGAATATTTATATTTGGAATTTAAACGTAAAATTAACATATTTGAATTCGTAATATTTATTAGATATATTTTAAAACATAGTATAAGGTTATTATAGTTTTTTATATATTTGTTAACCATTTCTAAAGAGAAAAAAAGAATTTATGAATATATTTACTAAATCTTTATTAGTTGTTATATCTTCATTATTTGTGTCGCAAATAAGTAACGCACAAGAAGGAGTGTCTGTTTATCAAGATTATCTTACAGATAATTATTTTTTAATACACCCTTCTATGGCAGGTATAGCAAATTGTGCTAAAGTTCGTTTAACAGCGCGCCAACAATGGTTTGGCGAAAAAGATGCGCCTGCTTTACAAACTGCAAGTTTTAATACATCTATATCAGAAAGATCGGGTATAGGTTTTGTTGCTTTTAATGATAGAAATGGATATCATAAGCAAGCTGGTGCAAGATTAACTTACGCGCACCATATTACATTTTCACGTAGCGATTATGATTTAAACAAATTATCGTTTGGTATTAGCGGTGGTTTAGTTAATTCACAATTAGATCAATCTGAATGGGGTAATGTTTTTGATCCATCTGTAAATGGTTCAGAATTAAAGTACAATTATTTTAATGTAGATATTGGTGCTTCTTATCACTTTTTAGATTTTTACGCACACGGTACTGTAAAAAATGTTATTACTTCTGATCGTGAAATTTATTCTACGGTTGAAAGTGATAATCTTCGCAAATTTATTGTATCTACTGGATATGTTTTTGCAAAAAACAGAGGGTATCGTTCATATCGTGATCAAGGTTTTTCTTGGGAACCATCGATGTTGTTTCAGTACATTGAAAAAACGCAAGAAACTATGTTGGATGTAAATTTAAAAATGTATAAAGAATTCGCTAACGGTCAGTTTTTTGCAGGACTTTCTTACCGAACTATGTTTGAAGGTGCTGATTATGTAAAAGATGCCGATGGACAGCCTAAAAAGCAAAATTATAATTCGTTTTCTCCAATTTTAGGAGTTAAGTTTAAAAACATTATGGTTGGTTATACCTATACACACCAAATTGGCAATGTTTTATATAACAACGGTTTTCACCAACTTACCCTTGGCTTTAACTTCTTGTGCAAAGAAAGTAATTACAAATGTAACTGCCCGTCAGTTAACTTTTAATATATAAAATTAAATCCCGATATTTATCGGGATTTTTTATTTTTATAACTATGGCGTTAATTAAATCTATAAAAGGTAAAGCTCCTAAATATCCTGAAAATTGCTTTATAGCAGAAAATGCAACGGTTATTGGCGATGTTGAAATGGGAGATAATTGCAGTGTGTGGTATAATGCTGTTTTACGTGGAGATGTGCATTTTATTAAATTAGGTAATAAAGTAAACGTACAAGATAATGCAGTGATACACTGTACATATCAAAAGCATGCTACAATAATTGGTAACAATGTGTCAATTGGACATAATGCTGTTGTACATGGTTGTACCATACATGATAACGTTTTAATTGGTATGGGGGCAATTGTAATGGATAATTGTACCGTACATAGCAATGTTATAGTAGCAGCAGGTGCGGTAGTAACACAAAATATGGAATTGTTGCCTAATGGAATTTATGCGGGTATACCTGCAAAAAGAGTAAAAGAATTGGAAGCATCGGCATTTGCGGGTGAAATTGAACGTATTAGTAACAACTATGTCTTGTACAGCAGTTGGCAATAAAAAAACAAGCTTTTAAGGCTTGTTTTTTTTATTTTAAAAAATTGCTTTTGCTGTAAAATAATATGAAATTATAAATGTGGGTTGAAGCTTCGAACGGACTCATACCATTATTTATTAATCGTTGTAATAATTTATCGTAATCAATAGTTTGTTTAAACCTGCGTAATTGATAATCTTTAAAAAGTTTAAGTTGGTTGTAGGTAAAGTTTTCGGTTCGTGTTATTTCGCCTTTTTTCACCTCGAAAACAATGTAATTATCATAAACAGGGGTAATGCTATCGTTTTTCACAAACTTTTCTCCACTTATGCCAATATCAAATAATCCGTTGATCCAATTTAAGAACATTGGTTCGTTTTTTGAGTTTATTTGTGTTAAAACAGATTGGTTTTTTATTTTTGAATTGGTGCCTGAAATAAATAAATTATTTAAGTAAAATTTTTTATTAATAACTTCAAACACAGCAACGTAATTGCGGTTTAAAATAGTAGAATCTTTATTAACAATTGGGCGTTTACTTGGGTAATACCTAAAGTATTGTTCCATGTGGTGGTAACGATAAGGGTATGTTTTTCCGTTCCAAATTATTTGTTCGGGTTCGTAATTGGTTTGTGCGTATATACCTATCGAAATAAAAATAAATAAAGCAAAGTATATTTTTTTCATAAGCTTAAAAAAAAATACCGGACATTTTATCCGGTATTAATTAGGTAATTTTTTAATGTTAAAAATCATCAAATTCAACATTTGTAAAGCTTTTAGCACCTGCTAACTCTCTTTTAAAATCTTTTTGATGTCTTTCAGAAATAACTTCTTCGCCTTTTTGTGCTAAAACATAATCGGTCATTTCGTTTAATATTTCTTTAAAAGAAGTAAAATCTTCTTTATACAAATAAATTTTGTGTTTTTTAAAATGGAATGATCCATCTTCTTCAGTGAATTTTTTACTTTCGGTTATTGTTACGTAGTAATCATCTGCTTTAGTAGATCTTACATCAAAAAAATAAGTTCTTCTACCAGCTCTTAATACCTTTGAAAAAATTTCTTCTTTTTCTAGCATTTCATTGTCTCTCATAGTCCTTTCGTTCTGTTAAAATTTTTACATCCGCTCAAAAGTCTAAAAAAAAACTAAATAAAACAAAAATTATAGTACATCTTTTTCTGATAATTGTTTGTTGTATAAATTGGTGTAGTAACCGTTTTTGCTTATTAATTGATTGTGAGTGCCTTGCTCAATGATTTCGCCGTCGTTTAAAATAATAATTTTATCGGCATTTTTGGCTGAAGATACTCTGTGAGTAACAATAATGGTTGTTTTTTGAGCAGAAATATCGGTTAAATTGTTTAAAATGCGTTCTTCGGTTTCGGTGTCAACTGCCGATAAGCAATCATCAAGTAAAAGAACAGGAGCATCTTTAATTAAAGCACGTGCAATAGAAACACGTTGTTTTTGTCCGCCCGATAATGTGATACCACGTTCGCCCAAAATGGTTTCGTAACCTTTCTCAAATTGCATAATGTTATTGTGTACATCGGCAATTTTCGCAAAATGTTCAATTTCTGTTTGTGTTGCGTTTTCTTTACCAAACTGAATGTTGTTTTTGATAGAATCTGAAAATAAAAAGGCATCTTGAGGTACAACTGCAATTTGGTTGCGTAAATTTTGTACATTCCAGTTTTTGATTTCTTGTTCGTCTATTAAAATTTCACCTGAACTAACATCATATAATCTAGAAATTAATTGTAATATAGTTGATTTTCCCGATCCAGTTTTTCCTAAAAAAGCTACTGTTTCTCCTTTTTCTATTGTAAACGATATGTTTTTTAAAGCTTGAATTTTAGTGTCATCGTAAATAAATTGTACGTTTTTAAATTCAATTTTGCCATCTAATTGTTTTTCTAGGCTTGTGGTTGATTGTATTGCTGGAACTTCGTTTAAAAATTCATTGATTCTTTTTTGTGATGAATCGGCTTCTTGTATCATTGTAGAAACCCAACCTAATGATGCAATAGGCCATGTTAACATATTTATGTATAAAATAAATTGAGCAATTATACCAATTTCGGTAATACTGCCGTTTATGTACATGCGTGCACCTATAAAAACAATAAGTACGTTGCTTATACCAATAAGTAGAATCATTAAGGGGCCAATAAGTGCATTTGTAAAAGTTAAACGCATGAATTTGTTTTTACTTTCAGTAGTTGCGCTGTTGTACGCGCTGTTTTCACGGTTTTCTAAAGTATAGGCTTTAATTACTCTTATTCCTGAAAATATTTCTTGTGAGAACGATGAAAGTTTAGATAAATTTTGTTGGTATGCAAAACTTCTACGGTTAATTTCGGTACTTAACTTGTACATTAAAATTGCTAAAAAAGGCACAGGTATTAATGAATACCAAGTAAGTGTTGGTGATATAATGTACATTTGAACAATTACAATTACCATTCTAAAAATAGTGTTTATAGAATACATTATTGCAGGGCCAACGTATTGGCGAACTTTGGCTACATCTTCAGAAATTCTACTCATTAAATCGCCAGTGCGCTGTTTTTTATAAAAATCTAAACTTAGTTTTTGGTATTGATTGTAAATTTCATTTTTTAAATCAAATTCAATATGGCGCGACATAACAATTATAGTTTGGCGCATTAAAAATGTAAAAAAACCAGCAATAAGTGTTGTTCCTACAATAAGCAACATATTATGCCATAAAGCTTGTTTTGTTTGGGTAGCGGTTAATTGGTTCTTTAAAAAATGTTCTAGAACAGTAATAGCATCGCCTATATATTGGGGTGTAAAAACGGTAAAAATTTGTGAAACAATGGTTATTACAATTCCAATTAGAAATCGATATTTGTATTTATAAAAATATTTATTAAGCTTTTGAAGTTCTTTCATTTCTTATGTGATATTTTTGTTGATTTTTTATTAAACTTTAGTTTTTTGTTGTTGTTTGTTGTTTGAATTTATGATAAATTTGCTTATTTAATAATAATTATTTCGTAAAAAAATAATAAAATAAATTGTTTTATATTTGAAATTATCAAATTAAGTAAAATTATGACAACAAACACATATACTCCGGAGGAGTTAAAAAAAATTGATCCAGTTTTTGGACAAATTTCCTTTGATCACCATGAACAAATTGTATTTTGCCACGACAAAGATACTGGTTTAAAAGCAATAATTGGTATTCACAATACAGTATTAGGACCTGCTTTAGGTGGTACACGTATGTGGAATTATACTTCAGAATGGGAAGCTTTAAACGATGTATTGCGTTTGTCTCGTGGAATGACTTATAAATCAGCTATTTCAGGTTTAGATTTAGGTGGTGGTAAAGCAGTTATTATTGGCGATTCTAAAAAAGATAAAAACCCTGAATTAATTAAGGCTTTTGCTAAATACGTAGATTCATTAAGCGGTAGATATATTACTGCTGAAGATGTAGGTACTACTACACCTGATATGGATTTAATTCACACAATTACTCCACACGTAACGGGTATTTCTGAAAGTTTAGGTGGTTCTGGAAACCCTTCTCCAGTAACTGCATACGGTGTTTACATGGGTTTAAAAGCTGCTACTAAATTTAAATTTGGTTCAGACGATTTAAACGGTAAAAAAGTATTAGTACAAGGTATTGGTAACGTAGGTGAAACATTAGTTAAGCACTTAGTAAACGCTGGTGCATTAGTTACAATTACCGATATTAGCCAAGAGCGTGTAGAAGAAGTTGCTAAAAAATACAATACAGAAATTTACATGGGCAACGATTTGTATACGTTAGATGTTGATATTTATGCACCTTGTGCATTAGGCGCAACTGTAAATAACGATTCAATTAGCAAATTAAAAGCACAAGTAATTGCTGGTGCAGCAAACAATCAGTTAGAAGTTGAAGCTGTTCATGGAAAAATGTTACAAGAAAAAGGTATTGTTTATGCACCCGATTTCTTAATTAATGCTGGTGGTATTATTAATGTTTTTGGCGAAATTGCTAAATATGGTTCAGACGAAGCTATTCGTAGAACCGAAAATATTTACAACACAACTTTAGATATTTTAAACCTTGCTAAAGATCAAAACATTACGCCAAACCAGGCTGCTATGAAAATGGCTGAACAACGTATTGAAAAGAAAAAACAAGAAAATAAATAAAATTTAAAATTTTGTTTTAATTTTGCAAAGCGAAAATCATAAAGGTTTTCGCTTTCTTTTATAAAATTAAGTTCTTAGTAGCATGGTAAACCGCCGTCATATCCGTTCAAAAGTATTGCAAGCCATTTATGCAATGACTCAAAACCAATCTGATCAACTAGATGTATATGAAAAATATCTTTTCAACAGTCTAGAAAATATTCGTGAATTATACCTTCTAATGTTGTCATCGTTAGTAGAACTTCAAAAAGTTGAAGCAGAATTTTTAGAAGTATCGGCACAAAAACACTTAGCTACTCCCGAAGAAAAAAATCCTAACAAAAAATTCATTAATAACTTAGCGTTAACAATATTGGTTCAGTCTGAAACTTTAAAAAATTGGACAGAAGAACTACATATAAACCAATTTCATGTAAACGATCATTACATAAAAACCTTATTGCAAGAAATTAAAACCAGCGATTTGTACAAACAATACATGCGCAATGGTGTTAATAAATTTGCTGAAGACAAAGAATTTGTAATTAAGTTATTTACTGATTTCATTGCTCCAAATGAAAAAATTTACGAATTTTTAGAAGATTATAAAATTTCTTGGATTGATGATATTCCAGTTGTAAACACTGCGATCTTAAAACAATTAGAAGGCTTAAAAGACGAAAATAGTTATTTTAAATTAAATAAAGTTTTTAAAGACGACGAAGACAAAGATTTTGCAAAACAGTTGTTTAGAAAAACAGCTTTAAATGCCGATGTTTTTGTAAAAGAATATGAAGACAAAACCCGTAATTGGGAATTAGACCGTATTGCCGAAGTTGATACCATTATTCTAAATTTAGGTGTTTGTGAATTACAAAAATTTCCATCGATACCTGTAAAAGTAACAATTAACGAATATTTAGAACTTGCAAAAGAATATTCAACACCAAAAAGTAGTATATTTATCAACGGAATTTTAGACGCATTAGTTAAAAAATACCGCGAAGAAAATAAACTAAATAAAATAGGAAGAGGATTAATTGAATAAAACTATGAAAAAATTAATGTTAGTAGCGGGTTTTGCCGCTTTAAGTTTAGTTGCTTGTAATAAAAAAGAAGACGCATCGTCGCGCATTGGTAACAACGTAACAGCAGCAGAACCAACAGCAACAAATAACACACCAGCAACAACACAGCCAAATGCAGCAGCAGGAGCGCCAGAAACAACTGCAACAACAGCAAATGAAACGCCACAAAATGGTTATCCTAAAATTGCTTTCAACAAAACCACTCACGATTTTGGCGATTTAAAAAAAGGAAGCAAAGGTGAATTTGAATTTATTATTAAAAATGAGGGTACTGTAGATTTAGTAGTTATTGATGCTAAAGCTTCATGTGGTTGTACCGTTCCAGAAAAACCAACAGCACCAATTAAACCTGGGAAATCTGATAAAATGAAAGTAGTATTTTCTGCAAACAGTCCAGGTTTACAAAGTAAAAACATAACATTAACAACCAATACCCAAGCAGGTAGTGAAATGTTAACAATTAAAGCAAACGTAATTGAATAATTTATAATGGAAAATTTACAACAATTTTTACCCTTTGTATTAATAATGGCAGCAATGTATTTTTTAATGATACGCCCACAACAACAAAGAGTAAAAAAGGAAAAAGAATTTGAAAGCAGCTTAAAAGTAGGTGATAAAATTGTAACCAAAGCAGGCATCCACGGAAGAATTTCTGAACTTGCTGAAACTACAATGGTAGTTGAAACAATGGCTGGTAAAATTAAAATGGAAAAAGCAGCAATCTCTTTAGATTTAAGCAGAAAAATAAATGCTTCTCCTGTAGTTGAGAAAAATTAAAAAAAAACTCCTAAAGAAATTTAGGAGTTTTTTTTAAATATAATTTAAAAATAGTTTGTAAATCAACTAAATAAAAGTAGTAATAAAAGCAATAAACTTTGGTGGCTATTGTACAATTTAGTACTTTTATCAATCGTAAAAAAGCAAACAAAAAGCAATTATATGCTTACAAAAAATAAAGATATCGCTATAGCGGGTGCCGGTTTGGTGGGAACACTTTTAGGCATTTATCTTAAAAAGAAAGATTATAATGTAACGGTTTTTGACCGTAGTGCAGATATTCGTAAAATAAAATTTTCTGGGCGTTCTATAAACTTAGCCATGTCAACACGCGGATGGCATGCTTTGGATAAAGTTGGCATTGGCAATGCAATTCGTAAAATAGCCATACCAATGGATAAACGCGCCATTCATTTAAAAGATGGTTCATTATCATTTCAGCCCTACGGTATTAATGGCGAAGCAATTTATTCTATTTCACGCGGTGGTTTAAACCGAATGATGATTGATTTAGCTGAAAAAGCAGGAGTTCAATTCCAATTCAATCAAAAAATTTGGGACATAAATCTTGATACCGCAACTTTATATATCGCCGAAGACGAACACGGACCTTTTGAACACCATCAGTACGATCAAATTTTTGCCGCCGATGGTGCTTTTTCGCGCATTCGTCACCGCATGCAACGTCAAAATCGTTTTAATTACTCGCAATATTTTTTAAATATAGGATATAAAGAGCTTACTATACCTGCAAACGAAGACGGTTCACATAAAATTGATCCTAATTCGTTTCATATTTGGCCGCGTGGTGAGTTTATGTTAATTGCTTTATCTAACGATGATGGTTCGTTTACTTGCACCTTATTTATGCCTTTTGAAGGTGAAAATTCGTTTGAAGAAATTAATAACGAAGAAAAATTAACAGCGTTTTTTGCCGAATATTTTTCTGATACAAAAGATTTAATAGTTGATCTTAAAAAAGATTATTTTGCAAATCCAACGTCGTCATTAGTAACAATGCAATGTTATCCATGGACATATAAAGATAAAGTGGCGTTAATAGGCGATTCGGCACATGCAATTGTACCTTTTTACGGACAAGGTATGAATGCTGGCTTTGAAGATATTACTGCTTTAAGTGATTTATTAGATATGTTTCCTAACGATGTTGCAACTGTATTTAAGAAATATCAAGAAATACGCAAGCCAAATGCCGATGCTATTGCTGAACTTTCGTACAGAAATTTTATGGAAATGAGTTCCAAAACGGCCGATGCTAATTTTTTACTACAAAAGAAAATTGAAGCATGGTTTACAAAAATGCATCCCGAAAAATGGTTGCCTTTGTATGACAGGGTAACTTTTAGTTTAAATCCTTATGAAGATGCTTTAGCAATTGGTGATTTTCAGAAAAGCGTAATGGACGAAGTAATGAAATTGCCTAATATTCACAACAATTGGCAAACTAAAGAAGTAGAAAATTTAATGTTAAGTTTACTTAATAAAAATAAAGCAGACAAATAGTCTGCTTTATTTTTTATTTTTTTAAAATTTTGGTTAGTACACCAAAAGCGCCTCTTAAAAAAGTTGCACTTGTTAATACTTTAATTACTTGCTTTGCAAAGTAACTTTCTTCTTTTTTAGGTGTGGTGCTTCGCGTTGTTTTTGTAGTGGTTGTTTCGGGTTGATCTTCTTGTATGGTTTCTATTTTTTTGTTTAGCAATTCATACGCACTTTCACGATCAATTACATGGTTGTATTTTTTAGTTAAGGTCGATTTTTCTATTAAATCTTCAATTTCATTAGGTTGTAACACATCCATTCTACTCATTGGTGCTTGCATCATGCAAACAGCAAGTGGGGTAGGGATTCCTTTTTCATTTAAAACAGTTACTAATGCTTCACCAGTACCCAATTGGGTAATAATTTCGTTTGTTTTATAAAAAGGTGTTGAAGGAAAATTTTCTGATGCCAATTTAATGGCTTTTCTGTCTTTATCGGTAAAAGCACGCAAAGCATGTTGTATTTTTAAACCTAATTGAGCTAAAACGCCATCGGGCACATCGGTTGGGTTTTGAGTAATAAAATACAAGCCAATTCCTTTTGAACGAATCAATTTTACAATAGTTTCAATTTGATCTAACAATGCTTTGCTGGCTTCGTTAAAAATTAAATGAGCTTCATCAATAAAAATAACCAATTCCGGACGACCGCTATCACCTTGTTCGGGCATCGTATTGTACACTTCGGCTAAAAGGCACAACATAAAGGTTGAAAAAAGTTTAGGTTTATCTTGTATGTCGTTTAAACGCAAAATGTTTACATATCCTTTTCCGTTTTCATCAATGCGCATTAAATCGTTAATATCAAATGATGTTTCTCCAAAAAACAAATCGGCATCTTGCTGTTCTAATTCTATAAGTTTACGCAAAATGGCACCCGTTGATGCGGTTGAAACGCGCCCGTATTCTTTTTCAATATCTTCTTTACCTTCGTTTGTAATAAACTGTATTACCTTTTTAAGGTCTTTTAAATCTAGTAAAGGCAATTGATGGTCGTCGCAATATTTAAAAATTAACGACATAACGCCGCCTTGTGTATCGTTTAAATCTAAAATACGCGAAAGTAAAACGGGTCCAAATTCAGAAATTGTAGCACGTAAACGCACCCCATTTTGTTTAGATATGGTTAATAATTCAACAGGAAAGGCAGTTGGATTAAAAGGTAAATTCATTTTTGCATGGCGCTCTTCAATAAAAGGTGTTTTTACACCAGTTGCTGCAATTCCGCTAAAATCACCTTTAATATCCATCATCAACACAGGAATTCCGTTGTTTGATAGTTGTTCCGATAGTACTTGTATGGTTTTTGTTTTACCTGTACCAGTAGCACCAGCAATTAAACCATGGCGGTTTAAGGTTTTTAAAGGTATGTTAATCAGTAAGTCTGCAATTGCTTGGTTGTTTGCCATTGCGCCCCCAAGAGTTATAAAGTCGGTTTTAAAAGTATAACCGTCTTTAATAGTTTGTTTAAAATTTTCTAAATCCATTCTAAATAAATAATCTTTTTTATAAAGATAAGAACTTCTTTTTACTAAAAAAACAACTTAAAAAGGTATATTAATTAATTGTTACTAAAAAATTGGTGTTAAAAAGCAATAATAATGATAATTAATCGTTTATAAAATATTAGATATGGCAATAAAACAACAAAAAGTAAAGTAATTGTTTCTTTTTAGTTAATTTTAAGTTGTTTAGCCATACAGAGTGAAAAATTATTTTTTTATTTAAACTAAAAAAGTAAATTTGCTTTGCTTGAATGCAAGCAAAAAACTAATTTTAAAAATTGAGTAAACATTAAATTTAAATTTTATTAAGATGACACAAACAGTTGAGAAAAATCCAAGCGGTTCAGGATTATCTAACATTGCTGCGGCACTAACAATTTTAGCATGTCTTGCATTTGGATATGTTATTTGGGATTTTGTATTAGGTAGCTCTACGAACTTTATGAACGGAGATCCTAAAGGTGACCCGCTTCCAGGTAACTTAATGGGAATGATGTATAAAGGTGGATATGTTATTGCTGTATTAATTGGATTATTAACAACAACTATTGTTTTTGGTATTGAAAGATTTATTGTAGTAAGTAAAGCTGCAGGATCTGGAGATGTTAAAGGTTATGTTGCAAAGGTACAATCATTAGTTAACGCAAATCAAATTGATGATGCAATTGAGCTTTCAGACAAGCAAAAAGGTTCTGTAGCTAACGTTGTAAAAGCAGCTTTAGTTAAGTTAAAAGAAGTAAAACGCGAAGGTTTTGATGCAGATAAAGCTACAGAAACAATTCAAAAAGAAATTGAAGAAGCTACGGTATTAGAAATGCCAATGTTAGAAAAAAACATGATTATTTTAGCAACTTTAGTATCTATTGGTACATTAGTAGGTTTATTAGGTACAGTAACAGGTATGATTAAAGCATTCTCGGCTTTATCAACTGCTGGTTCACCTGATTCTTCTGCTTTAGCAACTGGTATCTCTGAAGCGTTAATGAACACTGCAACAGGTATTGGTACATCTACATTAGCTATTGTATTCTACAACGTATTCACAACTAAAATTGATAAATTAACTCATTTTATCGACGAAGCTGGTTTCGCAATTACACAATCGTACAGAAGACACAATAAATAATCATTTATTGTAAATCGTATAAATTGTATAATTTCCAGATTTAATCTGGTTAAAAAAGAAGAAAGAATATGGCAAAAATGAAAAAATCAAGTACAAGAATTGATATGACCGCAATGTGCGACGTATCGTTCTTATTGCTAACATTCTTCGTTTTAACCTCTACAGCAAAAACACCAGAAGTTCACCCTGTTGATTTGCCTGCATCTACTAAGGAAACTAAAATTCCTTCAGACGATATTTTATCAATTACCGTTGGTCAAGAAAACGTGTTTATTGGTATTGCAGGAAGAGAAGATCGTAAAGATATCTTAACCAGAATGGGTAATGAATATAAAATTGAATTCACCGAAGCAGAAAAAAATGCTTTTGCTGGATTAGAAAATTTTGGTGCTGATATACGTGAAATGAAGAGCTTGTTGGCTAAAGCGCCAAGCGATCGAATGAAAGAAGAATTCCATAAAGGAATCCCTTATAAAGATTCATTAAACAACCAACTTTCTAGTTGGGTACGTTTAGCGCGTGAATCATCTTGGCAACGTAAAGAATCGTTCTTAAAAGTTGCAATTAAAGGTGATGCTAACGAACAATTTGGTACTATTAAAGAAATAATAGATATTTTACAAAAACAACGTCAAAACCGCTTTTACCTTGTTACAGGTTTAAGATCAGAAGACTTTTAATCACTAAAAATTAAAAAGAAATGGCAGAATTAAATACAGGTGGTAACGAAGGCAAAGGCGGTAAAAAAGTAAGAAGTAAAAAACAAAACACCGGTGTTGATTTAACAGCAATGGTAGATTTGGCATTCTTATTGATTACGTTCTTTATGTTAACTACCTCTTTATCTAAACCTCAGTCAATGGATTTGACTATGCCTGATAAGTTAGAAAAAGATGATCCAACGCCGCCACAAGAGGCAAAGGAATCTAAAACCATGACTATTTTAATGGGGAAAGACCGTAAATTAAAATACTACATGGGTATGTTTAACGATCCGTACTTAGGAGTTGGTCCAACCGATTCTACTTACGGTAAGGCAGGTATACGTCAGGTTATTTTGCAAAAAATGGCCAACTTAAAGGCAAAAGGGCAAACTGGTAAAGATGGAATTGTTGTGTTAATTAAAGCAACTGAAGATGCAACATACACCGATATGATTGATATTTTAGATGAAATGGCAATTACAGGTGTTGCAATCTACGCAATACAAGACATGACAGAAGACGAAAAAGCAGTTATGCAATAAGCATAAATAAAATAAACTACTATGGCTAATATTAATTTATTTGGAAAGGATTGGACCAATATTGTTTTTGAAGGCAGAAATAAAGCCTACGGAGCATACAAATTGCGTCAAGAAAATCCTAAAACCACTTTACTGGCACTTATGTTTGGTATTGTGTGTATCGGTTTGGCTTTTGGTGGATCGGTTTTATTTAAAACATTTTTTGGCGATAAATTTAATAAATCTAAAGATACCGAACAGGTTTCAATAACCGAAATCGCATTACCAGAATTACCTGAACCAGAACCACCGGTTGAGGAAATTAAAGAAGAACCTAAAGAAGTTGAACAAGCAGATGCATCAAAATCTGTGCAAGAAGAAGTTAAGTTTGTTGAAACCGAAGTTAAGAAAGATAACGAAGTTAAAAACGAACAAAAAACTGCACAAACCGATATTGATGATAACAAAACATCTGGACGTGAAGACAGAGAAGGTGATAGAAATGGTGAGTTAAAAAACGACGGTAAGCAAACCGGAGGTGCCGAAAAAGGTTCTGAAGGAAAAGGAACGGGTGATAAAAAATCAGACGACGATAATCCTAATAAAGTTTGGGGTTTTGTTCAGAAAAAAGCAACACCAAACGAAGGTTTAGAAAGTTTTTACAAAAGTTATACTCGTAAATTTAACGCTCCTGAAGTGGGTGGCGGCGTAACTCAAATTTCGGTTCTTTTAAAATTTGTTGTTGAAAAAGATGGTTCTTTTAGTGATATTCAAATTGCAGGTCCAGATCCGCATAACATTGGTAAAGAAGCAATTCGTGTGTTAAAATCAATGCCAGCTTGGAAACCAGCAGAGCATAATGGTAAAACAGTACGTTCTAGCTTTAAATTACCTATTAAAATTAGAGTTAACTAATATGTTACAAAATTTTATAAATAACTTTAAACAAAAATCGCTTTTACAGCGATTTTTGTTCTTTTTAGGCTTGGTTTTTTTAATGCTTTACTTTGTATTAGGTTGCATGTTTATCTTTTGGAAATCAATTCCTTTAGAATTATCTTATAACCGCCGCTTATTGTTTGGTGTTTTGTTAATAGTGTACAGCATTATTAGGTTTTTTAGAATTATAAATATAAGACAAGATTAATTTCTTGTCTTTTTTTTTGTTTTATACAATATTCTTTATAAAACAGCGTTATTGTATAAATAGTGGTTTGTTAATTTGTTAAAACTTTAAATGTATGGTATGATAATTACTCTTAACTTATAAAATATTTAATTATGAACAATTTAAATCTATTAGGAAAAGAGTGGACCAATATTGTGTTTGAAAACCGCAATAAATTATACGGTGCTTATAAATTACGCCAAGAAAGTGGTCAAAATACATTTATTGCACTGGCAATTGGTTTGGCATTAATTAGCTTTGGTTTTGGTAGCAGTTATTTATACGCTTCAACTAAAAATACTACTACAATAACATCTAAACCTGAACCAACACCTGAAAAAGTAGTTTTGGTTGAGACTAATTTAGTTGAAAAAATGAAACCTAAAGTAGAAAAACCTTTAGGAACTGCTAATGTTGATAAAAAAGCTGTAGCAACAAAAGCCGATGTAATGGATAATAAAAAGCTAACAGATATTACAATTGATAAAGACCAAAACGTAAAAACAAACGATTTAACAGCACAAAATGAATTTAATGATAGAACAAATTCAAGTACCGTAAATGTAAATGCATCGGCAAACGGTAGTTTAAATACAAATGGTACAAAACCCGGAACACAAACTACCACAAGCAATAACAATACAGGAAATGGCGCTATTAATGGTAGTAACACCTTAAAGCCTAACGAAATTGTACGCTTAGTGCAAAAAAAAGCTGCTCCGGCAGAAGGTTTTAATAAATTTTACGAATTATTTATTCGTAAGTTTTCAAAAAATCCTAGTCAAACCCAATTGTCTGAAGTGGTAATAAAATTGCGTTTTGTTGTTGAAAAAGACGGTTCGTTTACAGATATACAAATTGTAGAAGATCAATTAGGAATGGGGCAAGAAGCAGTACGTGTTTTAAAAGCTATGCCTAAATGGCAACCTGCAGAGCATAACGGGAATACAGTACGTTCAATGTTTACATTGCCTATAAAAATAAAAATAAACAATTAAAAATAAATCTTGCTTCGGCAAGATTTTTACGTTTATGTTGCAATTTATGCAGTATTTAAGATGTAATAAACCCGCAAATTTGGTAGATATAATTTTTGTTTGTTAAAAATGCAAAATTTGTAAAGTTTATTAAAAAAAAAATTAGTAGATTTAGCAATCAATTAAAGTTAAAAAAATGAAGCATTTATTTTTGGGCGTTTTAGGCTTGGTTTTCCTTATATCTTGTAAGCAAGATAAAAAGGTGATTGAACCAAAAGTTAGCGAAGCTTATAACCAAGGAGATACCCAAATGTATGTAGAATCAACGGTGTATCCTTTAATTGAAGAATTAAACCAGGTGTTTAAAAGTTATTACAGCAATGCAAATATTGAATTAAAAATGCTTGCACAAAATAATATTTTAGATGCAATTTATAACGATTCAGCTCGATTGGCAGTTGTTCCAAAATCGTTTACAGAAGAAGAATTAGCTGTTTTTAAAGGAAAAGTGGTGCCTAAAATTACACCAATTGCTAAAGATGCGGTGTTGTTTATCACTCAAAAAGGCAGTAACGATACGTTGATGAATTATGATGATGTGGTAGCTGTTTTTAAAGGAACCAAAACATCAGATAAAATATTTGTATTTCATGATGTAAATTCAAGTATTGTAAATTCAATTATGAACGATGCAAAAGTAAAAACCGTAAGTAAAAATGTATATTATGCAAAAACAGTTGATGAAATTGTATCTTACATTAACAAAAATACAAACGCAATAGGTGTAGTAGGTTTAAATTGGATGGTTAATCCTAGCGAAAACATCAAACAAAACAGTAGTAAATTACGCTCTATGTTGGTGTATAATAATGCACTAAAAAAGCATGTATTACCATCGCAAAGTAACATTGCCGATAATACTTATCCGTTAATAAGAACTATAAATATAATTGATACACAAGGAAAAACTGGTTTAGGAACTGGTTTTGCAAGTTTTGCAGCCTCGGATAAAGGGCAGCGTATTATATTAAAATCTGGGCTAATGCCAATAAAATTACCCAAACGAGAAATAAACATAGTAGAATAATCTAGATTTTTCAATACCTTAGTAATTATGAATAAAAAAATTACCCTAAGTTTAGCTTTATTATCTTTCATTTTTAGTGCAAACGCACAAACCGATACCGACATTGATACCGCTATTAAGTACGGTCGTTACGATGTTGCTAAGAAAGAACTTTATAAGTTGGTACGCACACAACCCAACCAAGGAAGAAATTTTTATCGTTTAGGGGTAATTCATTTAAACGAAAACAATAAAGATTCTGCAAGTTTTTACTTTAAACAAGGTTTAAGAGCTGTAAAAGATGCCGATGTAAACAACATTGGAATTGCTAAAATTGGCTTGTTAGAACAAAAAGATAAAGAAGCAAAATCAAAATTTAATGCTGCAACATTAAATTTAGGAATAAATGATTACGAAACCTATTTAGTAATTGCAAACGCCTATACATTTGCTCCAAAGCCCGATTTTAAAGCCGCTTTAGATTATGTAAACTTGGCACTACTTGTTAATAAAGATACTCCTGAGCCGCATATTGCACGTGGTGATATTTATTTTGCAGAAAAACAATTTGTAGATGCACGCCGTGTATATTATGCTACATCAAAAATGTTTCCAAATAGCTTTTTGCCAAAAATGAAGTTAGCCGACGTTTTTCGTGCGGGTAACGAATTTGAAGATGCAATTAAAGTATACGATACTATTGTAAGTAAAGACCCTAATTTTATTGATGTATATAAACAATTAGGTTTAACTTATGCTGATTATGCACGTTTTAAAGACGATAGAAGTTTGCTAGACAAAGGTGTTGAAAGTTACTTTAAATACCATGGAATGATTGGCGAAAGTTTAGATGCCGATAACGAATTAGCAGGTTACTTAATTAAAAATAAAGACTATAAATCCTTAGGTGATTTAGTTAGAACTAAATGGTACACACGTGGTGATAACTTTTTAATGTACCGTTACCGTGCAATTGCCGATTTTCAAAATGGTAAATTCTTAGACGCTAAAGAAAACATTAACATGTATTTTGAAGTGCAAGATAAAAAAGATCAATTATTACCTATTGATTATTTATACAAAGGCTTGTCTGAATTAGAAGCATCACGTAACGAAGACGGTACTTTTAACGAAGGAGTTTATAAAAATTCAATCGATGAAATGGCTAAAGCCGTTAAAGAAAATCCAAAATTAGGAGTAGCTTTACACGATTTAGGGGTAGATTTATTTAAAGATGGACATTACGAACAAGCTTATTTTGTTTTTGATTTAGCATCAACCGACGAAAAATCGCCATATTATGTGTATGATATGTATTATAAAGGAAATGCATTGTACATGGCAAGTGATAAACCTATGTTTAACGATCAATTAGATAAAGCAAAGTCAAATTTAGATAGTTCATTACGTAAAACACCTACTTTTGAAGCTTATTTAATTAGTGCACGTGTAAATCGTAACTTAAATACTCCAACATCGTTAGCACAAATGGAAAAAGATTACGAAGGCTTTATTAATTTATTAACTCAAAAAGGCCGTGCAAACGATGCTGCTTTTAAAGATGCACTTATTGAAGCTTATACAATGATTGGTAATTACAATTTGTCAATTAATAAATCAAAAGCAACAAGCGCGTTTCAAAAAGTAGTGCAGTTAGATTCTAGTAACGAATATGCTAAAAAGCATGCACAAAAATAATAAACCGTAAATTATGAAAACCGTCTCAACTACATGAGGCGGTTTTTTTGTTTTATTAAATTTGGGTTTAGAATTAAAATTGTGATATTAAGAACACAAAGAGTCAGTTAATTTGATTGTTTTTTTACAAACAAAATCAAGTCAACTATTGTATCTTTGCAAAAAAAAAAAGAATGACAATACCTAAGCCAATAGTTGACAAATTACCTTTAATGGAAGCATTTTATACCATTCAAGGTGAAGGTTTTTATACAGGGCATGCCGCTTATTTTATACGTTTAGCTGGATGTGATGTTGGCTGTCATTGGTGCGATGTAAAAGAAAGTTGGGATGAAAACATACATCCTAAGGTTTTGATTGCTGATATTGTTGCAAATGCAAAATTACACGGCAATTTAGCTGTTATTACAGGTGGTGAACCTTTAATGTGGAATTTAAACGAACTTACTGCGCAATTAAAAACAAACGGTATTCAAACAAATATTGAAACCTCTGGTGCCTATGAATTAACAGGTAATTGGGATTGGATTTGTTTATCGCCCAAAAAAACCAAATTACCTACACAAAGTGTTTATAATGCTGCAAATGAATTGAAATGTATTATTTACAACCATAACGATTTTATTTTTGCAGAAGAACAAGCCGCTAAAGTAAATAAAAATGCAAAGTTGTATTTGCAAGTAGAGTGGGGTAAAAAAGATGAAATGTTACCATTTTTAATTGAATATGTGAAAAATAATCCAAAATGGGCTATTTCAACACAAACGCATAAATATTTAGATATTCCTTAAAATAGTATATATTTACCTAAAAAAAATATGAAAAAAATAGTTGTATTACTTATGCTATTTGTAAGTGTAAGTGGTTTTGCACAAGCCAATAAAGCCGATGTTATAAGGCTAGTTGAACTTTCTGGTGAAGTGAATGAATTTTATAATATGACCGATGAAATTGCAAAACAATTATCGGTAGCAAATCGTGAAAGTTTTAAAAAGGATATGGAGCCTTTAATCGCGAAGCAAAAAAATAAATTAATTACGTATTATTCGCAAAATTTATCGCAAAATGAAGTGTTAAACCTAATTGCTTTTTACCAAACACCTTTAGCAAAAAAATTTACAATGGTAAAAAATAATTATTCGGTTGTTTTAAGTAATAAATCAGAAGCATTTAAAGCCGAAATTCAGGGTATAATTATGAAATATATGATGTAAAAAGAGAAGCTTTTGCTTCTCTTTTTTTATTTAATTGTTGGTATTGTTTTTTTTTTTAGAATTTACTTTGTAATTCTAGCTAAGTAATCAAAATTTTCACCTTCAAGAATTAATTCACATTTTAAATTTTGTGCCAAACAAGCGTTTTGTAACGTGTTAAAATCTAAATACAGCCAATTAAAAGGTTCTTCTTTTTCACCTTTGTAACTTATATTAAAAATCAATTCACCATAATAATCATGATAAAGCGGAATCCATTTACCGCCATCTTCATCTTCATCAAACATATAAATCAAATCAGAACTATCAATTAAAATTTGTCCTTTTTCTGTTAGTAAATCTTTTAGTTTAGTTAAGTATTGATCAATATTTTTTAATCTTCCAAAAATACCAGTTCCGTTCATTAACAATAAAATAGTATCGTATTTTAGGGTAGAATCTATTTCTAAAATATCGGTTTTAATGGCGTTATTTACACCGCGAATTTTACAGGTTTCAATGGCGTTAGCCGATACATCAATAGCAGTAACATTTAAACCTATTTCTTGCAAATACAACGCATGACTGCCTGCACCACAACCAACATCTAAAATGTTTCCTTTTGCAAGTTTTAAAGCTTTTTGTTCCAGATTGGGCATTTCTTTATAAGAACGAAAAAGGTAAGCAACATCCATTTCATCGGCCTCGCTAATGTTGGTTTCTGTAATTAAATTTTCAGGTTGGTTGTTTTGGATATAATCCAACATGGCTTTGCCAAAAAGATCTTTAAACATAGATTGATTATTTGTAATTTTGCATTTTAAAATTGCAATGGAACAGTATTTAAAACAATTGCCAAAGTTAGCAAAAGATAAGCATACCGAAAACAAGAAGTATTTTGATAAACTAAAGAAAAAAACACCCAAAGATTTAGATTACAAAATGCAACAGATACATGATGATGTTTTTAGAAAAACCGACTGTTTAAAGTGTGCAAATTGCTGTAAAACAACAGGACCCTTGTTTACTTTAGCCGATATTGAGCGTATTGCAAAACATTTGCGCCAAAAGCCACAACAGTTTATAAACCAGTATTTACGAATTGATGAGGATAACGATTATGTGCTGCAAAGTGTTCCGTGTACGTTTTTAGATCATGAAAATTATTGTATGATTTACGATGTGCGACCAAAAGCGTGCAGAGAATTTCCGCATACCGATAGGAAAAAGTTTCAACAAATTAGCGATCTTACTTTAAAAAATGTGGCTATTTGTCCAGCTGCTTTTGCTGTTGTTGAAGAAATGAAAAAGAAAATGCCTTTGTAAAAAGGCATTTTTTTATATAAAACTGTGTTCGTTTTCTAAATAGTTTTTAAGAAAAGCCTGTGCTTCTTCTTCGGTACTAAAAGTGTCAATTACATATTCTACAAGTTTTAAAATAAAATCTTTAAAACGTTCAAATAGATCAACCACCCTATCAAAAATACGTAAAAACCATTCGTAAATAGATTGAAAACGATCAATAATAGCTATTATAGCGTTTGTAGTATTCATAACAAATCCTTTTTTTAACTTTTAACCAAATATAATAAAAAACTTACAATTGGTAGGGTTTCTAATGATAAATTGAAGTTAAATATCGTTGTATAAAAGATACTTTTTACGTATGTTATTAAATTGTTCTAAATCTTCTTTCCATGTTTCTCTGATTTCTTTTTCGGTTAAACCTTTTTCAATTTGTTTTTGTAATTTATTGGTTCCAGAAAGTTTAATAAAAAAGTTATTAAAGAAATTTTCTTTATTATCGGAGTTTTTAAATGCTTTTAAAAGCCATTCTAAAGATAAGCCGTCAATAGTTTTATTAGTTGATAAATCTTCGCCAAAGCATTTTACACCGTTGTGCATAGGACTTTTAGCTCCTTGGTTAGGTTTTGGCGTAAAAGTAAAATCCATATTCTTTAAAAAAGGCGATCCGTAAATTTGAAATTGTTTTTCGGTACCACGCCCCACACTTACGTTGGTTCCTTCAAAAAAGCATAAGCTGGTGTACAGATTAATAGCTGTATCGTTTGGTAAATTTGGCGATGGTTTTACAGGTAAAGAATAGTGCATGTTTTTGCTGTAATTTTCGCAAGGAATAATGGTCAATTTTGCTTGAACTCCATTCTGTAACCATTTTTCGCCGTTAATCATCTGTGCATATTCGCCAATGGTCATTCCGTGCAAAACAGGAATTGGGTGCATGCCTACAAAACTTTTGTTTTTCATTTCTAGAACAGGTCCGTCAACCGTTGCACCTTTCGGATTTGGTCGATCCAAAACAATCAACGGAATATTATTTTCGGCACAAGCTACCATTAAATAGTGTAAAGACGAAATATAGGTGTAAAATCGCGCGCCTACATCCTGCAAATCAAAAATCATCACATCAATTCCTGCAAGTTGTTCTTTTGTCGGCTTTTTGTTGTTTCCGTACAACGAAATAATCGGCAAACCGGTTTTGGTATCTTTTCCATCTTTAATCAGCTCACCGGCATCGGCAGTTCCGCGAAAACCATGTTCGGGAGCATATATTTTTTTTAGGTTGATTTTGTTTTCGATTAAAAAATCTACCAAGTGAATGGTGTCAAACTTCACAGCTTTAGTACAACCAACGCTAGGGTCAGGTGCAGCGTTATATATATTTTTTTCGATTACAATTCCTGTTTGATTCGTTAAAACCCCAACATTTTTGTCTTTCAATAAGGGTAAATACTTTTCATATTGATTAGCGCCTGTTTGAATTTGGGCCGTACTTATTAAACTTAGGCACGTAAAAACTATTACAAAGCAAAATAAAAATGTATTTTTGAAGGGAATTATATATTTCATAGGTTTGAATGTATCTTATTTTATAGCTAAACGTTTAGCAACTTCTAAAAAGTATAAAAATAGTGTTTCTGCGCCAATAATAAAAATTGCAATTGCGGCAGTAGCCATTAGTGTGGTAATGATGTTGGTTTCGGTAGCTACAGGTCTGGGCTTACAACAAAAAATACGCGATAAAATTACATCGTTTAACGGGCATATTGTGGTTTCAAATTTCGATAACAATCAATCCGAAATTACGTTAGAACCAATTTCAACCAAGCAAAATTTCTATCCAAATTTTACCGAAGTACCCGAAGTTACAGCGGTGCATCCGTTTGCAACCAAAGCAGGTGTTGTGCGAACCGAAAAAGCTTTTGAAGGAATTGTTTTTAAGGGGGTTGATAAAAATTATCAGTGGAATTACTTAAGCGATTACTTGGTTAAAGGAAAGTTGCCTAAATATGAAACCGAAAGTATAACTAACGAGGTGTTGATTTCTAGTTTTTTAGCTAATAGGTTAGAACTTAAAGTAGGGGATAAACTACCAACTTATTTTTTAAGAAATCAAGAAGCTGAAATTCCTAACATACGTTCGTTTGTAATTTCGGGTATTTATGATTCAGGCTTTCCGCAGTTTGATGAAACCTTTGTAATTGGCGATTTAAAGCATGTACAACGCTTAAATAAGTGGAATAAAGACCAAGTTGGTGGTTTTGAAATGTTTATAAACGATTTTACTAAGATTGATGCAGTTGCAGAGGATGTATACAGTCGTATTCCTTCAACTTTAAACAGTGAACCTATTACCAAGAAATACTTTAATATTTTTGATTGGTTAAAACTTTTTGATTTTAATATTTATATTATTGTAGGTTTAATGATTTTGGTTGCTGTAATTAACATGGTGGTTGCCTTGTTAGTTTTAATTTTAGAACGTACCCAAATGATTGGAGTTTTAAAGGCATTAGGTACAAGTAACTGGAGTATTCGTAAGATATTTGTTTATAACGCTACTTATATCGTTTTTATAGGTTTGTTAATAGGAAACGCAATTGGTTTAGGTTTATTGCTTTTGCAAAAGCAATTAGGAATAGTTACTTTAGATCCAACACAATATTATGTTAAAGAGGCGCCGGTTTATATTTCGGTATTTTACATACTGTTGATAAATGTTGTTTTAGTAGTGATTAGTTATTTAATAATGTTGCTACCATCAGCACTAATTACAAAAATTAGTCCTGTCAAATCAATCAAATTTCAATAGATAGTAATCAAATGAATATATATTTATAAATAGATTAAAATAATAAACAACAAAAAAGTCGCTTAAAACAAGCGACTTTTAATTTATATAAATACTTTAAATTCTTAAATGAATAAATGAACTAAGTGATAAACGCCCATAGCAACTAATGCAGATACAGGTATTGTTAAAATCCAAGCCCAAAGTAATGAAATGGTTACACCCCAACGTACAGCAGATACCCTTTTTGTAATACCAACCCCAATAATAGAACCGGTAATAGTGTGTGTTGTTGATACAGGTATTCCCATGTGTTCTGTTATATATAAGGCAACAGCACCTGCTGTTTCTGCAGCAACCCCTTCTAATGGAGTAACTTTTGTAATTTTAGAACCCATTGTTTTAACGATCTTCCAACCGCCACTCATAGTTCCTAAACCAATGAATACGAATGAAGCCAATGGAACCCACCCCCAATGAGATACAAAATATTTAAAACGATCGGCGTTTTCAATAGCTGCATAAGGGTTCATATCGTCTGGTAATCCCATGTGGAAACTAATAACAGCCGCACCAATAATACCCATAACTTTTTGAGCATCGTTACCACCGTGACCTAAACTAAATAAAGCCGATGATACCAACTGTAAGCGTTTAAACCATTTTTCGGCACGATGTGGTTGTGCTTTGCGGCAAATCCACATAATAGCAACAGTTATAAAGTAGGCCAAAACCATACCTAAAAATGGTGCTCCAAAAATAAATAAGAAAATAGGAACAACTTTTGCGTAAACAATTACATCTTCACCGTTTATGTTAATGCCACCTGCATGCGCAATTGCCGCACCCATAAAACCACCAATTAAAGTGTGTGATGATGATGATGGAATACCCAATTTCCAAGTAGCTAAGTTCCAAAGAATAGCAGCAATTAAACCAGCAAAAATAACTTCTAAAGTAATAAACTGCTCGTTTACCGATTTGGCTATGGTGTTACCAATTTTAAATTCGCCTATAACATATAACGATATAAAATAAGCTGCAAAGTTAAAAACAGCTGCCCATAAAACTGCCTGAAAAGGTGTTAAAACTCGTGTAGTTACAATGGTAGCAATAGAGTTTGCAGCATCGTGAAAACCGTTAATGTAGTCAAAACCTAAAGCTAAAACAATAATAACAAGTAAAAGCCAGGCGCCGCTTACATCAAGGTTTGATAGTAAGTCAAATAATTCCATAATGGTTTATATATAAAAAATTATGAATATTTAACTGTAATGGTTTCTAAAACGTTTGCAACACGTCTACAGCTATCTGTAGCCGATTCTAAAGCATCCATTACTTCTTTATATTTAATAATTTCAATAACGTTTGTTTCGTTTTCAAAAATATCTGCAACGGCTTTATCAAAAACTTTATCTGCTTTACGTTCTAGGCGTAAAATTACTTTACAACCTTCGGTAATTGCTTTAAGGTTTTTCATATCTTTTATGTAGTAAATACATTTAGCAACTTCGTTACAAGCTTCTAAATTTGCTTCTGTAAGTTTACGTAAAGGTTTCGTAACTTTATCAATGTGATAAAAACGCATACGCGAAGCAGCATCGCTTAAATTATCGGCAACTTCATCAACTGCTGTCATTAAGCTGTTAATATCCTCTCTGTCAAACGGTGTAATAAAATTTCTTTCTAATTCTAAACGAGTAGTTTGTACAATTTGTTCTATTTCCGATTTTAAAACTTCTACTTCCTTAAGTAGTTTTTCTCTTTCGTTTGCAGGTAAATTTACTGCTTCATTTAATGTTTCTGATAATAATTTAATTTTATTAGCAGCTTCTTCAAACAAAGGGTAAAACTTTTTATCCTTTGGTACTAAAAATTGAAAGATTGAATTTAAAGACATAGTGTATAATATTAATTTTTTTCGTTTGCAAAAGTATTACTCTAATGTTAACTTAATATTAAGTTTACGTATTTATTTTATTTTTTTTAAAATCGACTTTTTTTTAATCAGCCGAAAGTTTGTATTTTAGCGCTATTCATAAACTTAATAAAAATGGATTTAAACTTCAATAAAAACGAAGATCACAATAAATTACTGGTTTCAGAATTAAGACAAAAATTTGCCAAAGTTGCTTTAGGCGGTGGCGAAAAGCGTATAGCAAAGTTACACGAGCAAGGTAAATTAACTGCTCGTGAGCGTATTGATTATTTGTTTGATAAAGATTCAAAGTCAATTGAAATAGGAGCTTTTGTGGGCGATGGTATGTATAAAGAACATGGTGGTTGCCCATCTGGTGGGGTTGTTGTTAAAATTGGTTATGTAAATGGTAAACAAGTTATTGTTGTTGCTAATGATGCTACAGTTAAAGCTGGTGCTTGGTTTCCTATTACAGGGAAAAAGAATTTACGCGCACAAGAAATTGCTATTGAAAACCGCTTGCCTATAATTTATTTAGTGGATTCGGCAGGAGTTTATTTACCAATGCAAGATGAAATTTTTCCTGATAAAGAAAATTTTGGTCGAATTTTTCGTAACAACGCCATCATGTCATCAATGGGTATTACGCAAATAGCAGCTGTAATGGGTAGTTGTGTTGCCGGTGGTGCATATTTACCAATTATGAGCGATGAGGCTTTAATTGTTGATAAAACTGGGTCAATTTTCTTAGCAGGCTCTTATTTGGTAAAAGCAGCAATTGGTGAAAGTATTGATAACGAAACGTTGGGTGGTGCTACTACTCATACCGAAATATCTGGTGTTACCGATTATAAATCAAAAGACGATAAAGATTGTTTAGATACCATTCGCAACATTGTTGGAAAAATGGGTGATTATGATAAAGCTGGTTTTAACAGAATTGATGCTAAAAAGCCCGCATTAGATCAAAATGAAATTTACGGAATTTTACCAAAATCTCGTGCAGAGCAATACGATACTATGGAAATTATTAAACGTTTGGTTGATGATTCTGAATTTGATGAATACAAAGCAGGATACGGACAAACCATAATTACTGGTTATGCACGTATTGATGGTTGGGCAGTTGGTATTGTTGCTAATCAGCGTAAAGTTGTGAAAACAACAGGTGCCAAAACCAAACCAAGCGAAATGCAGTTTGGCGGTGTTATTTATTCCGATTCGGCCGATAAAGCTACACGTTTTATAGCAAATTGTAATCAAAAGAAAATTCCTTTGGTTTTCTTGCAAGATGTTACCGGTTTTATGGTAGGGTCAAAATCTGAACACGGCGGTATCATTAAAGATGGTGCTAAAATGGTAAATGCTGTTTCTAATTCGGTTGTGCCAAAATTTACAGTAATTATGGGTAATTCTTACGGTGCAGGTAATTATGCAATGTGCGGAAAAGCATATGATCCACGTTTCTTTTTAGCTTGGCCAAGTGCCGAATTAGCAGTAATGGGTGGTGCACAAGCAGCTAAAGTTTTGTTGCAAATTGAAGCTTCATCACTAAAAGCGAAAGGCGAGGAGTTAACCCCTGAAAAAGAAGCAGAATTGTTTGATAAAATTAAAGCAAAATACGATGCGCAAGTTTCGCCATATTATGCTGCCGCACGTTTATGGACCGATGCAATTATTGATCCGTTAGATACGCGTAAATGGATTTCAATGGGTATTGAGGCTGCTAACCATGCACCAATTGAAAAACAATTTAATTTAGGCGTTATTCAAGTGTAATAGTTTGTTTATAGTTTAATAGGTTAAAGTCTACTTTTTTAGTAGACTTTTTTTTAATCAATTGCTTTTTAAATACGAACAAGATTCTTGTGCTTAAAATCGAATAAAATTCATGTTAAAAGAACAATCATCGCCTTACGAAAAATACCTGCCAATGGTGGCTGCGGTTGCAATGTTTATGCAGTCGTTAGACGGAACCATACTTAATACATCATTGCCAAGTATTGCTGCAGCTATGCGTTATTCGCCCTTAGAAATGCAATCGGTTATTGTAAGTTATGCTTTAACCTTGGCTTTGTTTATACCGCTTTCGGGTTGGCTTTCTGATAAATTTGGAACCCGAAAAATGTTTTTATTAGCAGTGTTTGTTTTTACATTAGGTTCGTTTTTTTGCGCCATTTCGGTAAATCTACTCACCTTAAATTTATCTCGAATACTTCAGGCAATTGGTGGTTCAATGATGGTGCCCATAGCGCGTTTAGCTATTTTGTACCAATATCCTCGTAACAAATTACTAAAAATTATGAATTACATAACCATTCCAGGTTTGTTGGGGTTGGTTGTTGGACCAAGTTTAGGTGGTTATTTATCAGATTATTTTGCATGGCAATGGATTTTTTTAGTGAACCTTCCTGTTGGTTTTTTGGGTATGTTTTTGGCATATAAAATCATGCCGAATTTTAAAAATACAGTTGGCAAATTTGATGTATTGGGATTGCTTTATTTTAGTGGCGCTTTGGTTTTAATAACTTTTGCGTTAGAGGTTAGCAGTGTAGGTTTTAATCATTATCTTTTGGTTTTAGGACTTTTTTTTATTGCGTGTGTACTTTTTGTGTTGTACTACAAACATTTTAAATCTACTAAGTATTCCATTATCAATTTAAACCTTTTTAAAATTAGAACATTACGCATAGGCTTAATAGGTAGTTTAATAACGCGTTTTGGTATAAGCGGTTTGCCTTTTTTATTGCCTTTAATGATGCAGGTTGGTTTTGGGTTTTCGGCATCAAAAGCGGGGTTCATGTTACTGCCATCGGCTTTAACAACTATTGCCATTAAACCTTGGATTGTGCCGTTAGTGAAAAGGTTTGGTTATCGAAATATTTTAATAAGTAATACCTTGTTTTTAGCCGTAATTATTTTTGTTTTTAGTTTTATGGAAAAAGATACACCGCTTATTTATTATATTTTTTTAATGATTGCCTACGGTGCTTTTACATCGGTACAAATGACCGCAATGAACACCATTACTTTGGCCGATTTAACCGATAAACAAGCCAGTGGGGGCAATAGTTTGCTAACCATTATGCAACAATTATCTATTAGTTTTGGTATTTCTATTGCAGCTTTAATTTTGGCTTTTTATAAAGATAAAATGCATTTTTACCAAGGAGATTTGATTACTGCGTTTCATTTAACCTTAATTTCGTTAGCAGTTTTAACAGCTTTTTCTAGTTTAACGTTTACAAAATTAAAAAGCAACGATGGTGAAAAGTTGTCGGGGTAATTAAAAGAAGTGTGATTTTTTTTTTAAAGTTGAAAATGTTAAATAACCACCTTAAAATAAAATGATTATAAAACAAAAACTCAACATTCCGTTGAGCTTTTGAATATACATTTTAATTAAAAAGTAAGTCTTTACTTTGCCTATTATCTTTTCTCTAAAAAGAATTATTTCCCAAAAAATCCGCCTAAAAGATCACCTAAATTACCTTTTTTAACTGCGCTAATAGCATCGTCGATTCCTAATTTGCCATCACCGTTTTGATCGAACATTTTAGCAGCATCGCCTCCTGTGAAAGAGCTTAAAATATCGGTAATGTTAAAATCGCCGCTTTTAGCTTTTCCAGTAATCATGCTTATTATTTGTGGAATAATACTACTTGCAAAATTGCTAGACGTGCCCGCATCTAAACCTACATTTGAACCTAGTTTTGATGATAACGAATTAATCATATTTTGCACCATTGGGCTGCTTGTTAAACCATTTGCGTTATCGCCGCTAAACATATTCATTAAATCACCCATATTACCGCCCGAAATGGCATTTTGTAAGCCTTCCATTAACGTATTGCCTGTTTCGTTAGCTACATTACCAGCTAAATTGTTTGAAATGTTGTTGTTGCCGGCTACTTCTTTTTCTGTTAGCTGATTTATAATCTGCTGAATTTGATCCATCATTTTTTTATAAATTTTTTATGTAAAAATATAATTTTTTTTTACATTTGATATTAATTTTTTAATTTATTATTATGAAAACGTTTTTTAGTATTGTATTGTATTGTAAATTTATTTTTATTAGCAGGATGTTCTAAAAATGAAGAAGAATTAGATTGTAATTGTGCCCCCCAAAGTACAGAAGTAAAATTAAAAATAGGTAATCAACAATTTAAATCTTCTTTGTATGATTATGCTGAAAGCCCATATAAATTTTGGTCAATAAAAAATGAACGGATTGAGGAGTTTTATTATTCATTAACAAATAATAAAACTGAAATTACGAGCATATTTTTATTTAGTAACAATGTTAATGAAAATACGCTTAAAAAAGAAGATATAGAGGGTTATGTGACTTTAGAAAAAAATAGAGATAACAAAAATATTCTAAAATATAGTATAAACATTTATAAAAAGGAATCCGAAAAAGGTTTTGTTAAAATTAATAAAAATGATTTAAATTCCTATTACTTATCTTTTAATGATATTAGTGATGTTAACAATGTTTATTTTGAAACTTCAAAAAATATAATTTATATTAAAAATCCTAATAGACAGTTTAAAGGTAAGTTAATTAAATCAAGTTTTCAAGAAGAAATTAACGATAGGTTAAAGAAAAGGGGATTTTTAGGAAGAATTTCAAGTGATGTTTGCGTAAGCCCTTGTCCTTCTCACAAGGGAAACTGTTATGAAGGAATGGATCCACAAAATGAGTATTTAGCAGAGTGTTCGGATAAATGCTTAAAAGAAGAGATAGATGATGAGCATGATGGTAAAGATCCTGCGCGACCTGTTTCTTCAGTAGTTTTATCACCTGCTTCTTATAGTTTTAGAGATGATTATCTATATCAACACCCAGGAGGTGATTTATATGTTGAGATATATTATCAAATTTCCAAAGATTTTAATTATACTAATTTAGATTATGCATTTGCAGTTCGTACAGTTGATTTGTTGTTATCGATTATGCCAAAAATTGTAGATTTAACACAAAATCCTTTTTCATCAAATGTTTTATATACCTCTGCTGATGCAGAAGAGGTAATAGAATACCTTGATGATGTAAAAAATTATGTTAATTCCAATGATACTAAAGATAATTTAAATTTACTAATTCAAAAAATTATTGAATTTGAAGGTGCGACCAATGATTATATAACCAACCATCTTGAAATAAACCCTTAGTATTAATGATGAAGACTATTTTAAAATTTTTGTTATTAATCTTTTTTTCTTGTAGTAGTAAAGAACAAACTATAAGTTATCCTTTGGTTTATACACCTCCAAAAACTTTAAAAGAAAAAATATTATTTCAAAGAAGTTCATTAATACCTAATGAAATTTTGACTTTGAATAAGGATAAAACTTATTCATTTGAAACTTGCACGCAATTTAATAAAGGAACATGGGAACGACGCGAAGATAGTTTGTTTTTAAAATGCACAAAAAAAGGTTTTTTTATAGATAGTTTAAACTTTATTGAAAAATATAAATATCTAAATATTTGTTCTAGTAGCCCTAGTGTTTGGATAGTTAAAAGAAAAGGTATTTATCGAGAGTTAACTTATTTTAAAAAAAATGAAAGAAAAAAACAGAGAGTTTTCTTAATTAATAGAAATTAGAAAATAATATAAAACACCCAAAAATATTTTTTTGGGTGTTTTAATTACGTTAAAGATAACAAAAATTTCATTGTATCTACATTATCGGCATAATCCCAAAGTTCAGGTTTTTGTGTAGTACCAAAGGGTAAACTATTTGGTGTTAATTGGTTTGAAACTACGCATTGAATTTTATCTGCATCGGTAATTAATCGGTTGTTAACTTCGTTTAAATCGGTGTAAAATTCATAAAAAACCGATGAAATAGGCGATGTGTAAGAAGCATCTTCTTTAATGGTTAAAAACCCGTTATCAAGCAAATTAAAGTTACTCATTAAAAAAACAGCCTTGTTGTAATCGTAATTGTTTACATACTTTTCATCTTTAATTATTTCGCTATAAGCAAACATTCCTTCAAAAAAAGCATCAAAGTTATAATCTTTAGGTACAAAAAGTTTTGATACATTTCTACATCCTAAACCATAATATCTAAAAATATCCTCGCCCAATGCAATTAAATCTTCCTTAGATTCTTTACCGTTTAAAACTGCTACCGAATTTCGGTTTTTACGAATTATATTAGGGTATTTCCCAAAATAATATTCAAAATAGCGAGCTGTATTATTGCTTCCTGTTGCAATAACGGCATCAAAAAGTTCTAGTTTTTCTTTAGTTATTTCGTACCTGTTTTTAAATTCAGGTTCAACCGTTTCAAGGTATTTTAAAATAAAAGGGACTAAAAGTTCATCGTTAGATGAAAGTTTAATTAACGCTTTGTTGCCCGAAATTAACACCGTTAACACATCGTGAAAACCCACCAAAGGAATGTTTCCTGCTAAAATTAAACCAATGGTTTTTAATTGTTCGTTTTGTAAATTGTAGGGTGTTAGCCATTTTGTTAAATTGGTTTCAGTTAACGCAATGCTCCATGAATTAAAACAAAATTGTAGCTGTTCACGTTTAAACCAACTGTTGCTTTCGTGTAAACGGTTAATTATTTGTTTAAAAGGTTCAAAAAACTCATTGTTATGTAAAACATTTGGGTTTTCTTGGTACGTTTCTGTCGAAAATTGTTTTAAAAACAATCCTAAGTGTATAAATGCCTTTTTTTTATCTTCTAAAATCATATAGATTTGTTTGTAAATTCTTTATGCAGTACTTTTGTACAAAGTTACATTAATTAAATAAAATCCGTGCTATGGCAATTATAATAACCGATGAATGTATAAATTGTGGCGCTTGTGAGCCAGAATGTCCAAATACTGCAATTTATGAAGGTGCCGACGATTGGCGTTGGAAAGATGGTACAAAATTAAGTGGAAAAGTGATTTTACCAGATGGAACAGAAGTTGATGCAGATGATGCACAAACACCAGTTTCTGACGATATTTACTACATTGTTCCAGGAAAATGTACCGAATGTAAAGGTTTTCACGAAGAACCGCAATGTGCAGCTGTTTGCCCAGTTGATTGTTGTGTGCCAGATGATAACCACGTAGAAAGCGATGAAGTGTTGTTAAAAAGACAAGCTTTTTTACATAATGAATAGTTAAAGGCTTCGCTAAAATGCGAAGCTTTTTTTATTTTTAAAAAAATTAAAAGTTTATGAAAAAGTTATTTTTACCTTTTTTGGTTGCTATTTTATTCTTTTCATGTTCCGTTAAAAAGCAAGTTTTTTCACAAAAGCAAGATCAAACGGTTTTAAATGGTAATTGGGAATTGGCTTTGGCTAGTTTTAGTGCAAATTTAACAAAAGATTTTCCAGAAGGTTTGCCAACCATTACTTTTGATGGTACAGAAGACCTTTCGGTTTATGGTTACGACGGTTGTAATAGATTAAACGGAAAAGCAGTTTTAAAGAAAAATAATGAAATTAGCTTTCAACCAAATTTTGTTTCAACCATGTTGGCTTGTAATAAAGTAAAAAGTGCTGAATTTAAAAATGCGTTATTACACACAACAGCCTACACTATGACTAACAACGTGCTTATTTTAAAAAATGATAGCGTTTCGTTAAAGTTTCATAAAATTACCTTAAATGGAAAATGGTTTTTAGATAAAATTTATGTTGGTAAAATTAAAGCTGCCGATTTGTATCCCTACAAAAAACCGTTTATTGTAATTGATATTAACCAACCTGTTTTTTCAGGAAATACCGCATGTAACGCTTTAAAAGGTCAGTTGTTACTTTACCAAAACACCATGAAATTTAATCATATCACATCAACAAAAATGTTTTGCGATGGCGTTAACGAAACTGTTTTTACCAATGCTTTAGCAAAAGTTACTCATTATAAGTTAGATGGTACCCGTTTGGTTTTGTTTGAAAACGAAAAGAAAATAATGGAATTGGTTCAACAATTTGAATAAAAGAAGTCGCTAAATACAGCGACTTTTTTTATTAATTTACTTGTTCCCACCATTTTTCAAAAACTTGTTGTGAATTGTTTAAATAAATGATTTCTCCAATTTTAGGGGTGATTATTTGCGTTGAGGTTTGTTCTTCGGTTGCAATAGTAACCCTTTGAAGTGGTTCTTTCCAAGGGTGATTGGCTAGTTTAAATTTTGAACTATGTACCGGAAAAAATCTTTTTGCTTGTAAATCTATGCTTGCTTGTACAACTTCTTCGGGCATCATATGTATGTATTTCCATTTTTTATCGTATTGACCGTTTTCTAGAATAGCCAAATCAAACGGACCGTATTTTTTTCCTATTTCTTTAAAATGGGTATCGTAACCGCTATCGCCACCTAAATACAGATTTAAATTTTTAGTTTGGAACACGTACGATGCCCATAAAGTGGTGTTTCGTTTAAAACTTCTTCCTGAAAAATGGCGTGTTGGTGTAGCTGTAATTTTTAATGAATCGTTTAAAATGGTGGTATCATGCCAATCTAATTCGGTTATGTTTTCTTTTGGAAATCCCCAATACTCTAAATGTTCGCCCACACCTAACGGACAAATAATTTTGCTTACTTTGTTTTTTAATTCTTTAAACGATGTATAGTCTAAATGGTCGTAATGATCGTGTGTTAAAATCAAAAAGTCAATTGAAGGTAGATCTGCGGGTGTAATTTTATCGGCACCTTTAAAAGCAGTATTTGTGCCGTATAAAGGCGATGCGTTTTTGCTTAAAACAGGATCAATTAAAAAGGTTTGGTTGTTAATTTTCATAAAATAAGAAGAATGCCCAAACCAAACCATAAAATTATCAGCTATAGTGTTTTTTTTCAGATTGATTTTTTCGCTAGGAATGCTGTCTGTTGGTTTGGTATGTTCAATTTTCGAAAAAAGCAATTCTTTAATCATTTGGGTGTATGTAGCACCTTCGGTTAACGCAGGAGTATGTGAAAGGTTGTGAAATTGCCCGTTTTTATAATTTTTTGATTGTTGAATTCTTTTTAAACGTTCTCCAGAAGGTTCTTTACCAAAAAGTGGATGTTGTAAAAAAGTAAAAGTTGCTGCAATTAAAGCTCCAATTATAATTAAGGTTGTTGTCATTAATTTTTTTCTGTTTTTTTTCATGAGGCGAATTTCTGTTTTTTTTTATAAAGGAAACGTTAAATATCACCCAATTTTCACATAAATTATTAATGCTTTTAGTTTTCTAAAAACAAAAACAGTAGCAAAATAGTATTTGCTACTGTTTAAAAAATATTATTCTTAAATCCTTATTTTAAGGATGTTGATTTTTTTTAATTTGTTACAGGTCTATTTTTTGCGGTTGCCCAAATATAAATTCCTGCAATAATAAATGGAATACTTAACCATTGACCGGTAGATAATATACCTAAAGCAGATTCAAAACCACCTTGACTTTCTTTTACAAATTCTACAATGAATCTAATTAACCATAAGAATACTAAAAACACACCGAAAATTTTACCTAAATAGTTGCGTGCATCTGTTTTCCAGTACATAAACATTAAAATTACAAATAAAATAATGTATCCAAACGCTTCGTATAATTGAGTGGGATGGCGGAATGGAATAGCTTCAAGTACGGCTGAAAAACGAGGGTCGGTTTCAATTAATTTATAAGCTTCGTTTTTAGTTGTAGCCTGTGTAATGTCAAAAATGTTTTTAGTATTCCAAAATTCATCTTCGCGAATAAATTTTATTCCAAAAGGAAACGATTTATCTACAATATGTCCGTAAATTTCAGAGTTGAAAAAATTTCCTAATCTAACAAAAACACCACCAATGGTAATTGATAAAACCACACGGTCTAAAATCCATAACAATGGTTTTTTTATAATACGGCTGTAAAAAAACATTGCTAATATAATTCCTATAGCGGCACCATGACTTGCTAAACCTGCAAAACCTGTAAATTCAAATTCGGGTTTAAATCTAAATGGTAAAATAATTTCGCCTAAGTTATTTTGGTAGTAATCCCAATCGTAAAAAAATACATGCCCTAAGCGTGCGCCTAATAAAGTTGCAATAAAGGTGTAAAAGAACAGTTTGTCTAACTCGTCTTGCGAGCGGTGTTCTCTGTTGTATACTTTTTGCATAATGTAATAGCCTAAAGCAAAAGCAACTACAAACATTAAGCTATAAAAACGCAGTGTAAAACCTGCAATGGTAATTCCTTCAGATGGATTCCAAATCATAATAACTATTTTTTTAAAATTGTTTACGGAACGGGATCGTACCCCGATTTTCCCCAAGGGTGGCATTTAGCAATACGTTTTATACCAAGCCAACTGCCTTTAAACAAGCCATGTTTTTTTAAGGCTTGTAACGTATAATGTGAACACGTTGGAGTAAACCTACACGATGGCGGCGTAAAGGGCGAAATTGCCAATTGGTAAAAACGTATAAGTACCACAAATGGAAAAATGAGTATTTTTTTTAGCTGTTCCATAAAGTTCAAAGATAAAAAAAGCTACTGTTTAAGTAGCTTTTTTTATGAAATTTATAACGTAAAAGTTGTTCCTTCTTTTCCATCTTTTAATTCAATACCAATTGCGGCTAATTGGTTGCGAATTAAATCAGACTGTGCAAAATCTTTATTAGCACGTGCGGTGTTACGCATTTGAATTAAAAGATTTACAACTTCTTCTAACTTTCCGTTGTTGTTACTTGTTGAGGTATATAAACCTAAAACATCAAAAACAAGCGCATTTAAAGTTTCTTTTAAAAGCTCTAAATCGGCAGCTGTTATGGTAGCTTTGTTTTCTTTTAATGTATTGATGAATTTTACAGCTTCAAAAATAGTTGCAATTAAAATAGGGCTATTAAAATCGTCTAATAATGAATCGATACATTTTTGCTTCCATTCCAAAACATTGAAAGATGAAGAGGTAGAAGCAGTGATGCTATTTAGTGATTTGATAGCATCCATTAATCGATCAAAACCTTTTTCTGATGCCAGCATGGCTTCGTTTGATATGTCTAAAACACTGCGGTAATGTGCTTGTAAAAAGCAAAAACGCAATACACTTGGTGTAAAAGGTTTTTCGAAAAAGTTGTTTTCACCGGTAATTAACTGCATTGGTAAAATGTAGTTACCGGTTGATTTACTCATGCGTTGCCCGTTCATGGTTAGCATGTTGGCATGCATCCAATAACGTACAGGTGCGGTTTCGTTACAAGCTTTTCCTTGAGCGATTTCACATTCGTGATGCGGAAATTTTAAATCCATTCCACCACCGTGAATATCAAATTGATCGCCTAGGTATTTGGTGCTCATTGCAGTACATTCTAAATGCCAGCCAGGAAATCCGTCGCCCCAAGGTGATGACCAGCGCATGATATGTTGTGGAGATGCTTTTTTCCACAATGCAAAATCTTGTGGGTTTTTCTTTTCATTTTGTCCATCTAAATCACGGGTATTTTCAAAAAGTTCTTCAATGTTTCTTCGTGAAAGTTCACCGTAATTTAACCCGCGTTTGTTGTATTCTAACACATCAAAATAAACCGAACCGTTACTTTCGTAAGCAAATCCTTTATCTATTAACTTTTGTGTTAGTTCTATTTGTTCAATAATGTGCCCTGTTGCGGTAGGTTCAATTGTTGGGGGTAATAGGTTAAAAAGTTTTAAAACGTTATGGAAATCTACTGTATATTTTTGAACAATTTCCATAGGTTCAAGCTTTTCTAAACGCGATTGTTTCACAAAACGATCGTTGTTAACATCGCCGTCGTCTGTTAAATGCCCGGCATCTGTAATGTTTCGAACATATCTAACTTTAAAACCTAAATACTGTAGACTGCGGTAAATAAAATCAAACGAAAGAAATGTGCGCACGTTTCCTAAATGCACATTGCTGTAAACGGTTGGTCCGCAAACATACATACCAACTTTATCTTGATGTAAAGGTGTAAAAAGCTCTTTTTCTCCTGTGAGCGAGTTGTATATTTTTAGGTTTGATTTCATGGTTTACAGTTTAACTTTTTTACTAAGTATATAAGGTTAGTGACTAAAATTTAGTTTCTAACTTAATGTATTCTAAAAATTCTTTTCTTGTTAATTCATTTTTAAAAGTACCGCTAAATTCTGCTGTTACGGTAGAACTTTCAATATCGCGTATTCCTCTTGAGTTTACGCATAAATGTTTGGCATCTATTACGCAAGCAACATCGTCGGTTCCTAAAACGCGTTTTAGTTCGTCAACAATTTGAATGGTTAATCGTTCTTGTACTTGTGGACGTTTTGCGTAGTAATCAACAATACGGTTCATTTTAGATAAGCCAACTACTTTGCCGTTTGAAATATAAGCTACGTGTGCACGCCCAACAATTGGTAATAAATGGTGTTCACAAGTTGAATAAACTACAATGTTTTTTTCAACTAACATTTCATTATACTTATATTTATTATCAAAGGTAGAAGAAGAAGGTTTTTTGTTTGGATTTAATCCACCAAAAATTTCTTTAACAAACATTTTAGCTACACGGTTAGGTGTGCCTTTTAAACTATCGTCTGTTAAATCCATACCTAAGGTATTTAAAATGCTTTCTACATCTTTTTTAATCAATTCAATTTTTTGATCATCAGATATTGAAAAAGCATCTGCTCTTAAGGGTGTATAATCACTTGTGCCAAAGTGATTGTCACCTATATCATCGTGTAATGCGTCTGATTTACACATAAATTTTAGTTTTATTTTTTATAAAAATTTAAGAATGCAAATATAATGAAATGCGTTTAATAAACAGTTTTAATGCAAAAATATAATGTTTAAAGTAGCTTAAATAAGCTTGTAAATGTGTTAAAATTGAATTTTGGCAAAATTTTTTCAAAAAAAAACTTAATAGTTTCTTAATTTTATGTAAATTTCGCTCTTTAAAAAGTAAGTGTTATTTGCTTAATTTAACTCATAAAAAAATTATATTAACTAACTATGAGAAACAAATATTTATTAATACTGTTTTTGGTAACAAGCTTTTTGGGGTTTAGCCAGCAGTACAATTATGTAGATATTGATGAAACTTATACGGCGGAACAGCTGGTTAAGAACGTTTTGGTGCGTTCTACTTGTGATTTGGTTTCCAATGTAAAGTATCAATATTGTGATGGAAGCCCTGGGTCTAAACAAATTTATCCGTTGGGTTATTTTCAAAGAAACGGAAGTACCTTTGGGTTTGATGATGGTATTGTTATTAGTACAGACCAATCATACTTTATGGAAGGACCAATTGGTAATAAAAACTCTGGTAATTTAAATAACCAGTACCGTTGGACAGGGGATCAAGATTTGAACGATTTAATTAACGATGCAGGTGGTTGGCCAGCAGGTGCACCACGTCAGGATATTCGTTCAGCTACAATCGATTTTGATTTTATTCCTCTACAAACAACTGTTAATTTTGAATATATATTTGGTAGTAATAGTTATCAAGGTTGTTGGGGTAGATGTCAAAATGCTGCATTATTTGGAGCTTGGTTGACAGATACTACAACAGGTGTTGGTCAAAATTTAGCTTTAGTGCCAAATACAACTGATCCAATTTCAATTGCTACTGTTCGTGATGAGGCAAAGACAAATCCTGGTGCTACTGCTGGTTGCGGTACATCGGTAAATCCACTTTACTTTGGCAATGCTTATGGTGGAGGACCAAATCAAGTACCTAATTTAGCTGCACCTATTAACCTTAATGGTCATACAGTGCCAATGACATCTTTAGTAGCAAATGTAATTCCGGGTCGTAAATACCGTATTAAATTAGCAATTATCGATTTTTGTAATACAACAAGTCACACAAGTGCTGTGTTTTTTAAAGCAGGTAGTTTTGATATTGGTAACTTAGATTTAGGTAAACCAGTACTAATTGCCGATGGTAATGGTTTGTGTGTAGGTGATAGTTATACTTTAAAGTCTGGTTTAGATGCTAATTTGTTTACATTTGAATGGTTTAAAGATGGTATTAAAATTCCTGGCAAAACAGGTCCTAATTTAGTAGTTACCGAAACAGGTGATTATTACGTTAAAGCATTTATACCAAACGTTGGGGGCTGTATTTTAGAAGCAGAACCAGTACGAGTAGAGTTTTATGAGTATGTAAATATACTAGCGCCAAAAAATTTAGCTGTTTGTCCAACTACAGGTACAACCACACGTATCGATTTAAAAGATGCTGTAGTAGGCGTAACTACGAATCCTAATATTTTGTATAATTTCTATTTAACAAAGTTAGATGCAGAAAACGATACTAATAAAATATCAGACTTATACAATTTAGCAAATAATGCCAATGTACCACGTACTATTTGGGTTCGCGCATATGAATTGAATAATCCATGTCCGTTTATAAGTTCGTTTACAATAGATTTTATCAATTGTGCCTTAACGTTAAATCCATTGCCAGATTTGTCAATTTGTGAAGGAGCAAGCGTACAAACCTTTGATTTAACAGTACAAACACCAGTAGTTTATAACAATGCAGTAGGTTTTGCGGTTACTTACCACTTAAGTAAACCCGATGCAGATACCGGTGTAAACCCAATACCAAGTGGTAATTTAGCTACATATAATGGAGTTGATGGAGAACGTATTTGGGTACGTGTAACCGATACCAATAATCCATTAGCATTTGGAGTAACCTCATTTTATTTATACCGCAATTTATTGCCATTAATACAAAGTACCATTTTACCAGTAACAGCTTGTGAAATAGGAACAAGTGGTTTGGCAACATTCGATTTAAATTTAGCTTATAATACTATCCCAGTAAAATCATTAGGTGTAGGATTAGAGTTTTATGCAACGCAACAAGATGCATTAGTAGGTAATACTTCATTAATGTTGCCAACAAGTTACACAGCAGCAGCAGGAACCATTTATGTAAGAGTACGTAATTTAGATGGCGATTGTTTTGTAGTAGTACCATTACAATTACAAATCATAAACACACCGGTAGCAAATACTTTAGCACCCTTAACGTATTGTGATTTAAACAACGATGGTTTTGGTGAATTTAATTTAGATGTAACTCGTGTTTTAATAGCAGGAAATCCAATGCCAGCTAATTCAACGGTAACATTCCACGAAACACAGGCAGATGCAGCAGCAAACGTAAATGTAATATCAAACACGGGTGCTTATATAAATAAAGTAAAAAACCAACAAACGGTTTATGCACGTGTAGGTTTTACTAACTCTAGTTGTTACAATGTTGTACCATTGACTTTAATTGTTAATAAAGTTCCTAACATCAATCCAGTTATAAATCTAAAGATATGTGACATAAATAATGATGATGTAGAATTAATCAACTTACGCAGTCGTGAAACTGATATGATGTCTGGTTTAAATGCTGCAAATTATACCGTTACTTATCACTTAACTGCAAATGCAGCTATGGCAAATACAGGAGCTATAGGAAATACATCAAGTTTTTCAACCAATGTATCACGTGTGGTTTATGTACGCGTAACAGATAACACCACAGGTTGTTTTGTAATAAGTAGAATTGATTTATTATTGGTAGCAATGCCAACTGTAGCTAACCCATTACCATCGGTTTACGCATGTGATACAGACGGTAACGGATTTGAGATATTTGATTTAGCAAGTTTAAAAGCAGGTATCATAGGTACGCAACAAGGTGTAGATGTAAGTTTCCATTACACGAATACCGATGCTCAAACCGGCATTAATCCATTAGCAGATCAATATCAAAACGTATCGGCAAACGTACAAACAATATTTGTACGTGTGTATAACCCAAGTACAGGATGTTTTGTAGTAAGTACGTTAACATTGGTAGTAAAAGCTAATCCTGTAATTACTTTACCAAGTAGTCCATATGTAATATGTAGCGATACAGGTTTTGGAACCATAAACATCTATTTATACGGAAAAGCCTTAGTAGATGCAACAGGTCAAAACTACGGTTTCCAGTTTTTTGAAACACAAAGTGACGCGATGAATAATGTGAACAACATTGCTAATCCGGTAGCATACAACAACCTTACACCAGGAAATTCAACTATCTGGATTCGTATTAATGATGCAACCTCAGGCTGTTTTTCAGTGTACCCAATCTCGTTCCAATTAGTAGTTCCACCAAAATTACCAGCAAGTTTACCAAAACTAACAACTTGTGATGTTTTAGGAGATAAACAAGATGGTTCAACGTTTTTTGATTTAACCTTACAAAACGCAGCGTTATTAGCTGCACAAACAACGCAAGGAGCATACCAAATACGTTATTATACCACGCAAGCGTCGGCAGATAGCAACACTAATTGGATTGTAACCCCAACACAATTCCAAAATACAACCAACCCACAAACTATTTGGGTGCGTATAGAGGATACATCAAAACCAGGAGGTTGTTCACGCGTGATGAGTTTCCAAATAGAAGTAAATGTACCATTGGTATTAAAACAACCATTACCAATTGTTTTATGTGATACCGATTTACCAAACGATGGTTCGCGCGAGTTTAATTTAACCATTCGCGAATACGATTTATTTGGCGGTCAACCACCATTTGGAGCAACAATAAGCTACTATTTAAGTTTACAAGCAGCACAAAACGGCTTTAACAAAATAGTAGATCCAACGAAATTCTACAACACAGTAAATCCACAAACAATTTACATAGCAGTAGAAAATCAATACGGATGTAAAAGCATTGCAACCTTAACAGTACGTGTATTACCTTTACCAGAACCAAACCCAGCGCCAACACCATTAGAAGCGTGTGAAGATGCAATAGGAACAGGAATGGCAACGTTTAATTTACGCGATGCTGAAGCAAATATCAGTAATTACGGAAATTATACATACGGATATTACGCATCAGAAGTAGGAGCACACGTAGGGCCATCAGATTTAAGTTTTATACCAAACCCTACAAATTTCTTTAGTCAAAGTTCACGCGTTTATGTACGTGTAGAAAACGGTTTTACCGACACTAATGAAAGATGTTATACCGTAGTACCGTTAGATTTAATAGTGAATCCAATACCAAAAGTAGGACCAATGACGGCATTACTAGCGTGTATGGATAACCCAACTCGCACAACGAAATTTAACTTACACGACAAAGATGCCGAAGCATTAGCAGGAGCCAACGCAACGGATTATATAGTTAGATATTATGCATCGTTACAAAATGCAACAGACAACGTAAACCCAATACCATATACTTACGAGAACACTACGTTAGATCGTCAAGAAATATGGGTGCGAGTAGAAAATAAAGACACCGGATGTTTCAATATATCAAGTTTCTTTATCCAAATAGAACAAGCAGTTTACGCATTTGCAATTACCGATACAGAATTCTGTGAAACCGATTATGTAAACGACGGAATATCGTTAGTAGATTTAAGTAGATTAGATGCCGAAGCAATAGGTACCCAACCACAACCAAATTTAGTGGTAGAATACCGCCGTTGGAACGGAACATTAATACCAAACAAAACAAGTGCACAAGTATTCCATGGTGAAGTATTAAGAGCAATAGTTAAGAATGCGAATCCAAACTTATTATGTACAGCAACTGTAACTTTTACAGTACGCTTAAAAGATGCACCAGTTGTAAAACCATTAGTAGATGGTATTGTATGTTACGAATACCGCGATGAATGGTCAATAATAAGTGGACATTATTTAGAAACAGGTGTAGCAGAAGGTACAGGTTACACAATGGTATGGACCAGAAACGGAGTAGCATTAACCCCTGATGTAGCCGATGTATTAAACGGAGGCAGCAGATTGTTTGTAAAACGCGGAGGTACTTACACGGTAGTAGTAACCGGGCCAAACGGATGTACAACAACCCGTTCAGCAGTTGTAAATGAATCGCCAAGTGTAACGATAGACGAAGTGAAAGTAACCGATAGTTTTGGCGATACCAATGCAATAGAAGTAATGGCTTATGCAGGTCCAGGTGTTGTATTAGAATACAAACTAGATAACGGTCCATGGCAAGAGTCGAACATATTCTTAGATGTAACACCAGGAGAACACACTGTTTATGTACGTATAGAAGGCGAAATGTGTGAGGCAAGTAAAGTAGTAACAGTAATGGATTATCCAAAATACTTTACACCAAACAACGACGGTTACAACGATACTTGGAACATTTGGTCGTTGAAAAACCAACCAAATGCAAAAGTTTATGTATTTGATCGCTTTGGAAAGTTAATCAAACAGTTAAGTCCATCAGGACCAGGATGGGATGGAACGTTTAATGGCAATCCGCTACCATCAAGTGATTACTGGTTCAAAGCAGAATATGTAGATCCAAAAACAGGATTAAACAAAGAAGTATCAGGACACTTCTCTTTAAAACGATAAGGCTGATAATGAAACAAATAAAAAAAGGAAGCAAAACGCTTCCTTTTTTTATTTGTTTCATTTTTTGTAAAAAATTAAATCATAAAGTGTATATTGCATAAAATATTAAAATAAACTATTTTTATATTTCAATTTTTAGAAACTGAACTTTTAAATATGCAAAAGAAACTATTTTTAAGAATAAATAGTCATTGGGTAGTATTACTGCTATTCCTGTCTATTTTTGGTTATAGCCAACCGATAACAGTAAGCACAACGGCTTATACAGCTGAACAGTTGGTTAAAGACGTTTTGATTAAAACTCCGTGTGCACAAATTACAAATGTAAGTTGGTCAACAGGGAGTAGTTTTCCAACAGGTGATAAGTCAAATGGTATTGGTTATTTTCAAAATTCCAATCCATCACTTGATATGGCCGATGGTATTATTCTTTCAACAGGTAAGGCAGATGATGCTCCTGGTCCAAGGGGTTTAAACGGTGGATCAAGTACAGGTACTCAAAATTCTTGGCCTGACGATTTACAGTTAACTACCTATATGAATAATGTGTTAGGAAACAATGATACATACCATAATGCTACCATATTAGAGTTTGATTTTGTGCCATTTACATCGGAGATTAAATTCAATTTTATATTTGCTTCTGAAGAATATGGTACCTATCAATGTAATTATTCTGATGCTTTTGCATTTTTTTTAACAAATACAGTTTCAAACACTACTACAAATTTAGCTTTAGTTCCAAATACAACCGATCCAATTTCGGTAGTAACCATTAGAGATGCAGCTCATAATGGAGGTTGTGCATCTGTAAATGCCCAATATTTTGATAGTTTTAATAGTACAAGTACAACTAACGCTATTAATTTTAATGGACAAACAAAAAAAATGACTGCCCAGTCGCCAGTTGTTCCTTTTACAAAATATCACATTAAAATGGTGATACAAGATAGGGGTGATGCTGGTGTAGATTCTGCAGTTTTTATTGAAGGTGGAAGTTTTAATTTAGGTAACTTAGATTTAGGTAACCCAGTATTAATTGCCGATGGTAATGGTTTATGTGTAGGCGATAGTTATACTTTTAATGCGGGTTTAAATCCTAATTTATTTACATTTGAATGGTTTAAAGATGGAATTAAAATTCCTGGTCAAACTGGTCAAACTTTAGTTGTTACTGAAACAGGTGATTACAATGTTAGAGCTTTTGTGCCTAATATAGCTTGTTATTTTGAGTCAGAACCAGTACGAGTAGAGTTTTATGAATATGTAAATATACTAGCACCTAAGAATTTAGCTGTTTGTCCAACTACAGGTACAACCACACGTATCGATTTAAAAGATGCTGTAGTAGGCGTAACTACGAATCCAAACATTTTGTATAATTTCTATTTAACAAAGTTAGATGCAGAAAACGATACTAATAAAATATCAGACTTATACAATTTAGCAAATAATGCCAATGTACCACGTACTATTTGGGTTCGCGCATATGAATTGAATAATCCATGTCCGTTTATAAGTTCGTTTACAATAGATTTTATCAACTGTGCCTTAACTTTAAATCCATTACCAGATTTGTCAATTTGTGAAGGAGCAAGCGTACAAACTTTTGATTTAACAGTACAAACACCAGTAGTTTATAACAATGCAGTAGGTTTTGCGGTTACTTACCACTTAAGTAAACCCGATGCAGATACCGGTGTAAACCCAATACCAAGTGGCAATTTAGCTACTTACAATGGAGTTGATGGAGAACGTATTTGGGTACGTGTAACCGATACCAATAATCCATTAGCATTTGGAGTAACCTCATTTTATTTATACCGCAATTTATTGCCATTAATACAAAGTACCATTTTACCAGTAACAGCTTGTGAAATAGGAACAAGTGGTTTGGCAACATTCGATTTAAATTTAGCTTATAATACTATCCCAGTAAAATCATTAGGTGTAGGATTAGAGTTTTATGCAACGCAACAAGATGCATTAGTAGGTAATACTTCATTAATGTTGCCAACAAGTTACACAGCAGCAGCAGGAACCATTTATGTACGAGTACGTAATTTAGATGGCGATTGTTTTGTAGTAGTACCATTACAATTACAAATCATAAACACACCGGTAGCAAATACTTTAGCACCCTTAACGTATTGTGATTTAAACAACGATGGTTTTGGTGAATTTAATTTAGATGTAACTCGTGTTTTAATAGCAGGAAATCCAATGCCAGCTAATTCAACGGTAACATTCCACGAAACACAGGCAGATGCAGCAGCAAACGTAAACATTATAAAAAACACAGGAGCGTATATCAACAAAGTAAAAGACCAACAAACAATTTATGTACGTGTAGGTTTTACCAACTCTAGTTGCTACAATGTTGTACCATTGACTTTAATTGTTAATAAAGTTCCTAAAATTACCGATATTCGTAATTTAAAAGTATGTGATATAAATAATGATGATGTAGAATTAATCAACTTACGCAGTAAAGAAACTGATATGATGTCTGGTTTAAATGCTGCAAATTATACCGTTACTTATCACTTAACTGCAAATGCAGCTATGGCAAATACAGGAGCTATAGGAAATACATCAAGTTTTTCAACCAATGTATCACGTGTGGTTTATGTACGCGTAACAGATAACACCACAGGTTGTTTTGTAATAAGCAGAATTGATTTATTATTGGTAGCAATGCCAACTGTAGCTAACCCATTACCATCGGTTTACGCATGTGATACAGACGGTAACGGATTTGAGATATTTGATTTAGCAAGTTTAAAAGCAGGTATCATAGGTACGCAACAAGGTGTAGATGTAAGTTTCCATTACACGAATACCGATGCTCAAACCGGCATTAACCCGTTAGCAGATCAATATCAAAACGTATCGGCAAACGTACAAACAATATTTGTACGTGTGTATAACCCAAGTACAGGATGTTTTGTAGTAAGTACGTTAACATTGGTAGTAAAAGCCAATCCTGTAATTACCTTACCAAGTAGGCCATATGTAATATGTAGCGATACAGGTTTTGGAACCATAAACATCTATTTATACGGAAAAGCCTTAGTAGATGCAACAGGTCAAAACTACGGTTTCCAGTTTTTTGAAACACAAAGTGACGCGATGAATAATGTGAACAACATTGCTAATCCGGTAGCATACAACAACCTTACACCAGGAAATTCAACTATCTGGATTCGTATTAATGATGCAACCTCAGGCTGTTTTTCAGTGTACCCAATCTCGTTCCAATTAGTAGTTCCACCAAAATTACCAGCAAGTTTACCAAAACTAACAACTTGTGATGTTTTAGGAGATAAACAAGATGGTTCAACGTTTTTTGATTTAACCTTACAAAACGCAGCGTTATTAGCTGCACAAACAACGCAAGGAACATACCAAATACGTTATTATACCACGCAAGCGTCGGCAGATAGCAACACTAATTGGATTGTAACCCCAACACAATTCCAAAATACAACCAACCCACAAACTATTTGGGTGCGTATAGAGGATACATCAAAACCAGGAGGTTGTTCACGCGTGATGAGTTTCCAAATAGAAGTAAATGTACCATTGGTATTAAAACAACCATTACCAATTGTTTTATGTGATACCGATTTACCAAACGATGGTTCGCGCGAGTTTAATTTAACCATTCGCGAATACGATTTATTTGGCGGTCAACCACCATTTGGAGCAACAATAAGCTACTATTTAAGTTTACAATCAGCACAAAACGGCTTTAACAAAATAGTAGATCCAACGAAATTCTACAACACAGTAAATCCACAAACAATTTACATAGCAGTAGAAAATCAATACGGCTGTAAAAGCATTGCAACTTTAACCGTACGTGTATTACCTTTACCAGAACCAAACCCAGCGCCAACACCATTAGAAGCGTGTGAAGATGCAATAGGAACAGGAATGGCAACATTTAATTTACGCGATGCTGAAGCAAATATCAGTAATTACGGAAATTATACATACGGATATTACGCATCAGAAGTAGGAGCACATGTAGGGCCAGCAGATATAAGTTTTATACCAAACCCTACAAATTTCTTTAGTCAAAGTTCACGCGTTTATGTACGTGTAGAAAACGGTTTTACCGACACTAATGAAAGATGTTATACCGTAGTACCGTTAGATTTAATAGTGAATCCAATACCAAAAGTAGGACCAATGACGGCATTACTAGCGTGTATGGATAACCCAACTCGCACAACGAAATTTAACTTACACGACAAAGATGCCGAAGCATTAGCAGGAGCCAACGCAACGGATTATATAGTTAGATATTATGCATCGTTACAAAATGCAACAGACAACGTAAACCCAATACCATATACTTACGAGAACACTACGTTAGATCGTCAAGAAATATGGGTGCGAGTAGAAAATAAAGACACCGGATGTTTCAATATATCAAGTTTCTTTATCCAAATAGAACAAGCAGTTTACGCATTTGCAATTACCGATACAGAATTCTGTGAAACCGATTATGTAAACGACGGAATATCGTTAGTAGATTTAAGTAGATTAGATGCCGAAGCAATAGGTACCCAACCACAACCAAATTTAGTGGTAGAATACCGCCGTTGGAACGGAACATTAATACCAAACAAAACAAGTGCACAAGTATTCCATGGTGAAGTATTAAGAGCAATAGTTAAGAATGCGAATCCAAACTTATTATGTACAGCAACTGTAACTTTTACAGTACGCTTAAAAGATGCACCAGTTGTAAAACCATTAGTAGATGGTATTGTATGTTACGAATACCGCGATGAATGGTCAATAATAAGTGGACATTATTTAGAAACAGGTGTAGCAGAAGGTACAGGTTACACAATGGTATGGACCAGAAACGGAGTAGCATTAACCCCTGATGTAGCCGATGTATTAAACGGAGGCAGCAGATTGTTTGTAAAACGCGGAGGTACTTACACGGTAGTAGTAACCGGGCCAAACGGATGTACAACAACCCGTTCAGCAGTTGTAAATGAATCGCCAAGTGTAACGATAGACGAAGTGAAAGTAACCGATAGTTTTGGCGATACCAATGCAATAGAAGTAATGGCTTATGCAGGTCCAGGTGTTGTATTAGAATACAAACTAGATAACGGTCCATGGCAAGAGTCGAACATATTCTTAGATGTAACACCAGGAGAACACACTGTTTATGTACGTATAGAAGGCGAAATGTGTGAGGCAAGTAAAGTAGTAACAGTAATGGATTATCCAAAATACTTTACACCAAACAACGACGGTTACAACGATACTTGGAACATTTGGTCGTTGAAAAACCAACCAAATGCAAAAGTATATGTATTTGATCGCTTTGGAAAGTTAATCAAACAGTTAAGTCCATCAGGACCAGGATGGGATGGAACGTTTAATGGCAATCCACTACCATCAAGTGATTACTGGTTCAAAGCAGAATATGTAGATCCAAAAACAGGATTAAACAAAGAAGTATCAGGACACTTCTCTTTAAAACGATAAGGCTGATAATGAAACAAATAAAAAAAGGAAGCAAAACGCTTCCTTTTTTTATTTGTTTCATTTTTTGTAAAATATCTATTTTAAATAAAAGTTAAAAGATGTAACTTGCAAGGTCGAAATTAAATCAATAATGGAACAAAAAATATACACGCCAAAAAACAAAGTACGCATAGTAACAGCAGCTGCTTTATTTGATGGGCACGATGCTGCAATTAACATAATGCGCCGAATAATACAGGCTACAGGTTGCGAAGTAATTCATTTAGGTCACGATAAATCGGTTGAAGATGTTGTTAATACAGCAATTCAAGAAGATGCAAATGCAATAGCCATGACATCGTATCAAGGTGGTCATAACGAATACTTTAAATACATGTATGATTTGCTTAACGAAAAAGGGGCAGGGCATATTAAAATTGTTGGCGGCGGCGGCGGCGTAATACTACCAACCGAAATAAATGAATTAATGGATTATGGTATTACACGTATTTATTCTCCAGATGATGGAAGGGAATTAGGATTACAAGGTATGATTAACGATATGGTTGAAAAAGCTGATTTTCCAACAGGTTCTTTAGAACTACCAAAAGGGAAAGATGTGTACCAATCATTAAAAGATAAAGATATTACAACTATTTCGCGATTAATTTCGTTAGCAGAAAATCGTGAGGAAGACTTTTTAAAAGCTTTTGATTTTGAAAAAGTTGAAAATAAAACAGCGCCAGTATTAGGTATTACGGGTACTGGTGGAGCAGGAAAATCGTCAATGGTTGATGAAATTGTTCGTAGATTTTTAATCGATTTTCCTAATAAAAACATAGCATTAGTATCGGTAGATCCATCTAAAAAGAAAACAGGTGGAGCCTTGTTAGGTGATCGTATCCGCATGAATTCAATAAATAATTCACGTGTTTACATGCGTTCATTAGCAACTCGTCAATCAAATTTAGCATTATCTAAATATGTTGAAGAAGCTATTCAAGTGCTAAAAGCAGCCCAATACGATTTAATTATATTAGAAACATCGGGAATTGGGCAATCAGATACCGAAATATTAGATCATTCCGACGCTTCGTTGTACATCATGACACCTGAATTTGGTGCAGCTACGCAGTTGGAAAAAATTGATATGTTAGATTTTGCCGATATTGTAGCCATCAACAAGTTTGATAAGCGAGGTGCGTTAGATGCTTTACGCGACGTGAAAAAACAATACCAACGCAATCATAATTTATGGGACACAAACCCTGATGATATGCCTGTTTTTGGAACCATTGCATCGCAATTTAATGATCCTGGAACAAATCAATTATATAAATCAATTATCGATAAAGTAGTTGAGAAAACAGGAGCAGATTTACAATCTACATTCGAAATTACAAAAGAAATGTCTGAAAAAATATTTGTAATTCCACCAAGTAGAACACGTTATTTATCAGAAATTGCCGAAAACAATCGTGGGTATGATGCTAAGGCAGTTTCACAAAAAGAAGTTGCTCAAAAATTATATGCAATTTACAAAACCATTGAAACAATTTCGGGTAAGTTACCAAACATTACTCAACATGGAATTGAAATTGTAGGTGCTGAAAATGCAGAACTAGCAAAGGTTTTATTGGCTGAATTTGATAAGTTAAAACGCGATTTAGATCCGTATAATTGGGAAGTTATAACAACTTGGAACGATAAAGTTAATAAATACAAAAACCCAGTTTATTCATTTAAAGTTCGCGATAAAGAAATCAAAATTCAAACGCATTCTGAATCATTGTCGCATTTACAAATTCCAAAAATAGCTTTACCTAAATACGAAGCTTGGGGCGATATTTTACGTTGGGTTTTACAAGAAAATGTACCAGGTGAGTTTCCTTTTACATCGGGCTTGTATCCTTTTAAACGTGAAGGAGAAGATCCAACGCGTATGTTTGCTGGTGAAGGTGGACCAGAACGTACCAACCGTCGTTTTCACTATGTATCTAAAGGTATGCCTGCAAAACGTTTATCAACAGCGTTTGATTCAGTAACTTTATACGGAAACGACCCAGGGCACAGACCAGATATTTACGGAAAAATTGGTAACGCAGGTGTTTCAATTTGTTGTTTAGACGATGCTAAGAAATTGTATTCAGGCTTTGATTTATCACATGCTGCAACATCAGTTTCAATGACCATTAATGGGCCCGCACCTATGTTGTTAGGCTTTTTTATGAATGCAGCAATTGATCAAAACTGTGAAAAATACATCATAGAAAACGGTTTAGAAGCAGAAGTTGAAGCTAAAATTAAAGCCATTTACGAAGATAAAGGATTAAACCGCCCGCGTTATAATGGCGATTTACCAGAAGGAAACAATGGCTTAGGTTTAATGCTTTTAGGGGTAACAGGCGATCAGGTTTTACCTGCTGATGTATATGCTGAAATTAAGAAAAATACGCTTTCACAAGTTCGTGGTACAGTACAAGCCGATATTTTAAAAGAAGATCAAGCACAAAATACCTGTATTTTTTCAACTGAATTTGCATTGCGCTTAATGGGTGATGTTCAAGAATATTTTATCAATAAAAACGTACGTAATTTTTATTCGGTATCTATTTCGGGTTATCATATTGCCGAAGCAGGTGCTAATCCAGTAACTCAATTGGCATTTACATTAGCAAATGGTTTTACGTATGTAGAATATTACTTGTCGCGCGGTATGGATATCAATGCGTTTGGTCCAAACTTGTCGTTCTTTTTCTCAAATGGAATCGATCCAGAATATTCAGTAATAGGTCGTGTGGCTCGTAGAATTTGGGCAAAAGCATTAAAGCAAAAATACGGAGCAAATGAACGTGCGCAAATGTTAAAATATCATATTCAAACATCTGGTAGATCGTTACACGCCCAAGAAATTGATTTTAACGATATACGTACAACTTTACAAGCATTGTATGCAATTTACGACAACTGTAACTCATTACACACCAATGCGTACGATGAGGCTATTACAACACCTACCGAAGAATCAGTGCGTAGAGCAATGGCAATTCAGTTAATTATAAATAAAGAGTTAGGATTGGCTAAGAACGAAAACCCAATTCAAGGTTCATTTATTATTGAAGAATTAACTGATTTAGTTGAAGAAGCTGTTTTGTCTGAATTTGATAGAATTACAGAACGTGGGGGTGTTTTAGGTGCTATGGAAACTATGTACCAACGTTCAAAAATTCAAGAAGAATCGTTGTATTACGAAACACTTAAACACAATGGCGATTTTCCTATAATTGGGGTAAATACGTTTTTAAGTTCAACAGGTTCAAAAACAGTTGTTCCTGCCGAAGTAATTCGTGCAACTGAAGAAGAAAAACAATTCCAGATACACACAAAAGAAAATCTTCATGCTGCAAAAGCAAGCGAGGCTGGATCGGAATTAGCTAGAATTCAGGAAGCTGCAATTCAAAATAAAAATATTTTTGAAGCATTAATGGATGCAACTAAAGTATGTTCGTTAGGACAAATTACAGACGCTTTATTTAAAGTAGGTGGGCAATACCGCCGTAATATGTAATTTTATAATATATTAAGTTACAAACCTCTTGAAAATCAAGAGGTTTGTTTTTTTATATGAAATTTGCATCAATTAACGTTTATTGAAAAAGTTTATAGTTAAAACCGTATTTTTGCACATCAATATGAAAATCATGAATTATCTTTCAGTAGAAAATATATCAAAATCTTTCGGGGCACGCACATTGTTCGAAGGTGTTTCGTTTGGAATTAATAAAGATCAAAAAATAGCCTTTGTTGCTAAAAACGGAACGGGAAAATCAACAATTTTGAGTATCATTAATGGATTAGATTTTCCTGATACCGGACAGGTGGTTATTCGTAAAGGTATCCGAATGGAATTTTTATCTCAAGATCCCGATTTACAAGATGAATTAACTATTGAAGAAAGCATTTTTGCATCGGATAACGATGTTTTAAAAATTATTGAACGCTACGAAAAAGCATTAGAAAATATTGATGATCAGGAAGAATATCAAAAAGCGTTTGAACAAATGGAAATTCACAACGCTTGGGATTTTGAAACCCAATACAAACAAATTCTTTTTAAATTAAAGTTAGAAGATTTAAAGCTTAAGGTTAAAAATCTATCAGGTGGGCAGCGCAAACGCTTGGCTTTGGCTATTGTTTTAATTAATAAACCCGATTTGTTGATTTTAGACGAACCTACTAACCACCTTGATTTAGAAATGATTGAATGGTTAGAAGATTATTTTGCTAAAGAAAATATTACTTTGTTCATGGTTACTCACGACCGTTTTTTTCTGGAACGTGTTTGTAATGAGATTATTGAATTAGACAACGGAAAAATTTATCAATACAAAGGCAATTATTCGTATTATTTACAAAAGAAAGAAGAACGAATTGCATCTGAAAACGCATCTATAGATAAAGCTAAAAACCTTTTTGTGAAAGAATTAGATTGGATGCGTCGTCAGCCAAAAGCGCGAACAACCAAGTCGAAATCTCGTCAAGATGATTTTTATGTAATTAAAGAAAAAGCCCATTCACGTCGTAAAGAACACCAGTTAGAACTAGAGATTAACATGGAGCGCATGGGGTCAAAAGTTATTGAAATGCATAATGTATCGTTATCTTTTAACGATAAAATTATTTTAAAAAACTTTGATTATTTATTTAATCGCGGCGAACGTATAGGTATAATTGGTAAAAACGGAACAGGAAAATCAACCTTTTTAAACATACTTACACAAACTTTACAACCAAATTCGGGCAAAGTTGTTATTGGCGAAACTATTAAAGTTGGGTATTATACGCAAAGTGGTATTAATCCTAAACCTGAGCAAAAAGTTATTGATATTATTAAAGAATTTGGCGAATACATTCCGCTAACAAAAGGGAGAAGTATATCGGCAGGACAATTGCTTGAACGTTTTTTATTCGATAGAAAAAAACAACACGATTTTGTTGAAAAATTAAGCGGTGGTGAATTAAAGCGCTTGTATTTGTGTACTGTTTTAATACAAAATCCTAATTTTTTAATATTAGATGAGCCTACCAATGATTTAGATATTGTAACCTTAAATGTATTAGAAAACTTTTTGTTAGATTATCCAGGTTGCTTATTGGTAGTGTCGCACGATCGTTATTTTATGGATAAAATTGTTGATCACTTATTTGTTTTTAGAGGCGAAGGTGAAATTGAAGATTTTCCAGGAAATTATTCAGATTTTAGAGTTTATGAGGATTCTATAGAACCAATAAAAGACGATTCTCCTAAAGAAAAGACTAATTGGAAAGATAATCAACCTAAAAAATCGGGACTAAGTTTTAATGAACAAAAAGAGTTTTCTAAAATTGAACGTGAAATAAAAGATTTAGAATATCAAAAAAAGCAGTTAGAAGAAAGTTTTTCTAACGGCAGCATTCCAGAAAGCGATTTAATTACAAAAGGTACCGAATTACAAAAAATAATTGAAAATTTAGACGCAAAAGAAGAACGTTGGTTTGAACTTTCGTCTAAAATGGAAGAATAAAAAAAGGAGTTTATTAATAAACTCCTTTTTCTGTTTTTACCGTTGTGTTTAACTGTTTACAATTTTCGTTAAACAACAATTTAATATTCATATATGAATTTTGTAATAATGTAGAAACATCATTTTTATTTACCCAAACAACCTTTTCAATACCCTCTTCGGCTTGTGCAAATAAATCGCCAGTAAAATTAGTTTGCATAGCATACCAATTTGTTATTTTTAAGCGATATTCACCATTGCGTTTAAAAATATGGTAGGTTTTTTGAAGTTTATTGGTGATTTTTAAGTTTTTACAGCCTGTTTCTTCTTCAACTTCACGCATGGCTGTTTCTTCCATTGTTTCGTTTTTTTCAGTTCCACCTTTAGGTAAATCCCATTTTCCGTTTCTAAAAATAAATAAAATTTCACCATTTTCATTTTCAACCAAACCACCACCTGCTTTGTTTATAGTAATTTTATCTTTAAAAATTTTTAATAATTGGTTTTTGTTAGGGTGGTATAAAAAAGCATTGTTTACACTTCCATCAAAATATTGGGCAATTAATTTTTGCAAATCAATGGTGTTAAGCAAAAAATATTTGAAATCAGCTTCTTTTTGTAACTCACTAGTTAAAAAAAGTGGTTTATCATTAATAAAAACTTTATACATTTGTAACATGATTTTTAATCATTATATTAAAAAGATTTAAAAACTTGTAAATCAAGATATTGGGTTTAGTTGTTGGTTTTTGTATTGGACTTTTATCGGACTTTTTATTTGTTTTAAATCTTTTTTTACAAATAAAAGGTATTTTTTCTAATCATGTAAAAAAGGACATAAAAAAAAAGCGACACATTTCTGCATCGCTCAATAGATAAGTTTCTCCTTTCTTTTAATTAAACAAATTTAAATCGTTTTAAAATTAAATAACCTAAACCGCTAACTGTACAACAGCCGACTATCCACAACCAAATAGGTTCTTTAGGTTTACTGGTGTTTTTGTTTTGTAAATTGGTTTTTAATTGACGGTTATTTGATACAGCAACATTTTTTTGTTGGTTTTTGTTGATTTCTGTTGCTTTTTCTTTTTTGATAGCTATTTGATTGCTTTGGTTTACTTCATTGCTCTTTGATGTTTTTTTGTTGATGCGCGGTTTTGTAATTTCTGTTACTGTTCCGTTTTTTTCGGTTATTGTAATTTTATCGCTTTCAAAACTACTCCAGGCTTCAATGAATGATTTATCGGTAACTGTTTCGGTTTTGGAAACATCTTGTGTTTCTTCAACTGTTTGGTTTTCCCGAACGGTTGAATTATCAACTATTGAAACGTTTTCGGTTGCTGTTGCTTTAAAAGTGGTTGTGCTTTTTTTGGTTTTGCAGGCCCCTATTGTGGCTATTAACAATAGGGTGAGTAATAGCTGTATTTTTTTCATACTACATTTTTTTAAATTCCCATTTTTTGGCCGACTTTTCTAAAGATATGTTGTAAGGCTCGCGCTTCCATTTTTTGGCCATTTCTTTGTATTTGGCTCCGTTGTAAATATAGGCTATCATGTGAAAGTTTTTTGTACGTACCGATTGTAGCAGGTTTTTATCGGTTAAAATAAATCTAAATAAAGCCATTACTTGTTGGTGTTCGCCTTTTTTAAAATCGTTCCACATATCGCCAACTGTTTTGTAACCTAATCGTTTATAATGAAAGCCCATAATTTGTGGCAAACCTATACTTGTGGCTTTCATGGCACTTTCGGCATCAATTGCAAATGCAGAATTAAAGGCAATCCATTCTTTACTTTGCACATCGACCTTATTCACACTCCACGCGCCCGATGGTGCATAAGGTTCTAATTTGCGATACCAACTTGGTTCAAACTGAATTAATAGTTTACCTGTGTTTTTATCGAATCCGTAACCAGGTGTTTCAACCTCGATTATGGCCATCATTACTTCAAAAGGAACACGATTTACCTTTGAATGTTCTTTTATTGTGTTAATTAGCTGCTGATTCATCGTTTTCTTTTTTTCTCGATTAATTGTTCTAAAATCTCTTTGTTGTTCTTAATTAAATGCACCAGTTCAATAGCAGATTCATCTACTTTTTTACGCATTTTATCTTCCACTTTTTCACGAACGGAAATAAATTCGGTATAAATTAAGGCAATACCGCCCGCAACGGTTAAGAATGGAAACAAAACCCGCCCAAAGTATTCTAACAACAGTATTACCAGTACATCGGCAAATACCATGAACATTAAAAAAACACCGTACCAGGTTGCTTTTTCGCTTGTTTTACGCAAGCCCCAGCTGTGGGTTTTGTAAATACCTAGTTCTTTACTCTTTTTTTTGCCGTAGTACAAATCTAAACCTACGGCTAGTAGCACTAGAATTATTACCATAATCATAATTAAAAGTACATACCATACTTCGGACAAATCGCCATGTAACGCTTTTTTCATGTTTGTTTAAAAATTAAAATATTAAAGAATTGGTTAAAAAAATTAAATTCCTGTAATAACCCAAGCACCTTCGTTACTGTCCCAAGTAAATTCAATACCTGTGTTTTCGCCAAGTTGCAAGGGCATACTAATTGGATCATATAAATCATTGATTGCATTTAATGTGTAAGAAACCGTTCCCGATGTAGGACCAGTACCCCTTAATACCAATCGGGCGCCGTGCACATCGTGATCGTCTATTGTTACGGCCACACTATTCCCTTTAGGGTTGATTAAATTAAAAAAGGTTCCTTTTGGATCTACCGACCCACCACCAGATACATCTACATTTTTAAAAGGGATATCTAAACCACCAAAAAGGTTTTGTAATTGATTAAAAGCATCTTTACCCGCTTGTATGTTTGATTTTTCTGAAGATGTTAAATCAAAAGTACCTATTGCGTTATTACTTTGGTCTAACGAAAAGGTAACTGCTCCGGTAATTGAACCAACACCTTGCAACACAACAGTACCATTACCTGGTGTGGGGATATTAGCAATTTGCTGGTCAACATAAACTATGGAAGCATAATTTTGGCTGTTGATGTACTCAATTGTAGCTAAAAACTTTTGTCCGTTTGTTGGATGAAAGAAATAAGGCAGACCACTAAAGCTACCATTTGCAAAGCCTATGCCTGTGGCGTTATCCAAATTAGATACTTTTGCGTTCCAATCAGCAGACGTACCGTGAGAGCCTGTTGATATTTGCCCCTTACTATAAATCCCATTTGTAGGGATTAAAATTTCATCAGATTGATAATCAGAAGATAGTAATCCTTTTGCCCCTAAATTTAACGTTGTGTATCTTCCATTATTAGTAACTTGCTGTAAATTCCATGATGTATTTATACCTAAAAATGAAATTAAAGCTGTCGCATCGAATTTATATAAAGCTCCATTAGTTGCTCTACCAAGTACTTCTGTTAAATTGCTTGATAAAGTAGGCATAACACCATTAGCATTCACAACTGGCATATCAGCTATATTCATTACTTTTTCTGCAATAATATTCCAAGTTGATAGTGCTACAACATTAGAACCATTTATATTTGCTTTGGATTGAAATCCGATAAAGTCACTTAAAGCTGTCGCATCGAATTTATATAAAAAACCGTTAGTCGCTCTGCCGAATACACTATCTAAATTACTGCTTAAAGTAGATATTGAATTAATGTTTGACAATGGTGTATCGGCTATATTATTTACCTTTTCGGAAATTATGTTCCAAGTTGATAGTGCTACAACATTAGAACCATCTATATTTGCTTTGTTATCCGGGTTAAAATTGCCTTGGTTCCAAAGGGTGTACTCGTTATTACCTACTTTTAGTTTTAGCCCATTGGCAGTTTCAACAATAAAGCGGTGTGTGTTAATTTCAATATTTCCGTATTCAAGTGCTTTGGTTGCAAGCACTTCGAATACTTTTTTATACACTGGTAAATTGTCGCTTAAAATTTTATCAATAAACCAAAGTCCGCCCACGGTGTTGGAACCGTCGGGCAGGGCGAACTCGGGTAAAATGGGGTTTTCGGGATCGGTGTTGTTAACTTGGGGGCCTGTTATACTACCAACAATAGGAAAACCCATTTGTTCTTTAAAAAATGAGAAATCGGCCATGTTAATACTTGTATATAAGGGTTATTAATTTACCAACTACTAAATTGTACACATCGGCTTTTTCAAAACTTAACACATCGCCTACAATTGTATATTTTGTTGGATTTACAAATCCGCCCTGTATAAACAATAAATTGTAAGTAGATGGTATTGGTGTGTTTGGCAATTGTACTGTAAAAGTTGTTGTGTGATCTACATCGTTTTGTGTGATTTCGTGTGTAAAAGTTGCTTCGGTTAGGTTGTAAATTAATTCTACAAATTCTAAACGTTCGTTTAAATCTTCAACCGATTCAACTGATGCGGCTCCAAGATTAGCGCGCCCCTGGGCTTGTTGTTCGGGTAAAAAACTTTGTGCAGTTACTTTTACAATATCATTGCTAACGGTTTGGTTTTCAACATCGTTAATTTTATTTTCTAAATACACAAAATTATCATCGAGCTCGGTCCAGGTTAGCTCGGTTTGCTTTATATTTCTTAAGACTAAAGGCATAATTACAGTTTTAAATTATTTAACATATCCACTTAAAACATAACCAGGTGTAACGTAAAAACTATTTACATTGTTTATGGTGTAACTTGGTATTTTTAACCAAATTTGGTATTTAGGTTGTTGCATAATCTGAATTTGTTTGGTTAATATCTTCAACTAAAGTTGCTTTTGTTTTTCCGTTTGAAAAATCGATTGATAGGGAAGTAGGAATGAATTTTTTGGGTCCTAAAAAATTAAACTCAACAATATTGTTTGGGTATATAATATCTAACGCAGTACCTTCTATAGTCACGGCTTGCACAGCGGTGCATTCGTGTATCATTTTAGCGTATGTTGTTAAATAACGCTCGGGTGTTGTATTGCCCCAACGTTTCCAAGACAAGTATTGTTCTGCAGGAACGGTTGTACTTATTCCATTTAAAGATCCAGCGCTTTTTAAAATAGTTTGCCCAACGGTAATTTTTGAAATTCCGTTTAAAAAAGTTCGCATGTGCGGAAATTCGTCAATACGTGCTTTTGAAATTCTAATTTTATTGGCTGTAAATTCAATACCACTTTCAATATTTAATAAACCAAAAATAAAATGCGCGTAAAACCAATTTTGACCGTTGTATAATTTTAACGAGCTGTAACGGCTGGTTACATAATCGCCATAAATACCTGGAATTTCAAAATAATAATACAAGACATCTTGTGTTGGTGTGCTATTGAATAAGGTAATTTCGTTAAATGTTGCAGGGTAGCTTTCGCGATCGTTAATTTTAAATAGATTTAAGTATAAATCGTTTTTTCCATCGGCAAAACTTAATTCGGTTTGGTGTTTTGTTGTGTATCGAATTTCGCGGTTTAACACAAACTTTTCATCTTCCCAACCTTTAACTTTAATTTCTAATTTTGTAATTGTAATTTCTGAAACGTGATGATCAAAAGGCCAATATCGAGAATCTCCATTTCTAGGTAAATAAATACGCACGTTTAGTTTTCCTAAATCTGAAACTTTTAAATTATTTTTTGAAACTTCCGCCACAAGGCATCGTGTTGTTATAAATCTTGGTAACACATATTTAGGTCCAAAAAGAGGGTTATAAGGTGCTGTATACCACATGTATGATGGACCTAGTTCTTCTGCTTTTAAGTGCATTCTAACATCTTCAGAACTATAAACTAAGCTTTCTGACCTTGTTGAGAAAATAGTTGAATTTCCTATCATAACATCAACACGAACCGCTTGTCTGTAAAAATCTTGATCGAAAATATCGTTGTTTATTTTTGTGTTAAAAATTTTAAATTCAAAATCAATATCTAAATTCAAATATTTACCTTCAACTTGCGGCGATAAATACACTGTATTTTCAGATTTTAATTCGATATAATCGTTTTCAAAATCATGTGGCGGACCGTAAATTTTACTAACAGTTAGAAAAAAAGGTGGTTTTTTCTGGTAAACCGGTAATTCGTTAGGGTCGTGAACATTTGATTCGTTATTAATTTTTAACACAGACATATCATTTTCTTGATACAACCAAATTTTACATGCTCCACTTTTTTTCCAAAGATTAAAAGGTGAAATGCTTGATACAGAATCATTTGTTGTGCACGTAACATATTCTTCATTTGTAAGCGAATCGTTGTGTACATATTTTGTAAAATCTGCTACGTTTTCATTTTGCTGATACGACACATTTAATTGAACACTTTTGTTTGGCGGTGTAATACTTATGTTTACACCTGTATTAAACAATGGTTTTTTTAACGGTTTTAAAACCTGTTCTTTGCGTAAAAAATTCCCAAAACAGCTGTAAACACTGTATTCGTCTAAACTATTTGCTTTGCGGTTAAAACCAGTAATAAACCATTTACCATTGTTTTGATATAAGGTTGCACCAATTGCGGTTAAAATTTGGTCTAAAACTTCGAAACAATTTGTAAAATCAAAACTGTTTTTATCTTCGTTGAATTTTGTAAAACATTCATCAAATAATTGAATTTTATCCCAACTATGAAAAGCGTTTTCAACTGCAGGCGCAAAGTAAATTTCTTGATGCAAACCTGTTTCCCACAAGCATTTTACAATGTAATCGATAACCGTGTTTGTTTTGTAAAATAAAAAAGGTTTTGTTTTTAACACATCTAATCCATCGGTTGCTGTAAATCCTACAAAAAAACATCCGTTTTCGTAAGGTTCGCTGTAAATGTCGGGTAGTAAAAAACCTCGCCAAATAAGCCCTGCATCTTTATCAATTGCATTACTTAAATAAGTTACATTTCTAATTTCAATTAAAAACCTGCGCTCTTCACCTGTTAGCAAATCTAAAAACTTACCATCTTCTGCAGTTTCATTTAAAATATTAAACGAAAACTTTGAACTCATTATACTTGCAAACCGAGCTTCACCACCGGAGTACGTTAATATTGGCGCTCCGGTTTCGGTGAATTTCTCAACAGCTGTATAATTTGTGTGTGTATCAATAATATTAATTACAATTTGTTCCATTTTATCCTGTTCTATATTTTCTGCGTTCTACACGATCTAATACCAATTTTAGGTTTTCGCCCGAAAGGTCAAAACCGCCTTGCAGTACTACATTAACCGGTTGATCGTTGGTTGCTGCTGGTTGAATTAATTTTTTTAATTTGTTTAATGGCGCAATAACCTCGGGGTTGTTTGCTGCACCCACGTATTCGCCCATCATACCAAATGTTGGCCCTGAAACGATACCACCATCGGCAAACTTAGGAATGGCAGCAAAAGCAGATGAAACCGATGCAACCGCCCCACCAATTAAGGCAGGTAATAAAAATGTACCAAAAGGTATTTTTGAAGCATCGCCCGTAGCTGCTAAAATTGCATTTGATGTAGATTGCGCTAGAGCAGTACCAATAGCTTTGATTGTGTTTTGAAACAAGGCTTTACCAAAAACATCTAATATGTTTTTTGATTCACCTAACTTATCGCCAATAGCATCGGCCATTGAACCAAAAGCCGAACTGATTGCTTGTTGCGAAGCTTCGGCCATTGTTTTCATGTTATTAATTTCGGTAGTGATTTGTTGGATACCTTCAATTCCTTCGGTTTGGATTTTTAAGGTAGTTTCTAAAACATTAATTTCGGCAGAAATACGTTTGTATTCGTCAATTGTAATACCAGCTTCTTCGCGTGCTTGTTGTAATTTATCAATTTGTAATTTGTACCAATCAACGGTATCGGTAGCAGGTTCTGCAGTAGTTGTTTCGGTAGTTTGTTTTGAAAGATCTAAACTGTTTTGCAAAACTTCACGCTGTTTAATTAGCGCATTGTAAGCATCGGTACCAACAACTAAATTTTGAACTAATTTGTTTATACCTTCAATTTCTTGATTATACCAAGATTCAGAACCAACAACAACTTCTTGCTGTACGTTTCCACTAATTTCATCGCGTATTTTTTTGTATTCGTCGATTTTAGCTTGAAACGTTTTAAACATTTCGTTATTAGTAGCGTTGTTTTTTTGGGCTTTTTCTAATTCAGAAATCATTTCATCGTAATACCCAATTGAACCATTTACAGGTTCAATTTCAACTTTTACCTTAACTTTTTTATCGGTGTTGTTTGCTGTAACAACCCCCTCATCAACAGCTGTAACAATATCGGTTTTAATTTGTTTTTTAGTGGGCTGCGTATCAACTTTAATCTTCGCACGTTTGCCGCCAATTGTGTTTTCTATCGCTTTGTTAACATCGGCCGCACCTTGTGCACCAAACGTTGCAAAATCTTTAGATAAATCTTTAAACAAACTTTTTACACCCGAAGCAGAATCTTTAAATTGTTGGCCAATAATTTTAGGAATGGATTTAAAATCGCCCGTTAAAACAGCTTTTAACAAATTACCTAGGTTTCCAAATGCGTTTTTTAAATCGTTCCAAAACGCTTTTACAATAGATTTAGCAACGTTAAAAACTAAAGCAATTGTGTTTCCTAAATTTTTAAAAACTAAAATGATGTATTGAACGGCGCCCCTAAATAGCATTGATTCATTGTACAAATCAATCCAATAGTTTGCTGTGTCGGCTAATGTTTTTTTAACCTCTCCCCAATTGTACATAATTAAAGCAATTAAGGCACCAATACCTGCGATTATTAAACCTATTGGCCCTGTCATTGCTGCAAAAGCCGGCCCCATTGCTGTGATACCTGCAATGATACTAGGTAAAACCGCTGCAAAGGTTCCAAAAATGGCTATTAAAGGACCGAGTGCTGCCGCAATACCCCCAACAATTACAATTATTTTTTTTGTTTCGGGCGATAAATCCCGAAAACGCTCCATCATACCACGTAAACCGTTAATAATAGGTGTGATAATTGGTAATAGCTGTTGGCCTAGTTCGGTTGCTAAATTTGATAGTTCGGTTTTTAAACTTCGCATAGAACCGCTTGCGCCGTTTGCTTCACGAGCTGCTTGCCCTTGTGCTGCTGCCGATTGTTCGTAAACCAGGGCTAATGTAGCCGCTTGTTTAGCTGCTAAACTCATTTCTTGCCCCTGTGTAATTAAACCTATCTCTAAAGCTTTGGCTTTAACCATAGCATCGTTGGCTGCCATACCATAATTATCTAGCATGGTATTGTTGCCCTTAAGCGCACCCGTAAGCGCACGCACGGCATCGGCAGTTGTACCGCCATACATTGCGGTTAAATCACCTGCTAATTGTATTAATTTAGCACTTTGTTGACTAGCTTGTTGATCGGTTAAGTTACCAATGTTTTTAAGCATTGAACCCATCATGTTAGAATACTCTAAGGCTTCTTTTTGTGCAATTCCGTAGTAAGAAGGTAAGGACTGTGCCCACTCTTGTGTTGCTTTTGATGCGGATTTAAAAACCTGGTTGGTTGCACCTAAAGCATCTTCAAAATCGGCTGCCATGCTGTAAGCTTTCGCACCTGCCGCAACTAAAGGCAAAGTAATTGCAGCCGACATAGCTGTGCCTATTGATTGCATTTTACTGCCAATTTTCTCCATTTCGCGACCTACATTTTGCATTTCGGTAGAGAATTCTTTTAAATTGGCTTTAAATCTGATATTAATCTGTGCTAATCCCATCGTAATTTTTGTTTAGGCTTTCGATTCCATACGTTTACGATCTATTGCTTCCCAGTAATCTATTTGTTGTTGAATGATTTCATCGGCTTTTTCTGCTGATAAAATTTCTTCGATTTCATTGCTTTCTGTTTCCCAAGGAAAACTAAACAAATCTATTTCGGTTGCATTTTTATTTTTTAAATGCGGCTTTAACATTGCAAACATAAGTTTGCGCGTTCGCAACCAATTATCTTTGAATTCCATTTCAACACGTTGATTAAAACCTTCGTGTATATTAAAAAAAACTCGAGGCGTTAAGCTGTAGAAATAATCATAGGTTAACCCCATTACTCCTAATGCTAACACCTCGAGCTCATCAAAAGTTGTTAAAACCGGTTTTACTTTTTTGCTTTTCGAGCCGATGGATCAACCGGTTTTTTTGCTTGTGGCATTGCTCCAGCAATTGCTCCAATGATTTCGGTCATCATTTCGGTGTTTTGAAATAAATCGTCGGCAATTTCATCGTTAGTAGCAGTAATTTCGTTACCTGCATGTTCTGCAGCAATTTTAACTACATCAATTAGATCTTCAAAAACACTTATTGGTAAAGAATAATCTAATACATTACCCTCTTCATCAAAAGTGAATGATTCTGTAAAATTTAAACGCTGAATTACTTTTTCAACGTGTTGAATTTTCCAAAATTTTGCTAATTTTAGTATTAATGAAAACCGAAATTTAAGTTCAAATTCTTGATCTTTAATCTGTATTTTCATTACTCAGCTATTAAAGGGGTTAAATCACCATTACCTTTGAAAGAGAAATCACCTGATACACTGTTACCTGTTTCGGCATTGATGCTTGACGATTCAATGAACACTTTCCCTTTTAATAAAAAATCACCCGCCTCACCTGTTGTAAATTCAATATCAATTTCTGCTCCGCTTAACTGCAAAGCCAACAAGTCCATAAAATCTGATTGTGTTGATCCTGCTGGTTTATCTGCAACCAAAGCCGATGTTGACATTGACCACTCGTAATTACCAGGAACACTTAATGTTCCGTTGGTATCTTTTGTTGCAATACTTTCTAAAGTTGTAGAAATTGAAATTGAACATGTTGTTGCATGAAATAGCGTTTTTCCGTTCAAAGAAAATCGCACATTTTTACCTTTATAAATTTGACCTGCTGCCATTACATAATAATTTTAAAATTAATTTCACTAAATATTTTTTGTGTTACATCGCTATAATCAACATTGGTATTAATAAATTCCCAACTGTTTAGTTCTGCTAATGTTTTTAAAACGTCGGCCATTGTATAAGCTTCGATTATTTTGTTTTGATCGAACCAAACAGCTACATTAACCGTGTAGGCACAAGCATCTTTACTTTCGTAAGGTACTTCGCCAAAACCATAAACCGCAAACGGAAACACTACCGTTTCATTAGCTATTAATGGATAAATACGGGTTTGCACCACATTGGTAAGCGGTAAATAAGCGCTTAAAATGCTGTGTAAATGTTTTGAAACTTCAATCATTGTAATTTATTTAAGCGCCTTTGCACGAATTTTACAAATTTAGCTTCGGCATCGGCTGTTACTTTACCTTCGGTTTGCTGATACGCACGCGTTAAAAAAGGATTGCTTTTTGTGCGTCTAACAGCTGAGCTGTTATTTACCCCTTTTTTGTGCTTGCGCTTAAAACCTTTGTTATATACGTTTACACCTTCGTGCACAAAATGACCGTACCAACCTTTAAAACTACCTTTTACCCGCGGACCAACTAAAATGGTTGGGTTTTCTTTATTTTTACCGGTTATTGTACCTAACGATTTTTTTAGATTACCTGGTGTAATTTTTTGATTGTGGGCTAGATGTGTTTTTTTTGAAACTGGTGCCATGCGTTTGGCTGTTTCTAAAGTTGGTTTTGCAATTTGCCGTAAAATAAGAAGCACTTCGCGGCGTTTGCTTTTATCGTTTGCAATTAAACGCAATTTGTTTTTTAATTGCTCATAACCTTGAACATTTACTTGTAATGCACTACTCATTTACAAATGTTTGAAGTTCTAAAAATTCGCGACGACCAATTTGTTTCACATGGCTAACAAAATAGATTCGGCCTTGATAATCTAATTTTAATTGATTAGATTTTTGATTTATTTCACCGCGCCAACGAATAATAAAATTGCGCTGAATGCGGTGTAAAATTTTACCCTCTGTTTCTTCGCCGCCTGCAATTTCAACTACTTTTGCCCAAGGAATACAAAGCACCGTATTAACTTCTTTTTCTTCACCGATTTCATTTTTAATTTTTTCGGTTTCGAAAACTTGAATCCTTGTATCCATTTGCCCGATAAAGGGTTTGTTTAGGTTTGCCATTTTCTGAAACTTTGAATTATACTTTTCACTTTTGTAACATTCACAACTTGCCCGTTTTCTCTACGTTCGTAAGCATCGGCAACTAACAAACAAATAGCTTGTTTAATTACTTTAGGAAGAGTTTCGTTTGTGTACCCTTGTTTTATGAAAATTTGAACCTTAACCGCTTCGGGGGTTTCTTTGAACGAAATTTTATAATGTTCAACCCCTTGCTTTACCACGCTGTAAGAAGTTGATGGAAAAGTTAATATTTCGGCTTCGGCGGTTTGTTGATATTCTATTTTTTCAACTTCATCATTCAAAGCTTTACGTTCAAAAATAAAATCTTGGAATTTGTTTGTAGTAAAAATAGTTGTTTGTTGTGCTAAAGGTCGTTCTGTAAAATTAACCACCTGTTCAATTGCAGAATCGATATACATTTGAATGAGTTCGTCGTCATCGGTGTAATTTTCTTCTACTTTCAAGTGTTTTTTTACGAAATTTAACGGAACTAATTGTTCTGTAAAATCAATATTAATTTCTTCTGACATACACTTGTTTTTTAAAATCCTTTGCTGCAATCGCAGCAAAGGATTGTTACTAATAATTTAAAAATTATGAAAAAATTACTTTACGAATTCCGCGTATTTTCTTTCAACAATTTCATCGGCTTGGTTGGTAGGTAAATCTACTTCTTGCCCTACGTTGTAAGGCAATTTAAAAGTGCCGCACGGTGATAAAGTGAAACGAATTTTTTTTGTTTCAACTTTAGTTTCTTCAACTTCTTTTTTTTCTTCTTTTGCCATGATATTAAGTTGTTAAGAATTTATTAACTGCAAACGCTGTAGGGTTTGCGATAGCTACATCGGCCCACATGTTTGAAATAATTTTTACAGATGCTTTTTCAGGATCATCAACCGCAACAAAGTTTACACCACCCCATTGGCCGATATACATTTCGTTGAAATTACCGTAGATTAAGGTTTCGTTACCAGCTAATGTTTCGATAATATTTGAAATAATGGTTTTTGCGCCGTCAATTGTTAAATTTTCCATTAAGAAGCGACCAGAACCAGCGTCTTTAGCAATAGTTCTTAAAGCTGCTGCTAATTTTGCGTTTAAAGCAAATGTTCCTACACCTGCATCGGCTGCTTCGATTAAGCCCCATAATTCTACAATATCCTTCCATTCTGGTGCTGCACCAACTGTTGCTGCTGCTGTTAGAATACCTGGTGTGTTTAATAAACCAAGCGGTTGCTTAACTCCGTCGCCATTAATAGCTGCTTTTTCTAAAGCTAATTTTGCAGCATTACGCAATTTGTTGTAGATCATAGCATCGACTGGGGCAGAAGATTGCATTAATAATTGATTTGAAATTGCAACACCTGCACCAGCGCGTTTTGGTTTTAAGATTGGCCCGTCGATTTCAGAAGCTGCTAAAGTGATTTGTTCTGTTTCGTTTAACCAATTGTAAGCAAAATCGCCTGCCTTTGGCAAAGCAACATTACCCGATAAACCACTTAAGAAGGTTGCCCCAGCTTCTTCTAAAATTAATCTAGGAATAAAACTTTCAATTGGGCGAACATTTGTTTGTACTAATTGCGAACCAAAATCGCCGTTATCTTCGGTAACGGTTTGTGTAGTTGCGCGCACCATACTTGCTGGAATTGAAAAAGAGCGATCGGTTGTGTTGAATTGTAAATTTAACCCTCTAGCTTCTTTTAAAGCTTCCTGGTTTAATTCGGCTTCGATACCTGTTTGCGCTTCACCGGCAGATGCCGCACGTATTGCTTTAGAAATTGAAAAACGTTCTTGAATTTTTTTAATTTCTTTTTCTTCACTGTTGCCCATTGGGGCACCATGAAAACCTCGCCCAACAGAAGATCCGTCTAAAGCTGCAATACGAGCTTCGCGTTCTTCGTTTTTCTCTGCTGTTTTGATTTGCTTATCCAAGTCGGCAATTTCTTCATCGCCGCTGTCTAGTTCAGTCTGTTCATCGGCTGTGAAATCGCGGTTTTCAGTTTTAGCTTTATCAACAATTGTTTGTTGTTTTCTTAATACAGCTGTTCTTTGCTGTTTTAATAAATCTGATTTTTTCATTACGAACTATACTTAAGTTGGTTAATTTTTATTTGCCTTTCAATTACAGAAAAGCTTGTTTTTTTCTCTAAATTTTCAGGTTTTTTTAAAGAAGTTCTGATTTCTTCTAAACTATCAACGCTGCGTTTTAAAGCATCGGGATTGCTACCTACTGGCACTACGGACCACTCTAATAGTTCGTGGCGAATAAAGTAGATAACATCGGGGTTTTCGCCTTTATCAAAATCGCCCCATCGCCATTCTAAAGGATTTGCGCCTACGGAAGCCATTGTAAGCGTACCGTTTTGAATTTTGCGCCAAACTTTATCGGCAACTGGATTGTTGTTTTCTAAAGTAAGTAAGGCAACTAATTGATTGCCTTCGATACGCACTTCGGAAGTTCCTATAATCATATCGGGATCATCGGACCACGATTTGTGATTGTAAAAAACAATTGGTGCGCGATTGTATCGGGTTAAATCCCAACCGTCAATTTTAAAAACAGTGTTATAGGTGTCTACGGCTTCGGTGCTGATTACAAATTCAGCTTGCCGGTTTTCTTTCATTTCGTCGGTAATAGCACGTATTACCGCTTCACGTAAAATCATTTTACCCATCTGCATTGTTTTTTTCGTTGTTGTTTTCTAACAAGTTTGACATGATTTGCATATTAACCGGCGTAAGAATTTCGTCTAATCCATCGATAGGATTTAGATCTTCTAGTTCACGAACTTCGTTCCTGGTCATTAAACCCGCGTACACCATTTTTGTGTAAAATTCGGCTTGCGTTTTGGCATCGCCTCTTAAAAATACTTTTTCGTTGAATTTTACGTATTCTTTGTAGGTGGTGTTTTTTTGAAACAATTTTCGGTTTAATTCGTTTTCAATATTAGCGGTCCATCCAACTAAACAATCAACTACATATTGAATGTTTTGCTGTTCTAATGTGTTAAAGTTTGCGTTTGTTAACGATTTTAGTTTATGCACTGGCATGTTAAGCCAACGCGCAACATCTTCGATAGCAAAACGGCCTGTTTCTAAAAATTGAGCTTCGGCAGGTGTGATGCTGATTGATTTGTATTTCATACCTAAATCAAGGGCGGCTACTTTAATAGGTCCTTTTTCGCTCATTCGATTTTTAAAGCCTTCAACCAGTTTTTGCTTGTTTTCATTTGCAATATCTGTTTCTGATTCTAACACTCCATAACCTAAACCGCGGTTTGAATAGATGTCTGCACTGTACATTTGGGTGTCTAATTGTACGCCCAGGTTTGCAGCTGCAAACGCTATTACTGAAATTCCCCTAATTCCGTTTAACGTGAAACCTTTAAAATGCAAAATGTCGTTGCTGCTAATTTCATCACTTTCGTAAGTGTAAATTAGCGTTGTTTTCGATTTTTTAATTTCGATTTTCTCGTTATCCAAAATGTCAAAGAACTCAACTTCTCCGGTGATTTTATTTCGTGAAATTTTAATAAATGCTTCGCCTTTTAAAAGCATAAGCACAACTATTACGCGCCAAAAATCAAAAGCTGTCATGAAATCGTTTGGTGCGGTAGCAATTAAGTAGTTCACCTGGTGCGTGCTTTGTTTTTCGCGCACGCGGTTGGTTTTTATATAAACTGCTTTTGGCATTTTTGCGATATCTTTTGATAGCTGATCAACACCGTTAAAGAACGCAGATAAGGTTAATGAGTTTTGTTGGTTTGCGATGCTTTTGCTGTTACCGCCAAACCCAAAAAAAGAGGTGTATTGGCTGGTATCGCTTTGAGCACCGAAATTGAAAATTTTTCCTAATATGCTCATTTCCTTGTCTTTTAATAATGTAAAAGTAGTTTACTGGAATTATAAAAAAGCAACATTTGTGGTTTTGTGGAGTTTGCGCAAAAAAAAAAGCTACTTAAAAATAAGTAGCTTTTTAAAACTTAATTAAAAACATTTTTTTTTGCACAATTTTTACTTTTAAAAAGTAAGCCCGCTGCTTTGCAACGGACTTACAGCAAAGTTTTTCAACCCTATGAAATCGAAAATATCATATTGCAATATTAAAGTGTTTTTATTATTTAAAAGTAACATTTGTGGTTTTTTTAAATTTTTAGATTGTTATACAAAAGTAAAATACGGGTGTATATAAACATTTCAATTAACATTAAACAATACACTACCATTTGGCGTGCGTAAAATTGTTGAATAAATTGCCATTCTAGCAATAAACTTGTGAACAATAATGTAAAGCAACATACGATAATGATTGCTATATTGAAGATAAAGATTTTAATTTCGTTTTTCATTTTCTTACTGTTTTGCGTAAATAATACATTTGAAAAGATTTGTAATTTGTGAAAAGTTGTTCGCCAAATAAATTAGCGTATTCTATATTTAAGCTATCAAAAGCTTCTTTTCGCGTTTTATATTTATTACAATTTTTAAAAAAATCGTTATAAAATTTGTCACGGGTTGATAGCTGTTGCATGCGCTTTAATTTGTTAGCTAGCTTTTCGTTTTCTGTTTTAAGGGATATTTCTAACTGTGTCATTCTTAATTTTTTGGCTGTTAATATTTCGTGTTTTTAATTATTTTCGATTTCAAAAGTCACGAATTTAATTGTCGTTTTTAAACTTCGCCTTAAAGAATGTTTGTTAAACAGGTGATAAAATTTGTTTTTTAGCTTCAACACACAATGCGATTTGATATTCGCAATCGACTAAGGCGTTGTGTTGTTTTGTTGGTTTAGGAACTTGTTGTTTTGCATTAGCTGCTAAAGATAGTAAGGTGCGCACGCAGCGTTCGTTGTAATATTTCCAAGGTACATTGTAACCGCATTTTTTTAATGCGTTTCCTAGAATTACTAAATCAAAAGAAGGACTGTTTGCCCAAACTATTGCGTTGTTGTTTTGAAACCAATATATAAATTGTTGCATTACACTTTTTATTGGTTCTTCGTTTACAAAAAGTTCTTGAAACTGTTCGCTTTTTTGATTGGTCCACCATAGTAATGTTTCTTTGTTTATTACAAAACCTTTGGTGAGCGATGAAAGTAGTTCTATTTTTTTATAAAAAATACGGCCTGTTTTTCCGGTAATTTCGCAAAATTCTACTGCTGCTAAACTTAGAATTAACGAATTGGGTTCGGTGCCCAGGGTTTCTAAATCGATCATTATATTTTTCATTGGCTAAATAATGTTTCGGTGAATATTATTTTCTTGTTGTTGTATACTTATTGGTTGGTAGTTTTGGTTGTTGTTTATTAATTTTAAAACTACTATTAACAAAGCGGCAAGTATTATTAATAACAGTGCAGCTTTAAGAATTTGTTTTTTTTGCATGGTTTAACTTTTTGTGTGTTGGTGTAGTTTTTTTTGTTCTTTATAATTTTTATTTAGTTGTGCAGCTATTTGTTTAAATTCTTGAAAAGTGTAAGGTAGATTTAAATTGTTTTTGTTTTTGTTGTACACTTTTTCTGTTTTGCCTTTGGTGCGCATAATAAAGCACATATCAATTATTGGGTTGGGTTGGGTTTTGAATTTTCCAAAAAAAACATAATCGACTACAATGTCGGGTTCTTCATTCTTTATTGGCATGATTATGCGTTTACCCTGGTGTGATATTTTAATGTATCGGAAACCTTTTTTATCAGTTTGAATACTGTAATCCCGATTGTTGTACTTGACAGTTGTTGCTTGACACTGTGCAGTAATATAGTTTGTTGGTTGCATTTTTTGTTGATTTTACTAGGGTTGAAAATAACTTCGTGTATTTAGGTGATGTGGCGAAATCCGCTTACGCTCCTTTCGCCACATCGGGGCGGCGCCTACACCGCACGATGCGCTTGTCGCTTCGCGAACTTCGCACATCATGCGATTTTGCTAAATCCTTTCTCCGAGCAAGCTCGGAAAAAGAACTTCGCAAAGCCGCCGCCCCGATGTGGTAAATTTTAAAAACCTTTTCCCACCGCACCCGAAAACAACTATTGTGCATCTAAATTGTAATTGTTTTTAATTGTGCCTTTTGGAACTTCGATAATGTATGTTTTATCAAAGGCATCCAAATCAATAGCAAAATTGTTTATAAACGCATCAGATGGATAATTTTCGGTAACATTCACTTTTGGTTTGCTATCTGAATATTTTATCTGAACCAAATTGTAGTCAAGTTGCATCATTCTATAAAGTCCGTTTTCTTCATAATAAAAAACATACTTCATTTTTCCTTCAATTTGTCCGCAACCCAAAAAGAAATTGCCACTAACACTATTATTGTCTTGTAGCGTTTCAATGTTCAATGAATAGTGTTTGTCATATGTATCCATAGGAAGCATTATAGCTACAATTAAACCTATTCCTGCACCGACTACAATTCCAACAAATGATGAAAATATGTAGTCAGTAAAATCATTCATCCATCCGTTGTAAGTTTGGAAGATGGCTATTCCAATTCCGATAATCATTGCAATTAAAATCAATATCATATTTTTTGTTTTTAAATTAATGCCCACCCTAAAAGGTTTTTAAAACTATCCCATAACACGGGTTTGGCAAAATGCCGCAGGACAGTTAGTGCTAAAATTCAAGTTTCGAGTAGCGGCACTTCGCCAAGCCCGATACCGTTAAGCACAAGTTTAAGAACGACCGTCAAAAACGACAATCATACTATCTTTTGTACCACTTTGCTCTTTCCCTTTTGCGTTTAATGGTATGTAGAAGTTTCCGTTTTCATCTAACTTACCAAACTTAATTCTACCTTTCAAAAATTCAATTTCAGTTGCGTTTGGTTTAATCCATTCGTGAAATAATTTTGTAGAAGTCGATACTGGAATAAGGAAAACACAAACTTTACCTTTTTTCATTTCTTCAACTCCTTTTTTTACAAATTCCTCTTTTAGTTTTTGGCTATAAGGTGGGTTTATAAAATTTGAGTTTCCCCATTCAATTTTTAATCCATCGTTTATGATTTCGCCTTCATTATAAGGGCAAGGATCAAAATCAAAATTAAAACGCTTATTCAATTCCTCGTATAAATTTGGAGGTGTAGCGTAATTATCATCGTTGTTTATGTGTATTTTTTTCATACTAAATTTTAAATTAAAAACCTGTGCTTAACAAGTGTTTTGCTCAATTGTGCCGAAAGTAGTTTGCGTATAGGCACAACTGAAGCAAAGCACTCGAACGATGTGGCGAAATCCGCTTACGCTCCTTTCGCCACATCGGGGCGGCGCCTACACCGCACGATGCGCTTGTCGCTTCGCGAACTTCGCACATCATGCGATTTTGCTAAATCCTTTCTCCGAGCAAGCTCGGAAAAAGAACTTCGCAAAGCCGCCGCCCCGTTATATGCCATTTTAAACCAATCGTAGTTCACGAAACCAATTTAAAATGCGACTTTTATCACCATTGCCATAATTCCAGTTTCCAGTAATTAAAAAATTGAAAGGAAGCCAAATCAACATTAAAAGCATTAGGACTAAAGCAAAAGGTAAAGTCAATCTAATTAAAGGTCTTACATTTGTTTTTTCTTCTGTATAAAAGTCTAAACCAAGATTTTTAAATCTTTCGTAAAGTTCATCGCTTGTTATTTTTTGTAATTCGGGGAATGTTTCCCTAAATTTTGGTAAGTAATTTATGTCATTATGCGACCAAACTCTTTTTAATTTTCTGAATATCATAATTTTAAATTTTTGTAGTTAAAAAAACGGCATATAACATCGGTTTTATGATAGCGGGGTTGAAGTTTATCCTTAGAACTTGTAATGTTTATTTACAAGTTGTTTCCATTTTGGAAATATCTGCAAAGTAGCCCCGCCATCATAAAGCCGTTTCATTAGCGGTCAGCTTAAAAAAGCATCACGGTAACAGAACCTTCTCTATAATCTCGACTTTTAATAACACCATCAACTGACTTTACATCTTCTTCAGACATATTTTTCCATTTTTCAGGCAAATCATATTCTGAAAAACTTTGACCTTTGCGAAGTGCAACTGGAGCATCGCCGCAAAGCGAACCATAAACATATCCTTTTGACCTTGCCCAATTTTGAGCAGCGTAAAGGCTTTCGAATGTTCCTTCTACTTTAAATGTTTCTTGTTCTTTAACCTCCCGACCCAAGTAGAAGAAAACCGAACCGCTAACAGCAGTTTGGCAAGATGCGGGGTTATGTTTTTCTATTGACATATTGTGCTAAATTTTAAGTTAAGTAATTCTAATAGGCTGTGGTGCTAAAAATCCCGCACCTCGCCAAGCCGCCGCCCCGTATGCAATTTAAAAAGCATCTCCAATGTCTTTCCAAACACTCCAATCAGTTATGATGTTTTTTGATGTACTTGTGTTGCCCATAAGCAAGTGACTTAATGCTAAAAATGGTTTTGTAATCCAAAAAAGCAATAGACCAGTAAAGTAAAATGGTGCAAAAACTGCATACAACACAGTATATAAAATATACCTTGCTGTTTTACTATGGTCGTGTATTTTCTGTAAAGTTTGTTTAATCTTCATAATTTATATTTTGTTTTTTAAAATCGTTACATTTCATATACTCGGCTCGTAGTCGCAAAACGTTAAACATAAATTTCTTCTTGAGGTGTTGCGTACTTATCGGTTGGTTCGTCGGGTGAAAGTGAACCGCCTAATGCCATGATTGCTGCAACGATGCCATCGATACGGCGGCCGCCTGTATTGCTTTTGCCTTTATGCACTTTAATGTTATCGTTTGGATCGCGAACTATTACACAACCAGCAAGCATCCATTTTAGTACAGGGTTACCGTCGTGTTTTATTTTACCTTCATACACTAATTTTTCGAATTGTTTTGTTGGAAAACTGATGTTACCAATATCTTGACCGAAGTATGTGATGTTTAAACCTTTTTTTGTTAGATTTTGGGCCATACTTTCGCAGTTCCATTTATCGGCTTCGATACGTGTAATGTTTAGTTGATTGTAATTTTGTGTAATTACATTTTCAACGATTTCATAATCGATAGTTGTACCTGGTATTGCTGTTATGTATCCCTGTTTTACCCATAAATCATAAGGTACGCGATCTTCTTTGCTTTTGTGTTTTATCATTTCTTCGGGACAAAAGAAAAAGGTTTTGATGTAGCGGTTTTGATCTTCGTCGGGTTCTGATATTGCTAAAAAAACGGTGATGTCGATTGTTGTTGATAAATCTAAGCCTGCGTATGATCCGTATTCTTGGAATTTGTGCATTGGGATTTCATTAACTTTGTTGCGCATCCAAATTTCTTCGGGAATCCAAACTTGTGGTGCATCTACCCACATGTTTAGGTGTTTGGTTTTAAAATTGGGAATTTTACTAGGTTGATTCATTGCTTTGATGAATTCAACACGTATGGATTCAATTTTTAAACCGGATCCTAACAATGGGTTTGCTTTGTACCAGTTTTCTTCGTTTTCATAATCATCGCCTTCGTCTAAATCGTGGATCATAATCCAAAGGTATTCGTCGGTTTTTGTTCCTTCTAAAACTTCGGTAACTGCATCTTCATAATTTTTACAAACCCCTGATAAATTTACGCCTGCTGTTGTGATGTGGTAGGTGATGGGTTGTGTACGATTGACTGATGATGATTCTAGGTTTTCTTTAACGCCATCGGTTGCGTGTGCGTGGTATTCGTCGATAATTGAAAGGTGTGAGTTGATACCGTCTTGCGTTTTACTATCGCCCCCTAGAGCGCGCATTGTGCTGCCTGTGCGTTTGAATTGAATTTCGGTTTGTAAGCAGCGAAACCCCATTTGTTTTAATTTTTTATTAGCTACTGGACTTTCGATGAACTGCCTTGCTTGTTGCCAGCATAGTTTTGCTTGTGCTTCTTTTGTTGCACCTACGTAGATTTGGGCTTCCATTTCAAAATCGATACTCATACAGTATAGTGCAAGCCCTGCCATTTCTGCGGTTTTTCCGTTTTTTTTGGCGCGTTTGTCGTAAACGGTTCGTATGCGGCGGTTTCCTGTTTGGGTGTGTATCCACCCAAAAAGGTTGTACATGGTAAAGGCTTGGAATGGTTGCAGTATAAATGGCTGACCTGCCATTGCGCCTGTGGTGTGGTTTATAAATGTTGCAAAAAAGTGGAGAATTAGCATTCCTTTTTTGTGATCGAGGTGAAAACCACTTTCGGGTGCATCGGCTATCCATTTGTAAAAGCGTTCTACTGCTAATTTTATTTTTTGCCCTGTTTTTATTTGCCCGTTTTTTACTTTTTCCGCATACTGAAACGCTGGACTGTTAAGCATTTCGGTTGTTGGTTTCATAAATTAAGCGTGTTCTTTAAAAAATTCTGTAAAAATGTCGAGTTGCCCCACGTTTTCAACTCCTTTTAATTCGCGTTCGCTTCGTGGATCTAATCCAAATTGCTTGAAGCATTTTAAAAGTGTTGAGGCTGCATCGTTTCGCAAAACTACTTCGGTTGAAATATTGGTTGCTTTGGTACGATATGTTTGGATGTATCCTGTTCCAAATTCTTCGCGATTTTTTGCGTGGATTTGTTTTGTAGCAAATTCAAATTGTGCCATTGCTTCGGCAAATATTTCTAAAGCGTTTAGGTATACTTTTTTTAGCCGGTTTAATTCAACTAATTTTTCGCCCATTGTTTTGTAATGTTTTTTTGCTGGGTTTGAAAGAAAGGTTGGTGGTTCGGGTACTGTTGTTAGATGTTCGATTTTTTCGGGCTGGAAACTTATTTCTTTTCGATGAACTGTTTCCATGGTGATTTTTTATTTTAATGAGAAATGAATTTCTTCGATGGCTTTTATATCGGGTTTTTCTTGCCAACCGATGATTTCGTTTTTTGTGTCTTTGATTGGTATTCCGCAGGCTAATTTTTTTAGTGCGTCTTTTACTTCATCGCGTTCCATTTGTTTGCATTCTTCAAAAGTTTCTTTAAATTTTGGGTTTTTCTTTAAAAGCTCGTTGAACTTTTTTAGTGTGAAATCTTTTTGTTCGGTTTGAAAACTTTTGATTGCATTTGATAAATGGTAGTTTTGATCGATGTAATGTTTGAAAAAGTTTATCATAGTAGTGTTTTTTGTATTTCGTTTATTCCTTCTCCAATTTCTTCTAAACAGGTTTTGTAAAAATTAAAATCTTCAATACATGTTGATATGGTCATGTTCTCGTATCGTGGGTTGTTTGTGAAATTGAACGATCCAACGAAATTAATTACTTGGCTGTTTTCTAATTCGAATAATTGAAACTTTGAATGGTTTTCGGTGAAAATAAATTCGCAGTTTTCTTTTACTAGGTCCAGGGCTCCGGATTTATGCAGCCATTTGTACGAATGGATAATATCTAACATGATTTTAAATTGCACTCCTTGATCACATAATTCTTTAATCCTGGTAAATGCTATATCTGTGATTGCCCAGGTACTGATGTATATTTTTTTTACTGGATAATTTTCTACTACAGCTTTTAAAATGTTTGGACTATCGATTTTGTTTGAAACAATTTTTATTTCGTAACCTGGTTCAAGTTGCTTTAAAATTTCTGTAATTTCTTCAAAGTCATAAATCGCTTTACGCTGATATTTAACTACTTTTTTTTGAAGCTTCATAATTACTTTGTTTTGCGGGTTCATTTTTTTTACCCTTGTTTTTACTTGATTCTTTTTTTTAAGAACTTTTTCTTTAGCTTTTCGAATTAGATCTTCGTTTTTAATATTATCTAAAATCATACTTCATAGATTTATAATTTATACCCCCCCTCTAAAAATATCACTGAGTAAAAATCTGACTAAACAGCGATGTACAGCGGGTTAAGGGTTTTAAAAATTCCCCCCATACCCCTTTAAAAAACTATTTATCTTTTGCAGATTTTTTATCGTGGCATTTTTTACAAAGACTTTGTAAGTTAGACAATTCATATCCAGCGCCGCCTTTCTTAACAGGCACAATGTGATCGGCTACTGTGGCTATAGTAATTATATTTAATTGATCACAATGTTTACAAAATGGAAACTGTGTAAGTTGTGCAGCTCTAAGCTTTCGCCATTTACGTGCGTTGTAATCAAAATCGGCGTGTGTACGGGTTCTTTCAAACGGTTTTCGTTCGAACACCCAAGGCCTTTTAATTTTTTTTATCTTATTAGACATAGGCTTTGTTTTAAAAGATACTATCATTAACAGGTTGATTATAATTTTGTAACGCATCAACATGCACGTTTGTAAATCTATTATCGTTCATACCCGATAACGGATCATAATCCATGTATTTTGTTCGATTAGCTTCATACCATAAGCCAACAGTTCCAAGTCCACCGCTACGGTTCTTTGCAACTATAAACTCGCTGTTCTCGCCTGGTCCTAATAAATCTTCATCAATATTAAGGCCGTAGTATTCTGCACGATATAAAAAAGCTACAATATCTGCATCCTGTTCTATATCTCCCGATTCTTTCAAATGATGTAAGGCAGGGCGTTTTAAAGGTGTTTTTTCAACCTCACGGCTTAACTGCGCTAACCCAATCACTGCAATATCAAGTTCTTTAGCTAAAGCTTTCAAACCCTGGGTAACCTTACCCGTTTCGGTTCTAATATCCTTACCAGCACCTGCAGATAATTGTATGTAATCAACAATTAAAAGCTTTATATCATGCTTTCGCTTCAATAATCTAGCTTTACGTTTAATTTCATTAATATTCAGTGCAGGTCTATCATCAATATGAATATTGTAATTCAGCATTTCACTCGTAACCCGGTTTAGTGTTTCAAAGTATTTTGCATGTTCAAATCCAGTAAGCGTTAACTGTTTTAAATGCAAACTACTGTTAAGTGCAATAGCACGGGTTGCAAGTTGCACGGCACTCATTTCAAGCGAAATAAATCCAACGCCGTGGCCTGCACGTGCTGCAGAAATCATACTACTGCCAACAAAGGCAGTTTTACCCATTCCAGGGCGCGCACCAATCACAATGAATTCTCCAGTTTTCCAACCACCAAACATTTTGTTTAGTTTTGTAAATCCGGTTTCAATACCAATTAAATCGTTTTCACCTGCATTAGTAAGCATTTCAACGTTTTTTGCAACTTGCATTAAACTATCGCTCCAGCTAACATCTGTTTTACCCGATGCAACTTCTTCATGTAACTTAACAAAATCGTTATCTAACAAATCCATTAATTCTAATGAATCAACAGCATCGTCGTAGGCTAGGCGAGTAGCTTCGTTTGCAAGGGCTATAATTTTACGTTTAATGTAAAATTGTTTTAAAATATGCGCATGAAAATCAATGTGTGCAGAGGATGCTATTTTTTGAGTGAGATCAATTAAAAAGAAATCACCGCCAACGGCATCTAATTTTTTTGTTTTTTTTAGTTCGTCCGATACAGAAAGTATATCAACAGGAATGTTTTTGTTTGATAACCGCAAAATAGCTTCAAAAACATACTGATTTTCAGGCTTGTAAAACACTTCAGGGGTTTTAATCACATGAAGCAAATCAATTACCGATGCGTTATCTACCAATACAGCGCCCAACACAGCTTCTTCAATATCTTTTGCGTGCGGCGGTATTAATCCTTTTTTTAAATCGTTCATAGGTTTTTTTTTATAACTGAAAACGCTTGTTTGCAGGATTACTTGCAATAGGCGCTACGGTTTGATTAAACTTACTTTGGTTTGTTAGCCAATTATTGAAGTACAATTGTGCACGCGCATGAATTGTTTTGCAATCATAATTTCTATCTTCAACATCAAAAGTTAAATTGAAGCTTTCTTTTGCTTTTTCGAAATCTGAAATTTTTGATTGATATTTCATTAGTAAATTTTCATACTCAAATGGAAAATTTTTCGAAAGAAATTCAAGCGCGTTTGCCTTATTATTAATTGTATTATTAATTGTATTATTATATATGACTTTTTTGTCAAGGGGTGTTGACGATTTCGTCAAGGGGTGTTTGACTTTTTCGTCAAGGGGTTTGATTTTTTCGTCAAGGGATATTTTGCGTACAAAACGCCCCTCATTTTCAATTTTTATAGATATAAATCCAAAGCTTTTTAATTGCGAAATCCATCTACTTATGGTTTCTTCCGAAACTTCGTACAATTCTGCAAAGTAGCTGTTTTCTGCCCAGCAAAACCCGTCTTTATTACACAAGGCGGTAATTTCGCCGTACAACAACTTTGCATTCGCCTTTAACCCCTTACAATACCTAACATTTGCAGGTATAATTGCGTAAAACGTAGGAGGGTTCATATTAATTTTTTTGAAGTTTCACAAAATCAAGTTGCAATTTTTCTACACTAATAATTTTATCGGTAATAGTACACAATGCATTAGCCTTTTTCATAAAATCATCGGTTATTTTAGTAGGATCATCAAAATGCGCTAAAAGTTCATCTAGCTTGTCTTTAGCTTTCATACTACTATTAGGCAGCATTAATCCATCTATATTAACAGGTAGGTAATTTTTGTAATTTTCTTGTGGTTTTATTACCATTGGGTTATGTTGTGTTGCAACTCCATCAGTTTTTTTAAACTCAATTTCGTTTAAAAAGTCGTTAATTTCACTTTCCCACTTTGTAAAGGTTCGCTGATTTGTAACAACAATAAGCTTTCCGCTTACTTCTTTCACATAATCAATAACAAACTCTTTTTTTTCAAAAACAAACATTGTTTCGTTTTCAAACAACTCTATCGCTTCTTTTATTTTCATGTTGTTTTTTATTTAAAATTGTTTTTAATTTTATTTGCGCAGCTTTAGATTCAATAAGCCCTGGTGCGTGTGTTTTTGCATAAGCAATTTCATCGGCGCTCATTTTTAAAAAGCGTTTAGCAATTGCTTCGGGCGTGTAGCCGTTTATTTTTAATTGTTCGCTGCGCGATATGATGTATAAATTTTCAATTACGCAATTTTGTGGGTTTTTATCCATAAACTGCACATTGTAACCTTTTGGTATAGGACCGTTGTGCTGTTCCCATACAATTCTATGCTTTAACTTCCAATTTCTCTGCAATGCACCGTTTTTTACCTTAACTTCAATATATCCGTCGTCGGTAATTCGTTCGGTACCAACAGGCACTATATTTACAGGAACATTCCCTTTTTTAAAAAAGGTAGGTTCTAATTTCGCACGTATTTCAGGCGATAGTTTTTTACCTTTATTTGGAGGTTCGGTACCTTTTTTTATGTAAGAATCTTCTATAAATCGCTGTTTTATTTCTTCCGGAACAACTAATCCTAACACTTTATATCGTTGCAAAACAAACCCACCGGTTTTACCGATTTTTTTTCCAATTTGTTTTGCAGGAATTTTATTGTAATTAGCCGTTATAAAATCATCAAATTGCGCGGAATTGTTAGCAATTTGCATTTGAATACTTTGCTTTCGGTTTCGTTGTTCGGCAGTAAGATGTATTTTATTATTCTGTAAATAATTTTTTATTCTACTAACAGGAATTTGTAAATATTTTGCCATTTCTGCGGCCGAAAAACGGGTGTAATAATAACAATGGATAAACAAACGTTCATCCATCGTTAATTTTTGATTGTAATTCATATGCTTCATATAATTACTTTTTGTTGTTTTTTTCTCTATTTTTTTATCCGATATGTCAAAGAACGTGTGAAATGCAGTTCCAATCCTTAAAACTCATTTCGCGAAAATCGCCTAAACAGTTGTTTAGAAATAAATGGATTGTTTTTGTGCTGTTACAGCATTGAAGCAAGTTCCGTAGCGAACTAACAGCGATTTACGTTTGCTGAAATTTGTTGCAAAATGGCTTGCAAAATTTCACTAACGTGTTTTGGTTCGTTTCTTTTTTTTGTATTCATCGTAAATTTCGCAAGCGCGTAAAAAGTAAATTGGTAGCAGGGCAAGCGCTACCCAAATCATTGATAGCCAAAAACCTTTACTTGTAAGCATATTTATAGGTAGTTTAAGCGCACTAATGCACTGGTTAATATCATTATGCGGTTTGTTTTTGCGCACTTATAAGTTTCACCTGGTTTAAATTTTCCTTTTTCGATCCAATATTCCAGAGCTGTTTTACTTTTTACAGGTAAAATTTTAGCATCTAAAACTTGTTTAAATGTTACCGCTTTTTGTTTTTTAAGTTGATTGCGTTTTACTTGCAAATCAAATTCTAGGTTTCCAACAAATTCGCTGGCTTTACCTATTACTAAACCGTTTTCTTTTAAATGGTTTAGAAAATCGTTTACCGCTACTACTTGCATAGGTTATGAGTTTTTAATTTTTTCAACAATCTTTTCCATTTCATCGATTAAGGTTACATCTCTGCCATCCCAAAACGCTTGAATTTTATTAATAGTTATATAATTAATTTCTAAACTTATATAAGTTACACAGGTGTCGACAAATTTTTTTCTAGTAGTAAAACCCAAGTTTCGCATAGTATTTAACAAAAACAGGGCTTTGTACTTTAAAACTATTTGACTATCCGCAGCGTTAAACTGGTCTAATCCGTTGTAAATCATGGTTTTTAAAATGTTTAACTTTTTTTAAAAATACTTGTTATTGGCAAACTTATTGCTTAACTTAATGTAGTATTGCCTTGACAAGACAAATATAGAAAAAGTTTTATAAACTTATACAAACTTATATAAAAAATATGTAATATTTTGTTTTGTGTATTTAAGTTACTGTATTACAAACAATTACATTTGTAAAAAAATGAAAAAAGAAACAACAATGTTAGAGCAAATAATAGATTATTGCTCTAAAAACGGAATAACATCGTACGAACTTGCAAAACATTTACCGCTTTCGCAGGTTGCCTTGCATGGTATTTTATCTGGTTCAACAACTCGCCCACGTATTAAAAACATTAAGTTGATTTATGATTATTTATTAAAAAATGAAAATATTTCAAATGTTGTAAATGAGCCCGCAGCTGTATACGAAACAGGTTTTGATAAAAAAATTACTGATGCAGAAAAACGCATCAAAGAATTAGAACAAAAATTAAAAAGTAAAGATCCTGATTTAACACCTTTAGCAATTGAAATGATAAAAAAGATTATTGAAGGTTTGTATGAAGAAATTTCGATACACCAAAAAGCAAAAAACGATTTTATTGATTATAAAAACGAATAAACACAATGGCCGAATTTTGCAAAAAATGCAGCAACACCTATGGTTTAAACTTTGATGGATTTTACCCAGGTGAAATTTGCGAGGGTTGCGGTTTGATTTGCGCACAAAAACAATTATTTTTAACAAAAATTATTTTAAAATTTAAACTTATGAAAAAAAATTTATTGTTATTATTTATTAGTTTATTTACCTTAAATTTTTATAGTCAAAGCGAAGTAAAAATATACAATTCCGAGGGTAAATATATCACATCTACAGCTTATATAAACAAAGTTTCCCCTGATTTCTTTAACAATGAAGATGTATACCAACACAGTGTTTTTAAAGACGGAATTTTTACAATAGCATTTATCAAATTCACGAACAAAGTTCTTTTTATTTCAACAGATGGCAATCCTACCGATAAACAAATAAAAGCCGCAATTAACAGTTTTTCCTTAAACGATTATTTTAAAAGCGTTAGTTTCACTTCTGATTTAAAGAAAAAAATTGAAAATAAAAACTTTACAGACTTACAAGTATTAAGAACTTTTGGAAAACCAGAAAGAAGTACCGAAAATAACGAGATTAAAATATTTTATTACACGTTCCCTAATATAACTCTATTATTTAATAAAGGAATACTTTATGACTATGTTTTGTCTAAATAAAAGAAAAAATTTATAAAGGTAAAACTAGAGGGATATTTTATTAAAACACTTATGAGGAAATTTATAGGCAAAAACATTTTTAAACCATTCAAAATTAAAGAAAGCAATCTGACTATAAGGATAGATAAACACAATCATACTAAAAGTAATTTAATATCACGTTTAGAACATGCGATGTTTAAGCATATCAAAACACCTACAAACCTATCTCTTATAAAAAATACAACCGAAACTATTCTATTTATTAATAGGTTAGAAGAGCTTTGTAATAAGAAAATGGCAGTTTTTGTAAACATGGGGCATTTACAATATTTAGACAGTTCAGGAATAACTGTTTTGCTTTCAGTTGTATATCTGTTTAAAGAAAGAAAAATTAAGTTTAATGGTGATTTTCCTGAAAATTATTATTTTAAACAAATGCTTAAAGATTCTGGTTTTTTTGAAAGTATTAATTTACATAAACCTCCTAAATCCAATTATTCAATAGGTATAAAAAACCAAATATTGACAGAAGCCAAAAAAAATGTAGACTCGTCGCTTGGACTTCCTATTCAACAAGAGGTTTCTAAAACCATCTGGAATGAATTAAAACTACTTAAAGGTCTACAACGTATTTTAATTGAATTGATGCATAACACAAATAATCATGCTGTTCTAAATGAAAAAGGTAAAAAACATTGGTGGCTTTCCATTAATCACGACCATAAAAACAAAAAAGTTAATTTTATATTTTTAGATTATGGAATAGGAATTTTTGAAAGTTTAAAAAATAAACCTGAAACAGATTCTAAATGGGGAAAGTTTACTAATTTTGTAACGAATTTTTTTTCGATTAACGGAAACACAAATGCAACATTGCTAGAAAAATTATTAAACGGTGATGTACATATGTCGGTTACTGGTGAACATTTTAGAGGTAAAGGCTTACCTGGTATAAAAGAAGCCTTTGATAAAAAAAATGTAAAGGACCTGAAAATAATAACAAACGATGTTAAAGCAGATATCACTACTAAAAATTATGAAATTATTGGGACAGAATTTAATGGAACCTTTGTATCTTGGAACATAGATGAATCATGTGTAAATTTACCATGGACAATTGAACAATAACAGATTATGTTAACAATGACAGAACAAATAATAAGAGTAAGAAAATTTTCTATAACACCTGGATCAAGATATAAAGACGAAGGTCCTCACTCTGGAGAAGAATTTAGAGAAAAATTTTTAGAAGTTGAGTTTAAAAAAGCCTTAGCGAAAAAGGTTAAATTAATAGTTGATTTAGATGGAACTATCGGCTATGGAACTTCATGGCTAGAAGAAGTTTTCGGCGGGCTCGTTAGAAGTGGTTTCAAAGCATCTGATGTAGAAAAATATTTAGATTTTATTTCTAACGAAGAACCTTATTTAATTGAAGATATACAAGAATATATTGCTAATGCTGAAAAAAGAAAGTCTTAAATGGCCACTTATAATATTTTTTATTTATAGCGTTATATATCTAGTTAAAGGTTGGAATAATTTTGAATTTGATTTCAAGATTAGTTATATCGAAATTCTAACAATTGCAGTAGATATTATTCTAGTTTACTATATTTCTTACTTACTTTTTAAAAAAGATTCATTACATAAAAGTGAGAAAGACTTGTTAATTAAATATTTAGAAGAATTTCAGAATAACAAAAATTTTATAATTAAATCTGTAAACACTTATTTTGATTACAGTGATGTTAATAAAGTTCAATTATTAAAATCCGATTTAAAAAATTTACGTAATGAACTGAATATGAAATTAGAGTTATTGATTGAAAATAATTACATTACAAAAGACTGTGATATCGAATTAAATTTAAGAACGTTAACAAAAAATATTTGGCAAGACCTTACTTTTGAACCAGAGCGAGGAACAATAGATTTTAACAGAGATTTGTATTTAAAAAGAGCTAAAACAAATTCAACACTTATAGATAAAAAAATATTTAATCTGATAAAATCAATCAATTCAAAATAGAAATCCCACCAAATTGGCGGGATTTCTTATATACCATCGGTATCAATAATTTTAAACAGGGCTTCATCGCGCACTTTTTCGCTGAATTTATCTTTATAAAAATTATCAATATCGTCGCGCACGTGGCCCATTAATTCGCGAATAATATCGGTTTCAATCATTAATTGTTTTGCACGGTTTCCAAAAGTGTGGCGTGCTACTTTTATACCCAAATTACCGCCAGTAGGCTGCACTTTTATACCTAAATCTTTTTGCATTGCCTGTAAACTAACGCGGTAAATGTGTGTAAATGTGCGGTACTCCTGGCTTGATTTACCCCAATTAAATAACCATTCGCCGCTTGTTGCTTTGTATTTATCGATAATTATTTTTGCTTTTGGGTGAATTTTTAAGTTTGTTATTTGCTCGGTTTTACTACGTTGTATGATAATTCTGTCTTTAAAAAGGGCGGTTTTTTTTAAAAAATACAAATCGGTTAAATCGCAGCCTCCAAAATAAAACTGCAGCAAAAACAGGTCCATGTACCTACGGCGTGCATCTAGGGGTGTTTGGTACTTTTCAAATAACGCAATATCGGTTATATCTAGGTATTTTTTTACAGAATCAAAACTTTTCACTTTTAAATTATCCATTGCGTTTTGAAACGGTTTTTGATCTTCTAAATTATACTTTCGTATTCCTTTATTGTACATTGCTTTTAAATGCGCCAAATAGTGTTGTATGGTTCGGCGACTTGCACCAGCATTTTCGTATCGCTTCCTAAACAACATAATTTTGTTGTAATCTAACTCGGTAAACTTTATGTTTGGATAAAATTTTTTAAATTGATTTAAGGTGTTTTGATTTGAATTTACATTCCCTTTTATACGATTTCGTAAAACCAAATCGCCGCGTTTTTCGGCTTCTGCAACAGCTTGTAAATCTTCATTAATATGATCTTCGCAGAATTTTATAAACGAAATTTGATCTGCATCTTCATCAAACAAAAAAGTCATTGCTTCGTTTACATTTGTGCATCCTTTTGCAATTATTTTACGAGCTTTTAATTTTAAATCCATTAACCGCGGCAATAAATCTTCATAATCGGGATGTTTTTCATTTATTAGTTGCATTTCTTCGTTAAAATGTTCTAATTTTGAAAACCCAATTAATTTTTGTTTTCGCTCACGAAGATGATTGCAATAAATTACAAGTTCATATCCGTTTCCACGATCGCCGTTTGATTTGTTTAATTTAATTACGATTTTCATATTGGATTATTATTGTACTTTTGTTGCAAAATGTTGTATTTTAATTGCAATAAAGATAAAAAAAGTAATTCGATTTAATACAATTTTATTTTAAAATAAAGCGTAAAGCAAAGATTATTAGGTGTTTACGATATGATAATAAGAAGATGTTAAAACAATGGTTTTATGATTTTTAATGACAACACAGCACAGAAAACGGCCGAATTGCTTTTACAAATAAACGCAATTAAATTAAATCCTAAAAGCCCTTTTACATGGGCATCGGGATGGAAATCGCCAATTTATTGCGATAATCGCATAACTCTTTCATTTCCAGAGATAAGAAAATTTCTTAAAAACGAATTTGCAACCAATATTTTAGAAAAATTTGGTAAACCCGATTATATTGCGGGCGTTGCTACTGGTGCCATTGGCATTGGTTTGTTGGTTGCCGAAGCGTTAGATTTACCATTTGTTTATGTTCGTCCTGAACCTAAAAAGCACGGTCGACAAAACCAAATTGAAGGTCAGTTTGAAGCAGGTAAAAGTGTAGTGGTAGTTGAAGATTTAATAAGTACCGGAAAAAGTAGTTTACAAGCAGTTGAAGCTTTGCGTGCTGCTAATGCTAATATTTTAGGTATGGCTGCCATTTTTACGTATGGATTTGATGTTGCTTCTGAGAACTTTAAAAATGCCCAAATTAATTTGGTAACCTTAAGCAATTATGATACACTATTAAAAGCAGCTGTACAAAACAATTATATTTCACAAGAAGAAGTTTCAACTTTGGCTGATTGGAGTAAAGCTCCAGCAGTTTGGGGTGTTTAAAAATAAAAATATGAATTTAGAAAGTTCAAAAGTATCGGTTTCAAAATCGCAAGCTTATCTGTTTGAAGCATTAAGCGATATTAAAAATTTTGAAAAATTAATGCCCGAAAATATCGCGAAATTTGAAGTGATTGATGAAAATTGCTTTGAATTTGGTTTAAAAGGCATGCCCGAAATTAAATTAGTAAAAAAAAGTGCTACACCAAATTCCGAAATTATTTTAGGTGCTGCTAGTAGTAAATTGCCTTTTACTTTAATTGCTAAGTTAAATGAAATAGCACAGGAAGAAACAGAAATTCAATTGTTTTTTGAAGGCGATTTTAACCCAATGATGGCCATGATGGTTAAAGGACCAATTGGTAAGTTTATTGAAACATTAGCTGAAAATATGCATAAACTTTAATAACAACGGCTAAACAAAGGTTTACTTTTACATTAAAACAATAATAAGTTGTACTTTTGTACAAAATAATTTTATACTAAAAATATTATATATGAATTCATTTGACGTAGTTGTAATTGGTTCTGGCCCTGGTGGATATGTATCTGCAATCCGTTGTGCTCAATTAGGAATGAAAACTGCAATCATTGAAAAATACTCAACACTTGGCGGTACATGCTTAAATGTTGGATGCATTCCATCTAAAGCTTTACTAGCTTCATCACACCATGTAGATGAAATGAAACATTTTGCAGATCACGGTATTGAATTGCCTGGTGATGTTAAAATTGATCTAGAAAAAATGATTGCGCGTAAGCAAGCCGTTGTAGATCAAACTTGTGGTGGAGTAAAATTTTTAATGGATAAAAACAATATTACCGTTTTTGAAGGAGTTGGATCTTTTGAAAACGCTACTACCATTAATATTACAAAAAACGATGGTTCGGTTGAACAAATTTCAGCTAAAAATACCATTATAGCAACTGGTTCAAAACCATCTTCTTTACCGTTTATTTCTATCGATAAAGAACGTGTTATCACATCTACCGAAGCATTAAAATTAAAAGAAATTCCAAAACATTTAATTATTATTGGTGGCGGAGTTATTGGTTTAGAATTAGGTCAGGTTTATTTACGTTTAGGTGCACAGGTTTCTGTTGTAGAATACGCAGACCGTGTTTTACCTACTATGGACGGAGCGGTTTCTAAAGAATTAACTAAAGTTTTGAAAAAAGCTGGAATGAAATTCTACACTTCACATAAAGTTCAAAAAGTTGAACGTAATGGTGATGCTGTTTTAGTTGAAGCTTTAAATGCTAAAAACGAAGTGATTTCTTTAAATGGAGATTATGCTTTGGTTTGCGTAGGTCGTCGCCCATACACTGATGGATTGAATGCCGAAAAAGCTGGAGTTAAAATTACTGAAAGAGGACAAATAGAAGTAAACGATCATTTACAAACAACGGCTTCAAATATTTATGCAATTGGCGATGTTGTTCGTGGGGCAATGTTGGCACACAAGGCAGAAGAAGAAGGTGTTTTGGTTGCTGAACAATTAGCTGGTCAAAAACCACATATCGATTATAATTTAATTCCTGGAGTTGTTTACACTTGGCCAGAAGTTGCTGCTGTTGGTAAAACAGAAGAGCAGTTAAAAGCTGAAAATAAAGAATACAAAGTAGGTCAGTTCCCATTTAAAGCTTTAGGACGTGCACGTGCTTCGGCTGATTTAGATGGATTTGTAAAGATTTTAGCAGACAAGACTACCGATGAAATTTTAGGTTTCCACATTGTTGGTGCACGTGCTGCAGATTTAATTGCAGAAGCAGTTGTTGCTATGGAATACCGTGCTTCAGCAGAAGATATTTCTCGTATGTCGCATGCACACCCAACGTTTGCAGAAGCTATAAAAGAAGCTGCGTTAGCTGCTACAGAAAACAGAGCGTTACACGTATAGTTTTTATAAAATATCGCAATAAAAAAATCGAACATAAATGTTCGATTTTTTTATTCAATAAATTCAGAATCTTCTTCATCATTAAAATCATTCAGAACATTTTTAGGCGAAATACCATATTTAAGTAAATGATTTGTTTGCGATAAAATGTTTCCTCTGCCTTCTTTTAACTGGTTTTGTGCTTTTAGATATGCGTCTTGTGCTTGATTTAATTGTTTACCAACTTGCTCAAAAGTTTTGGTAAACAACACTGTTTTTTCATAGATTTTTTGAGCCTGTTGCACAATTTTTTGTGCCGATTTATCTTGTTTGTCTCGGTTCCATAAATCAGTAATTAATTTTAAACAAGCAATAAAATTGGTAGGACTAACAAGTATAATGCATTTTTTATACGCATCTTGCCATAAATGTTCATCGTTTTGTACTGCAATTAAATAAGCAGGTTCAATAGGTATAAACAACATAGTAAAATCTAATCCGTTTACTAAATTGTGGTAATTTTTTGAACTTAAATCATCAATATGTGAGCGAATTGCCTTTAAATGATTTTTTAAGTGCATTGTTTGCTCGTCTTTGTTTGTTGTGCTGTTAAAAGCATCATAAGCGTTTAACGAAACTTTAGAGTCAACAACAATTGATTTTTGATCAGGTAAATCAATAATTACATCGGGTCTTACGTTTTTACCATCGGCAGTAATTAGGTTGTTTTGTAACCTGTATTCGCGATTTTTAACCAAGCCAGAATGCTGTAAAATGTTTTCTAAAATTACTTCGCCCCAATCTCCTTGTTTTTTGTAATTGGTTTTAAGTGCGTTGGCTAAATTGTTAGCTTCGCTACTAATTTTGTTGGTTTGCATCATTAACTCCTGAATACGTTCGTTTAAAGAAAATCGTAATTTAGATTCTTTATCGTACGTGTCTTCAACCTGTTTTTTAAAGCGCTCTATATTTTCGTTTAAAGGTTTTAACAAATTATCAATATTTTCTTGATTGGTTTTTGTAAAACGTTCGCTTTTTTCTTCAAGTAATTTTTGAGCGATACTTTCAAATTGTAAAGTAGTTTGTTGATGTAAATAACTAGTTTCTGTTTTTTGAAAAACCAATTTTTCTTTTAAAACATTATTTTCTGTTCTAAAATCTAAATTCTCGTTCAATAAATCGGTTTTTTTTAGGTTTAATTCAGCTATTTCGTTTAAAAGTAAATTTGTCTTAGTGGTTAATTCATTGTTTTTATAATTAAGTAACGTTTCTTTTGAAAACGATTCGTTTGCAATTTGTTCTAAAGCTTTAAGCTTTTTATACAAAGCGTTGTAGTTTAAATACAATACAATTGTTAAAATTGCAAATAAGGCTGTACTAAGATAGCTTAAAATTAACATGTTTTTTATTGTAAAGATATACATGAAAAACGCCGTACTTAGTCGTTCTAAATTAAAATTTTGAAATTTTTTATTAAAGCAATAATTAGCATTTTTATGTTATTGATTGTTTTTGTTCAATGTTCTTATTTTTAGATATATACAGTTTAATTTGAAATTCTTTATGTAGTTTTTTTTCAATTTTTAACAAAAAAATTTGGTAATAATTTTATTTTTTCTATATTTCGAAAAAAATAATTACTATGAAATCAAAGTTTGAAATTGAGTTTCCTATAACAGCTTCGCCGCAGTTACTCTATCAATATATAGCAACACCATCTGGATTAACTGAGTGGTTTGCCGATGACGTAAATTCTCGTGGCGAATTATTTACATTTATTTGGGGCGATAGTGAAGAAAAGGCAAAATTAGTTACAAAGAAAACCGATGAAAAAGTTAAATTTCGTTGGTTAGATGAAGACGAAGCTGATACTGAGTATTTTTTTGAATTGAGAATTGTATTAGACGAATTAACAAAAGATGTAACTTTATTGGTTATTGATTTTGCAGATGATAATGAAATTAAAGATCAAACCCAATTGTGGAATAATCAAATAGCAGATTTAAAAAAAGTATTAGGGTCTGCTTAAATTTAAAGCCTTATATTTGCTCTGAATTTCAGAGCTTTTTTTATGATTAATTTTAATGGAAATTTAGTAGGACAATCTAACGAAAATATAGAACAGAACAGAGGTTTTTTATACGCCGATGCTGTTTTTGAAACCTTAAAAGTTTTAGAAGGAAAAATACTTTTTTTAGAAGACCATTATTTTAGATTAATGGCAAGCATGCGTATAATTCGTATGGAAATACCTATTGACTTTACATTAGATTACATGGAAACTGAAATTTTAAAGACTACAAAGGCTTTAAACTTAATTAATGCCCGTGTACGCCTTACTGTTTTTAGAAATGGTGAAGGTAAATATTTACCCGAAAAAAGATCAGTTGGTTTTGTTATTGTTGCCGAAGCTGCCGAAACTATTTATACAAATACTAAAGAAACATATGAAATGGAGCTTTTTAAAGATTTTCATGTTTCTAAACATTTATTAAGCACTTTAAAAACTACAAGTTGCTTGGTAAATATTACAGCAAGTATTTTTGCTGAAGAAAATAATTACGACAATTGCTTTTTAATTAATGATGATAAAAATATAATTGAAGCTATTAACGGTAATATTTTTATGGTACAAAACAATACTATTTTTACTCCACCTTTAAGCGATGGTTGTAAAAACGGAATTATTCGTAAAAAAATAATTGAAATAATATCAAAATCAAATGATTATAAATTTGAAGAACGATCTATTTCTCCTTTTGAATTACAAAAAGCCGATGAGATTTTTATTACAAATATTGCCGTAGGTATCCAATCGGTTACAAAATACCGAAAAAAGAGTTATACCAAAGTTGTAGCAAACAATTTATTGGTTAAACTAAATGCACAAATAAAATTTAATTCATAACTGGATCTTCGGGTGCATTTGCCCAAATAATAAATTCATCGCCTAAATCAACCATTAATTCTTTCCATAATTTAATAGGGTTTTTTTCTAAAATATGGTTGGTAAATTGGTTTTCTACACACGTCCATGCTTTTTGGGCAATTTCTTCGTGTAATTGATTTTCTTCCCAACCACTATAACCTAAGAAAAAACGGATGTCGTTTTGGGCAACTTGGTTTGTTTTTAACAATTCAAACAACACTTCATAATCACCACCCCAAAAAATACCATCTTTAATTTCAATACTATTAGGTATTAGTGATGGAATAGTGTGTATAAAGTACAAATTGTCTTGCTCAACGGGGCCACCGTTGTAAATTATAAAGTTAGTATGCGCTTCAGGAATTACATCTTGTAACGATAAATTTAAGGGTTTGTTTAAGATAAAACCAACACTGCCCTTTGCATTATGTTCAGCTAAAAGTAGAACCGATCTACTAAAAACTTTATCTAATAAAATCGAAGAATCCGATATTAAAAGTTTTCCTTTAGTTGGACTTAATTTTTTCATACCAATTTTTTAATTAAAAATATAAAAAAAATAAAAAAAAACCACTCTTTTCAGGTGGTTTTAATTATTTAAAAGAAAAAAAATTATTTTTTCTTTTTAACTGGTGTGTTAACAGAACCATCTAATTCAGCCCCAGCCTTAAATTTTACCACTTTTTTAGCAGCAATTTTAATAGCTTTTCCAGTTTGTGGATTTCTACCTTCTCTTTCAGCTCTTTCAGAAACAGACCAAGATCCAAAACCTACTAAAGAAATTTTATCGCCTTTAGCTAAAGTTTCACCAACATTTTTTAAAAAAGATTCTAAAGCTGATTTAGCAGCTGTTTTGCTAATTCCAGCATCTTCTGCAATTGCATCGATTAATTGTGTTTTGTTCATAATAATTTTTTTGTTGAGTTAATCTTAACATATACAAATTTAAAAGTTAAATTCATTTATACAACTTTTTTTTATAAAAAAATGCTAAAAACTCTTAAAAATAGGTGTAAATAGTATTAATTACATATAGCTTTGTTTGAAAATTGCATTCCGTTAAGTAATTCGGCTGCTGTCATTTTCTTTTTTCCAGGAAATTGTAGTGATAACACTTCTATAAAACCATTGTTTGTAGCTACTTTAATTGTTTTTTTTGACGTTATAAAACTGCCTGGGGTAAAGTTATGTGCTTCTGTAACATAGTTAACATCATGAAATTTTACATTCCATTCGTTATTTTCGTCATGTAAAATGGCGTATGCCGAAGGGTAGGGGTTTAAACCACGTATTAAATTGTAAACTTGTAAGCTTGTGTTGTTAAAATTAATTTTGCAATTATCACGATTTAATTTATAAGCAGTTTTTGTTTCTTCGGTTGGTTGTGTAACAGTTGCAACTTTATTATTAGCTATTAATTGTAATGTTTTTATAACAGTAGTTGCTCCTAAAACCATTAATTTATCGTGTAATTCGCCAGCTGTTTCATTTGGTAAAATGTTTATTTCATCTTTTAAAATAATGGCACCGGTATCAATTTTTTCATCAATAAAAAAAGTGGTAACTCCGGTTTTTTGTTCACCATTTATAATTGCCCAATTTATAGGTGCTGCACCACGGTAATCGGGTAAAAGTGATGCGTGTAAATTAAAAGTGCCAAATTTAGGCATAGCCCAAACTGCTTTTGGAAGCATTCTAAAAGCAACAACTATTTGTAAGTTAGCGTTTAGTGATTGTAATTCGGTAAGAAAATCCTCAGATTTTAGGTTGGTGGGCTGTAAAACTTTTAAGTTGTTTTTTTCGGCATAAATTTTAACTGCAGATTGGTTTATTTTTTGACCTCGACCTGCAGGTTTATCGGGAGCTGTAATTACCGCAGCAATTTCATAGTTGTTTTTTACAATTTCATCTAATATACCCACTGCAAAATCAGGGGTTCCCATAAATACAATTCGTAATTTTTCCATTATAATCTAATATATGTTGTGTTTTGGTATTGGTATTCGTTTTCTTCTATTAATTCGGTTAAGGCCTGCGCTAAGTAATTTGTTTGGTTTATAAAAAGATCTTTTAAATCGTTTAATTCAAAAACATAATCTTTTGGGTAGTTTTTTAGCTGATTTTTTATGTGTTGGGTTGTGTTTTCAGCGTTTTTTTTGTTTTGAATACATGTTGAGCATTTTCCGCAATCATCACCAATTTCTTCGTTAAAATATGCTAATAGTATTTTGTTTTTGCAAATTGTAGTGTTGCTAACATAGTTTAGCATGGCTTTAAATTGCAATTCTTTTATATTGTTAAATTGTGTAAGGTTTTTGGCTACACGATTTATAGTGATATCATCTTCGCGTATTTCGTTAAGTATGATATTGGTATCGTTAGGTGCTTGTGTAAAAGTACAAAAGCCTTTAAATACCCACGATTCAATTACATCGATAATTTTTTGGTTTGGAATTTTTGTTTTTTTAGATAAAACATCAATATCAATAAAAGTTTCGGCTTCGTGAATGCCGCGATAATGATTTAATATGCTAACAAAAATAACTTCTTCTAAGGTATGTTTACTAAAATAAGTAATTGCATCATCAGAACTTAATAGAAAATGAAGGTAATTTTTATATTTAAAATTTTGTTCAAAAGTAAGTACCGATTGGCGATCTAAAAATTCAAAAACATGAAAAGTTTTACTAACTGCCAAGTTGTATTTTTCGCAAAAATCTTTAAAATTAAAACGAATTGTTTGATTGTAACCTTCGCCATAGGCAATTTGAAAATGGTTTACAAAGCGTTTATATACCAATTTCACAAAATTAATTTCAAGTTTATTGTTTTCGTTAAAAGCTGTTGCTTGTGCTATGCTTTTTGCATTTAATAGTAAGGTAGCAAATGCTTTTTGGGTGTCTCTACCGGCTCTACCGGCTTCTTGATAGTAGCTTTCTAAATTGTCGGGTATGTGCAAATGTAAAACGTTGCGAACGTTGGGTTTGTCAATTCCCATACCAAATGCATTAGTTGCAACCATTATTAAAGTAGATTCATTAATCCAATTTGCTAATTTTTCTTTTTTTGATTTAAAATCTAAACCTCCGTGAAAAAAATCGGCCGAAAGCCCATAAGATTTTAAATTTTGAGCCACTTCTACCGTTGCTTTTCTGCTTTTTACATACACAATTGCAGGAGCGTTTGATTTTTTTAAGATTTGAAGCATTAATTCTTCTGAATTCTCATTAAAATATACTCCATAGTGTAATTCACTACGAAAAAACGATTTTTTAAACGTTTGATGGTTTTTAAATTGCAAATTGGTAACAATATCGTTTTGTACACGTTTGTTAGCCGATGCTGTTAAAGCAATAAAAGGTGTATTTGGTAACCATTCTTTTAGTTTGCCTAATTCTAAATAAGCGGGTCTAAAGTCGTGACCCCATTGCGAAATGCAGTGGGCTTCATCAATAGCAACTACATTTATAGGTAATTGAACAATTCTACTTAAAATCCATTCGTTTTTTAAGCGTTCGGGGGCAATGTATAAAAATTTGTAATTGCCGTAAAGTGAATTGTCTAATAAATTTGATATTTCATCGGCAGATAAATTGCCTGAAATGGCTAATGCTTTAATATTGCGTTGTTTTAATTGATCTATTTGATCTTCAATAAGTGCAATTAAAGGCGATATTACTAAACAAATTCCATCAGTAAGTAATGCCGGAATTTGAAAACAAATACTTTTACCACCACCGGTTGGTAGTAATGCAAGTGTATCGTTTCCTTGTACAACAGATTCAATGATTTCTTGTTGTGGAAATCGAAAAGAATCATGGTTCCAATATTTTTTTAAAAGGTGTTGTGCTTCCAGCAATGTATTTTGTTTTTCTTATAAAAATACAGAAAAGTTACAAATTATTTAAAATAAAAGCAATTCTAGTTTCTATGTCGGTTTTTGGTACTTCTTGTAAATGGTATCCGTAATTTTGGTAGGTTTCAACCAAATGATTATGAATTAGTTTTGCTTGTTCAAAATTTTCATATCGTTCATTATCGCTTTCATAAATTTCTTCCCAAGGAGGCATAATAAAAATTTTAGAATAGCGATGTTCTTTGCAAGCATCATCAAAAACAGTTGGGTAAGCATCGCCAATATAATGCATATAGGCTAAAACATCGGGTATGCCTCTATCGATAAATATATGTTGAGCTTTTTCCGATAACGCATTTTTAAATTGATCTATACGCCCTTTTAAAAGTAATTCGCTAAATAAAAGAGGTTCTTTTAAAAACAATTGGTCTATACCTGTTTTTTGGGCTTCTAAAGTAACCTGTCGCGAAATTTCGGGGTAACAAACGTATCCCTTTTCTGCTAATTTATTAATTACAGAAGTTTTGCCCGAACCTGGACCGCCTATTAATAAGATAATTTTTTTATCCACTTTAAAATATCAAAACGCAAAATTAATATAAAAATTAAAACTAATAATCAAATTAAATCTATAATTAGTATATTTACCTTAATCTAGCGTATATTTGTGCTAATTTTTAATAATTATGGATCAGAAAGCAGAAGAATTTTATGCACGCTTAAAAGCCGAGTTAGAGAATACTACCGAAAAATGGCCGGTAGAATATTTATATAAATTTATAATACCTGCCAGCGATGAAAAAATTGCTTTAATTGAGAAAGCTTTTAATAATATGGGGGCTGTAATAACTACAAATAAATCAAAAAACGGAAATTATTCTAGTGTTTCTATAAACGTTGTAATGCAAAGTGCAGATGCTATTATAGAGAAATACCAACAAGTTTCAACAATAGAAGGCATTATTTCCTTGTAAAAAAATATGAAATTTAATCCTAAAGAAGCAATAAATAATTTAGAATACAATACCAACCGTAGGGATTTGGTGTTGCCTGAATATGGTAGGCATTTACAAAAGCTAATAGACCAAGTAATTGTAATTAAAGATATTGAAGAGCGCAATAAAGCCGCCCGTGCTGTTATTGATATTATGGGAACCATAAATCCGCATTTGCGCGATGTGTTAGATTTTCAACACAAATTATGGGATCAGCTTTTTAAAATGTCTCGATTTGAATTAGATGTAGATTCACCTTATGAAAAACCAAAATCAGTAACTAATTTTAACGAACCAATTTTAATTGAATATCCTAAAAACAATCAAAAATATCGTTTTTACGGTACAAATATTGTTGAAATGATTCAAGAAGCAATTGGTTGGGAAGATGGTGAACGTAAAGATGCTTTAATTATGGTTATTGCTAACCATATGAAAAAAAGTTATGTTAATTGGAACAATGAATCGGTTGAAGACACTGTGATTTTTCAGCATTTAAAAGAACTTTCAAATGGCAAAATTGATTTAACAAATGGGGTAGACGATAATAACAATTCGGTAAACTTAGCAAAAGCAAATAATCGTACAAATACCTATCAAAATAACCGAAACAGCCAAAGTGGTAACAATAACAACCGCAACAATCAGTTTCAAAATCGAAATAATTCAGGCACTAACAACAATACACAACGCAATAATTCAAACAATAAACAAAGTAACAATACCAATAATCGCTTTGTTAAAAAAAACAATACAAATAATAATTCATCTAAAAATACAAACAGAAACACAAACTAATGGGAACATTTAAAATAGAAGGTGGTCATACATTAAATGGAGTTGTACAACCACAAGGCGCTAAAAACGAAGCACTTCAAATTTTGTGTGCTGTATTGTTAACAGATGAAAAAATTACAATAACAAACATTCCAGATATTATCGACGTAAATAAATTAATTACGTTGTTAAAAAACTTAGGTGTTAAAATAGAAAAAACAGCAAAGGGGACTTATACTTTTCTAGCCGATGAGGTAAATGTAAATTATTTAGAAACCGAAGCTTTTAAAAAAGAAGGTGGTGCTTTACGTGGGTCTATAATGATTGTTGGTCCATTATTGGCACGTTTTGGTAAAGGATTTATTCCAAAACCAGGAGGTGATAAAATTGGTCGCCGACGTTTAGATACCCATTTTGAAGGCTTTATAAATTTAGGTGCGAAATTTAGATACGTACGTGAAGAACATTTTTATGGCGTAGAAGCACCTAATGGCTTAACCGGAAGTTATATGTTGTTAGATGAGGCATCGGTTACCGGTACAGCAAATATTGTGATGGCTGCTGTTTTAGCAAAAGGTGTTACCACAATATACAATGCGGCTTGTGAACCTTATTTGCAACAATTGTGCAAAATGTTAAATGCAATGGGAGCTAAAATTACTGGTGTAGGTTCTAATTTATTAACTATTGAAGGGGTAGAAAAATTAAGTGGTTGCACACATGCTATTTTACCCGATATGATAGAAATTGGTTCGTGGATTGGTTTAGCAGCTATGACTCGTAGTGAAATTACAATCAAAAATGTAAGTTGGGAAAACTTAGGAGTAATACCCACAGCTTTTAGAAAATTAGGGATAACCATTGAACGAGTTAACGATGATATTTACATACCTGCACATACAAATGGTTACGAAATTAAAGGCGATATTGATGGATCTATTTTAACAGTTTCTGATGCGCCTTGGCCAGGATTAACCCCCGATTTATTAAGTATATTTTTGGTTGTTGCAACACAAGCACGCGGCGAAGTGTTGATTCACCAAAAAATGTTTGAATCACGTTTATTTTTTGTGGATAAATTGATTGATATGGGGGCTAAGATTATTTTATGTGATCCACACCGTGCGGTTATTATTGGGCACGATTTTAAATCGCAATTAAAAGCTACCAAAATGACATCGCCTGATATACGTGCCGGAATTTCGTTGCTTATTGCAGCCTTATCGGCAAAAGGAACAAGTGTTATACAAAATATAGATCAAATAGATCGTGGATATGAAAATATCGATGGACGTTTATTGGCTTTAGGTGCAAAAATTGAACGAACTGAATAAGATGTAATAAAAATATCTGCATAAATTTAAATTTCGTTTGGTAATTAAAAATTTATGCAGATATTTGCACTCGCAATAAAAAAGCACACTGTTCTTTGTAAGATAAAAAAAGTAAAAAATAATTTGTAGGTTTTAAAAATAATAGTACTTTTGCAACCGCAAATACAAAATAACGGTCCGTTCGTCTAGGGGTTAGGACGCCAGGTTTTCATCCTGGTAACAGGGGTTCGATTCCCCTACGGACTACAAAAGGTTACTATCATCCTTTGAAAAATGATGGCCCGTTCGTCTATCGGTTAGGACGCCAGGTTTTCATCCTGGTAAGAAGGGTTCGATTCCCTTACGGGCTACAAAAGGTTTCTATCATCCTTTAAAAAATGATGGCCCGTTCGTCTATCGGTTAGGACGCCAGGTTTTCATCCTGGTAAGAAGGGTTCGATTCCCTTACGGGCTACAAAAGGTTTCTATCATCCTTTAAAAAATGATGGCCCGTTCGTCTATCGGTTAGGACGCCAGGTTTTCATCCTGGTAAGAAGGGTTCGATTCCCTTACGGGCTACTATTAGTTGTAAATAAGTTTTGTAGAATAATTGTCAGTGTCTCGGCTGTTATTTTATTAGTTAAAACCAAAGTGATTTTTAAAATTGTGGGAGGTTTTTCTTTTTTAACTAAAAGTTTTAAAAATAATTACAATTAAAAAGATTAAAAAATGGCAAATCACAAGTCAGCTTTAAAAAGAATCAGAAGCAACGAAAAGAAAAGAGTATTAAACAAGTATCAACACAAAACTACTCGTAATGCAATTAAAGCTTTACGTTTAATTGAAAACAAATCAGAAGCTACTGAAAAGTTAGTTGTTGTTACTTCAATGATCGATAAATTAGCTAAAAAGAATATCATACATTCTAACAAAGCAGCTAACTTAAAATCTAAATTAACAAAACACGTTAACGCACTTTAATTAGTTAATGTTTTTGAGATATATAACACTTAAGCTCTCCTTAACCGAGGGCTTTTTGTTGTTAAATAGCATTTGCAAAATAAAAGAAACTTTATTTTTATGACCCAAATAAGAAATATCGCAATTATTGCACACGTTGACCACGGTAAAACTACTATGGTTGACAAAATTATGTATCATTGTCAATTGTTTAGAGAGAATGAAAATACAGGTGATTTAATCCTTGATAACAACGATTTAGAACGCGAACGTGGAATTACAATCGTTTCTAAAAACGTATCGGTACAATACAAAGGAACAAAAATCAACATTATTGATACTCCTGGACACGCTGATTTTGGAGGTGAAGTGGAACGTGTTTTAAACATGGCCGATGGTGTTTTGCTAATTGTTGATGCATTTGAAGGGCCTATGCCACAAACGCGTTTTGTATTGCAAAAAGCTATTGAATTAGGTTTAAAGCCTTGTGTGGTTATTAATAAAGTTGATAAAGAGAACTGTACACCAGACGAAGTTCACGAAAAAGTTTTCGATTTAATGTTTGAATTAGGTGCAGAAGAATGGCAATTAGATTTCCCTTCGGTTTATGGTTCAGCTAAAAATAACTGGATGAGTACCGATTGGAAACAACCTACCGATTCAATGGAAGCATTGTTAGAAATGGTTATTGAACACGTACCTGCTGCTGAAGAAAAACAAGGAACACCACAAATGTTAATTACTTCGTTAGACTTTTCATCGTTTACAGGGCGTATCGCAATTGGGCGTTTACACCGTGGAGTTTTACGCGAAGGAATGAATATTTCGTTAATTAAACGCGAAGGTGGAATTGTAAAATCAAGAATTAAAGAACTATACACTTTTGAAGGTTTAGGCCGAATGAAAGTTGAAGAGGTTAAAGCTGGTGATATTTGTGCTGTTGTAGGTATTGAAGGTTTTGAAATTGGTGATTGTATTGCTGATTTTGAAAACCCTGAAGGTTTAGAAACCATTAAAATTGATGAGCCTACAATGAGTATGTTGTTCACTATTAATGATTCACCTTTCTTTGGAAAAGAAGGTAAGTTTGTAACTAGCCGCCATATTAAAGATCGTTTAACCAAAGAATTAGAGAAAAACTTAGCGTTACGCGTTAACGAAACAGATTCTGCAGATAAATTCATGGTTTTTGGTCGTGGTGTTTTACACTTATCAGTTTTAATTGAAACAATGCGTCGTGAAGGGTACGAATTACAAATTGGTCAACCACAAGTAATCATTAAAGAAATTGATGGTGTTAAATGTGAACCTGTTGAAGAATTAACTATTGATATTCCTGAAAATTTATCAGGTCGTGCAGTAGAGTTTGTTACATTACGTAAAGGTGAAATGTTATCAATGGAACCTCGTGGCGAGCGTATGATTATTGTTTTCAATATACCATCTCGCGGAATTATCGGTTTACGTAACCAATTATTAACTGCAACGGCTGGTGAAGCAATTATGTCGCACCGTTTCTTAGAATACCAACCATACAAAGGCGAAATTGCCGGACGTAACAATGGTTCTTTAATTTCTATGGAAAACGGTAAGGCAATTCCTTACTCTATTGATAAATTACAAGAGCGTGGTAAATTCTTTGTTGATCCAAACGAAGATATTTACGAAGGACAAGTAATTGGTGAAAATTCTCGTGGTGATGATATGACAGTAAATGTTACTAAAACCAAAAAATTAACCAACGTACGTTCTTCTGGTGCCGATGATAAAGCAAGAATTATTCCTGCTATTAAATTTTCGTTAGAAGAAGCTTTAGAATACATTCAAAAAGATGAATATGTAGAAGTAACTCCAAAATCGTTACGTTTACGTAAAATTTATTTGAATGAAAACGATAGAAAACGTTACAAAATTGATTAATAATAATAAGGCTACCAAATTTGGTAGCCTTTTTTTATTGTAAAAACTCAATTGTGTTGCGGTTTAGTTTTATGTTGCCATTGTTTTCAAGGGCTTTTAAAAGTCTTGAGATTACTACTCGGGAACTGTTTAATTCATTTGCAATTTCTTGATGTGTGGTTGTAATAAACTTTGAGTTGTTTATTTTACATTTTTCTTTTAAATAATTTAACAAGCGTTCATTCATATTCATAAACGCAATATTATCAATTGCATTAAGCATTTCATTAAAACGGTTGTTGTAACTTTCAAAAACAAAAGTTCGCCAACTTTTATATTTAGCAAGCCATTCTTCCATTTTTGTAACCGGTATCATGGCAACTAAACCATTGGTTTCGGCAATGGCCCTAATTTCACTTTTTTTATCGCCTAAACAGCAGTTAAGAGTCATTGAACAAGTGTCGCCTTTTTCTAAAAAGTATAATAAAAGTTCGCCAGTATCAAAATCTTCGCGCATAATTTTTATAGCACCATTAATTAAAAGGGGCATTGTTTTAATGTATTTGCCAATATCAATCAAAACATCACCTTCTTTAAAAGATACTAATTGCGCAACCAAAATTATTTCGTTTACTAATTCCTTTTCAAAAATAGTACCGTAAGTTTCTTTAATTAACTCTTCAACTGTTTTCATATTAATGCGGTAGTTTGTTTTTTAACAGTCCGTAAAACCATGTGCCTAAAACTGCACCTAAAATTACTATTAAAATTGGAAAATAACCTGCACCAGTAAGTACAAACATAGGACCCGGACACGCGCCTGCTAAAGCCCAACCTAATCCAAATAAAATACCACCAATTAAATAACGGGCAATACTTTTTTCTTTATCCGCAATGTGAATTTTGTTACCGTTAATGTCTTTTACTTGTTTCGATTTGATAAACTGAATTGCTAAAATACCTGTAACTAATGCGGTTCCCATTAAACCGTACATATGTATAGATTGAAATTGAAACATTTCGTAAATTCTAAACCACGAAGCAGCTTCGGACTTATACATTACAATTCCAAAAAAAACACCAATGGATAAATAAATTATATTTTTCATAGATAGTAAATTAAAAAATGAAAGGAAAAATGACATGTACCATTATTAAACCACCAATAAAAAAACCTATGGTAGCAATAAGCGATGGTATTTGTAAGTTGCTAATACCAGATATTGAATGCCCCGAGGTGCAACCACCAGCATAACGCGATCCAAAACCTACTAAAACACCTCCAATTAATAAAATAATAATTGTTTTAGGAGATGATAGTGCTTCAGAACCAAATAGTTCAATTGGTGTGTAGGTTGATCCCGCGCTTTCTATACCCATTTGGTGTAATTGTTCAATAGTTTGTTGGTTTATATTTGGTATTTGGTTGTCCGATAAATAATGCGTTGCAATAAATCCACCAATAATTGCACCAAGCATTACTAACAAATTCCAACGTTGCAGTTTCCAATCAAAGCAAAAAAAGTCACAGGTTTTATTGGCGCCACAAATAGTACATAATGTTCGCAAATTTGCCGACATACCAAAATTTTTACCAACAACTAACAATATAAACATTGTTAAAGTAATTAAAGGGCCACTAATATACCAAGGCCAAGGTTGTAAAATCCAATCCATATATATTAAAAATTTAATGCAAAGATGTTTATTAAAAATTAAAAGTTGTGTTACAAAAGTTACTTAAGTGTAATTTTATTAAAAGACATAAAAAAAAAGCCTATAAAAATAATTTATAGACTTTTAAAGTGTCGGGGTGGCAGGATTCGAACCTGCGACCTCCTGGTCCCAAACCAGGCGCGATGACCGGGCTACGCTACACCCCGTGTATTGCTTAAATAATACGGTGCAAATGTAAGCGTTTTTTTTAGATATCCTAAAAAAATATATAAAAAATATTGATAACAGTATAGTTATTTAAAAATGAACTTTGTTTTCATATCCGTTTATAAATACCTATTTTTGTATTCACAAAATTTCAATAAAAAAAGTATGTCAACAACAATAGAAACAGTGAAATGTTTAATTATTGGTTCGGGACCAGCAGGTTATACTGCGGCTATATATGCTGCACGTGCTAATATGAATCCGGTTTTATATCAAGGAATGCAACCAGGCGGACAGCTAACAACAACTAACGAGGTTGAAAACTTTCCGGGTTATCCAGACGGTGTTACCGGACCAGAAATGATGATGCAATTGCAAGCACAAGCAAAACGCTTTGGTACCGATGTACGAGATGGTTTTGCAACAAAAGTTGATTTAACAGGCGATATTAAAAAAGTTTGGATAAACGATACTATTGAAGTTCATGCTAAAACTGTAATTATTTCAACTGGTGCAACAGCAAAATATTTAGGTTTACCTTCAGAACAACATTATTTGCAAATGGGTGGGGGTGTATCTGCTTGTGCTGTATGCGATGGTTTTTTCTACCGTAATCAAGAGGTTGTTATAGTTGGTGCAGGCGATTCAGCTTGTGAAGAAGCACACTATTTATCACATTTGTGTAAAAAAGTTACCATGTTGGTACGTTCTGAAAAGTTTCGCGCATCAAAAATCATGGAAGAACGCGTTAAAAATACAGCAAATATTGAAATTTTAATGAGTACCGAAATTGATGAAGTTTTAGGTGATGGACAAATTGTAAATGGTGTACGCGTTGTAAATTCTTCAACTGGCGAAAAACATGAAATTGCAGTAACCGGTGTTTTTGTAGCTATTGGTCACAAACCAAATACCGATATTTTTGCAGGTCAATTAACAATGGATGAAACTGGATATTTAATTACCGAAGGGAAAACATCTAAAACAAATATTCCTGGCGTTTTTGCTTGTGGCGATGTACAAGATAAAGATTACCGCCAAGCAATTACAGCTGCCGGATCGGGTTGTATTGCAGCTTTAGATGCCGAACGTTATATAGCAAGTTTATAATTTTATATTTACAGGCGACTTCGGTCGCCTTTTTATTTATGTTGCAGCTTAATCAACTTTCTTTTTCATATCAAAATTCTTTAGTTATAAACCATGTAAGTTTTCAGCTTAGTAGTGGAAAATCTTATGCTTTGATAGGGGCAAGTGGCAGCGGAAAATCTACCTTATTAAAGCTTATTTATGGTTTGTTAGATGCTAATTCAGGTTCTATTTTTTGGAACGATACTCAAATTTTAGGTCCGGCATATCATTTAGTTCCAGGTATGGATTTTATAAAATATTTGGCACAAGATTTTGATTTAATGCCCTTTGTTTCGGTAGAAGAAAATGTAGGACGATTTCTTTCTAATTTCTATCTAAAAGAAAAAAAACAACGTGTGGCAGAATTACTAGAATTAGTAGGTATGACCGAATTTGCAAATGTTAAAGCTAAGTTTTTAAGTGGCGGACAAATGCAACGCACAGCGCTAGCAAAGGTTTTGGCATTGCAACCTCAAGTGTTGTTACTTGATGAGCCTTTCTCACATATCGATTTTCATCTTAAATCACAATTAGCGCAACATGTGTTTGATTATTGTAAAAGCAATGGAATAACGGTTATTTACACTTCGCACACACCTAATGAAATTTTAATGTTTTCTGATGAGGTTTTGGTTATGCAAGCAGGTAAATTAATTGAAAAACAAACTACAATTAATGTTTATAAAAATCCTAAAAGTATATATTCTGCGCAATTAACAGGAGAAATTAATAGTATTCCAGCTAGATATTTTGGTTTTGATAACGATGAAACTTTTTTATTAAGACCTCATGAATTAGTTGTTGATTCCACAGGATTTGAAGTTACTGTTACTGCTTGTAATTTTGTAGGTTCGTACTATGTAATAAGTGCTAATTTAAATGATGTTTCTGTGAAAATTCAAAGCAATGAATCAATAGAAATTGAAAAAAAAATAAAAATCTCAATTACCTCATAAAAAGTAAAATCGCTGACATTTCTGTCAGCGATTTTGTTTTTATTTATTTTTTAAATGCTTGTCTAAAAACTGTTCTTGTTCCCATAGCAGGTGCAAAATGTTTTCTTTAGCAACATAACTGTGACTTTCTTTTGGTAAAATTACCATACGCACAGGTGCACCCAAGCCTTTTAAAGCCTGAAAATATCGCTCGGTTTGTAATGTAAATGTTCCTGGGTTATTATCGGCTTCGCCATGCACTAATAATAAAGGCGTTTTCATTTTTTCGGCATTCATAAAAGGCGACATGGTATTGTAAATGTTTGGTACTTCCCAATAATTACGCTGTTCACTTTGAAAACCAAACGGGGTTAATGTACGGTTATAAGCACCTGAACGTGCAATACCACAGGCAAATAATTTAGTGTGGGCTAGTAAATTTGCGGTCATAAAAGCGCCGTATGAGTGTCCACCAACACCAACTTTTGTTCTATCTATATAACCTAACTTATCTACAGCATCAATTGCAGCTTCGGCATTCATTGCTAATTGTTCTAAAAAAGTATCGTTTGGTTCTTGAGTTCCTTCGCCAATAATAGGAAAAGCGGCATCGTCTAAAACAGCATAACCTTTTGCAGCCCAATATACAAACGATCCGTAGTAAGGAAAAGTAAATTCATTAGGGTTTGCAGCTGTTTGCCCTGCACTGTTTTTGTCTTTATACTCTGTTGGATATGCCCAAATTAATAAAGGTAATTTTTCGGTTGGATTTTTACGATTGTATCCTGCTGGAAGATATAACGTACCCGAAAGTTCTACTCCATCTTTTCGTTTGTATTTAATAACTTCTTTATGTACATCTTTAATACTTTCAAACGGATTTTTGTTGAATGTAATTTGTTTTAAATCGTTTTTAGATTTAATATTTCTAAAATAGTAGTTTGGATAATCACTTTTAGATTGAATGTTTACTAAAATATTGCCCTTTTTAATGTCGATGATTTCAGAAATGGTTTCAATTTTTTCTGTAAATTTAGATTGATACAAACGTTTTGTTTTTAGTGAAGCCAAATCTAATTCATCAATAAAAGGAAATTGACCTTCTTTGGTGTGTCCTTCTCCAATTAAATACAATTTATTGCTTTCTTTTTGTAAAATTTGTCTACCCAAAGTATTCTTTTTTGTTTGAAAATCTCCTGGATCAGTGTAAATATCTTGATAGTTTCTATCCCAAATAGTAACTAAATCCGATTTTTTTGTTGGATTAAATAAATACGTTTTAATATTACGTGTATCGTACCATTGGTCGTAAACAATAGCCGTTTCATCATCGCCCCAAGCAATGCCACCGTAACGTTGTGGTGTTTTTGTAAGCAATTCAGGGTTGTTTGTAAAAGGTGCTTCCCAGGTGTACAACGCATCTCTATGACTTACATTTTTAGCAGGATCGCCACCATCTAAAGCTTCTACAAAAAACAAAGTAGCAGGTTTGTCGTTTCTCCAACTCATGCTGCGTTTACCTTCTCTTACAGCCATAAAGCCTTTAGGCATAACTTCGTTCAAAGGTATTTCGTTTACCACTTTTAAAATAGTACCTTCTGCGTTGTAAGCAGTAGTTTTCATAGGAAATCTACTTAAAGGGACTAGGTACGAAAATGGTTTTTGAATGGTTGTAAGTAACATATAATTTCCGTCGGGCGAAAAAGTTTCACCCGCGTACATATCTGCTTTTTTAAAAAGCTTTTTGTTTCCGTTTAAATCAACCGTGTAAAGTTCTGATGTTACTATTGTTTCAAAATTAGCTTCGTCGGTTTTGTTTTTTAACAAATCTTGGTACGTTCTGTTTTGTGAAACAACACCTTCTTCGGCTGTAGAAACTATAGGACCGCTTGGTATTGCTTTTGCTGCATTAATTAATTGATTTCTGTTTTCAGGCATCACTTTAATTAACATTTGTGTACTGTTTTTATACCAAGTTATAGGATTGCCTAAGTTGGCGTTTAATACAGCTTCGGTTAATTTTGTTGCAGTTGCGGTTTGTAAATCAAGTATCCATAATTCGTTACCTGTTGCTGTAGTGTTTGTAAACGCTAATTTAGTTTCGTTTGGTGCCCATGTCATATTGCTAATTAAAGCGTTTGCAGGTAACCCTTTTACAGTAGTTTCGGTTTTATCGTTTGTTTTTTTAATTTTTATATTATTTATGAACGATGTAGTGCTACTAATATTGGTATTAGGATTGATACGCAGCCCACCTAAACGCAATTCATCTTGATTTAATTCTTCAAGATTTTTATACGTATTACGGTACGATAATATCATCCATTCTTTATTAGTATTCATAGAAACAGATGGTGCACGTTCAAAATCGGCTAATTGTAAAATTTCTTTCGATGGTTTCTGAAAAGTAATATTTTCTTGTGCAGTCATAGGCGCTGTGGCTAACAATAATGCTAATAAGGTTTTTATAATTCGTTTCATTTATTAGGATTGTATTTTAATAGTATGTTTAAAGATACAATTATTTATAACAAATTTGCAAGCTTCGTTTAAAAAGCAATTATACATTAATAAAAATATCTGTAAATTTGATTATATTAAAATAAGCAATTATGTATCATTCAAAAATAACAGGATTGGGTTTTTATGTACCCGAAAACGTGGTAACCAATAACGATTTGTCTAAATTAATGGATACCAACGATGAGTGGATTCAAGAACGAACAGGTATCAAAGAACGCCGTCATGTAGTTTTACCCGAAGATACTACATCGGGTATGGCTTTAAAAGCATCAAAAATAGCTATTGAACGTGCAAAAATTGATAAAAACGATATTGATTTTATTGTTTTTGCAACTTTAAGTCCCGATTATTATTTTCCAGGGCCAGGTGTTACGCTACAAAAAGATTTAGGTTTAAAAACAGTTGGTGCCTTAGATATTCGCAACCAATGTTCAGGTTTTATATATGCGTTATCGGTTGCGGATCAATTTATAAAAACCGGTATGTACAAAAATGTTTTAGTAGTTGGCTCTGAAATACATTCCAAAGGGTTGGATATGACCACACGTGGTCGAGGTGTTTCGGTGATATTTGGCGATGGGGCAGGAGCGGCTGTTTTAAGTAGAACCGAAGATTTATCGAAAGGAATTTTATCTACTCATTTACATTCCGAAGGTGAACATGCCGAAGAACTGGCTTTAATTGCACCAGGTATGGGCAAACGCTGGATAACCGATATTATGAAAGAGAATGACCCCAATGACGAATCGTATTTTCCGTACATGAATGGGCAATTTGTATTTAAAAACGCAGTTGTTCGTTTCTCCGAGGTGATTAACGAAGGGCTTCAAGCTAATAATTTACAAGTTAGCGATATTAATATGTTGGTGCCTCACCAAGCAAACTTAAGAATTTCGCAATTCATTCAACAAAAATTTAGGCTAAGCGATGATCAAGTGTATAACAATATTATGAATTATGGTAATACAACAGCAGCATCGGTACCTATTGCATTAACTGAAGCTTGGGAAAAAGGAAAAATTAAAGAAGGTGATTTGGTTGTGTTAGCTGCTTTTGGAAGCGGTTTTACTTGGGCTAGCGCCATTATACGTTGGTAATTGTTATGATTTATATAAAGAAAAAAATGAAGCTTAAAGGCTTCATTTTTTATTTATATATTTGTTTTATGAATAAATTTTTAATTTTAATAGCAGGTTTGTTTAGCGGTGCATGTTCTTACGGACAAATTGGCGACGCTATTCATTGTGGATACGATTTTACCAGTTATATTGTTGTTAAACCGCATGAAGATGGAAAAGCGCAAACTATTAATGGTTTAAAAATGAGTATTTGTGACGAAAATGGAAAAGAAGTTATTAATACTAATTTTAATTTAAGTTGGAAAAATAATAATGAACCTTTACGTTTTGTACGCAATTATAAAATTGATGAAAACAATAAAAAGCTAAACGATTTTACACAAGGTAAATGGTTTTATTATTTTGCCGATGATCATTATTTGGTTACTGTATCCAATACGTTTAATGCCGAGTTGTATTATTTAAAAATTGAAGATATTGATGGAGAAGAAAACGGAGGGCATTTTAAAACTTTTACCATGCAACTGGCACCTTATAATATGTATATTTTATGTACATCAGAAGAAAAACAAAAAGCCATGCAATTTGGTCGTCGTATGAACAAACCAATAGATATTGTATTAGAAAAATACTAATAAAAAAACGGAAGAAATTTTCTTCCGTTTTTTTATTATTGTGAAACTGTATCTTTAAAGTACATTTCGGCAAAGGTTATGTTTTTGCCATGTTCAATACGTTTATGGAATGCTTCTGGACTAATCTCGTTTGGTTTAGAAAAACCACATGCACCAATAAATTCACCAAATGCTTTCATAGTGTTTTTATGGAAAGTTGCAACACGAACCGATTTATCAGTAATGTCCATACCTTCGTATAATAAAGGATCTTGGGTAGCAATACCAACCGGGCAGTGTCCGCTATCGCATTGTAAAGCCTGAATACATCCTAATGCAAACATCATACCGCGTGCGCTATAACAAGCATCTGCGCCTAAAGACATGTTTTTAGCTAAATCAAAAGCCGATATAATTTTACCAGCAGCAATAATTTTAATTTGCTGACGAATGTTGTATTGTTTTAAAATTTTATTTGCAAAAACCAAAGCATCAGATAATGCCATACCCATATAGTCAATAAACTCTAACGGAGCAGCACCTGTACCACCTTCAGCACCATCAATGGTAATAAAATCAGGATAAATGCTTGTTTCAGTAAATGCTTTAATAATATCTACAAATTCATCTTTTCTACCAATACAAATTTTAAATCCTACTGGTTTACCACCACTTAAAGTGCGTAATTTTCCAATAAAATGCGCTAATTCGGTTGCGTTGCTAAACGCAGAGTGCGACGAAGGTGAATGTACGGTTGTAAAAGGTTTTACGTTACGTATTTTAGATACTTCTAAAGTGTTTTTTTCTGCAGGTAACAATCCACCATGTCCTGGTTTAGCACCTTGCGATAGTTTTAACTCAATCATTTTAACATCTTCGTACTGCGATCTTTCTGCAAACAAGGTGTCGTTAAAAAATCCGTGCTCGTCTCTACAACCAAAGTATCCAGTACCAATTTGCCAAATTAAATCGCCACCTGATCTATGATAAGGAGATATACCACCTTCGCCCGTATTATGTGCAAAACCACCTAGTTTAGCACCTTTGTTAAGTGAAATGATTGCTTTTTTGCTTAAAGCACCATAACTCATTGCACTAATATTGTAAATACTTGCGTTGTATGGTTTTTTACATTGTTCGTTACCTATTAAAGTACGAAAGTTAAAATCGGAAATGATTTTTGGATAAACAGAGTGTGATGCCCATTCGTAACCAATACGGTTTGGGTCGTCTTGCATACCAAATGAAACGGTTTGTTTTTCGTTTTTAGCACGTTGGTAAACAATAGAACGCTCTCTTCGGTTAAACGGTTTACCGTCTAATTCGCCTTCCCAAAAATATTGGCGAAGTTCTGGGCGAATTTCTTCTAAAATATATCGTAAACGACCAATAATTGGATAGTTTTTACGTATGGTGTGTTTTGTTTGAAAAGCATCTTTAAAAGCTAAATAAAACAAAAAAGCTGGTAGTAGTAAAGATAGAAAGCTCCAACCTTTAAAAAGAACCAAATAAAGTGTTACAATTAGATAGGTAATTACAAATGCCCAAATAACTTGTCTAATTACAAAACGATTAAAAAATTTTTGATGTAACATAAATTTTTAATTACAAAAACTGTTGTTGTTAGTAAATTTGTTTAAAATTTTTCTGCTGTTTTTCTTAATTTGTTGCTTTAAAATTAATGTTTGGTACTTTAGTTTTTATAATGTTTAAAATACGTTTTGTTAATTTTAAATATATGCAATTCAAAGTTGAAAAATAGTGTGTGCAAATGTACTAAACATTTTAATTTTAAAATGAATTTTTCCATTTAATATTACATCCAATACTTGGTTTTTGCATAGGATTAACACTTCGGTTGTATAGTAAAGCATCTATGGCGTTTCGTAAATCGCTTCCGCTTAAAGTTATTCCGTTGTTTGGACGAGAATCGTCTAATTGTCCGCGATAAACCAGTTTGTTTTGTGCGTTAAACAAATAAAAGTCTGGCGTGCAAGCTGCGTCGTAATTTTTTGCAGTTTCTTGGGTTTCATCGTATAAATAAGGAAAGCTGAATTTGTTTATAAAAGCAAATTCGGTCATTTTTTCAGGTGCATCATCTGGGTAATTTATAGCATCGTTACTAGATATCGCTACAAAACCAATTCCTTGCACGCGGTAATCGTTTACAATGCGTATAACTTCTTCAATTACATGTACAACAAAAGGGCAGTGGTTGCATATAAACATTACAACGGTACCATGATTACCTTTTACATCGTTAAAGTTTTTAAAATCGTGTCCGTTAGTGTCTGGTAAATAAAAATCAGGTGCTACAGTTCCTAGCGCCAACATATTTGAAGGGGTACGTGCCATGTTTTAAGTTTTAAGCTAAGTTAAATAAAAATGCCTCAAAAAGTAAAACAATTTGAGGCATATATTGTGATGTATTTGTTAAAACAATCTACTAATAGTAAACGTATCTGCGTACTTTAGCAATGTGTTTTGCTAAACGAATTACTTGGTGGCTGTAGCCGTATTCGTTATCGTACCAAATGTATAATACAATGTTTTTACCATCGGCAGAAACAATTGTAGCGTTAGAATCGTAAATTGCAGGAGCCGAAGTACCAACGATGTCTGAAGATACTAATTCGTTGTTTAACGAATATTTAATTTGCTCTACCAATTCGCCTTCTAAAGCGTATTTTCTCATCATTTTGTTTAAATCTTCAACCGAAGTTTGTTTGTTAACTTCTAAATTTAAAACAACTAACGAACCGTTTGGAACAGGTACACGAATTGCATTTGAAGTTAATTTACCTGCTAAACTTGGCAATGCTTTTGCTACTGCAGATCCAGCACCTGTTTCGGTAATTACCATATTTAAAGCAGCTGCTCTACCACGACGGTATTTTTTGTGCATATTATCAACCAAATTTTGGTCGTTTGTATAAGCGTGAATGGTTTCTAAATGACCTTTAACAACACCTAATTCTTTTTCCATAACAGCTAAAACTGGTGTAATAGCGTTAGTTGTACATGATGCAGCCGACCAAATTGGTGTTTCATCTATGTTGTAATTTTCGTGGTTCACACCGTAAACAATGTTAGGAACCCCTTTTCCAGGTGCAGTTAATAAAACTTTTGATGCACCTTTTGATTTTAAGTGGCGCGATAAAGCTGCTTCGTCTTTAAAAACACCTGTGTTGTCAATAACTAATGCATCGTTAATGCCGTATTGTGTATAGTCGATATCTTCTGGTTGCGCAGCAGAAATCATACGTACTGGTGATCCATTGATAATTAAAGATTCATTTTCAACATCAACACCAACAGATCCTTCAAAATCGCCGTGAATTGAATCTAAACGTAATAAAGATGCACGTTTTTCTAATGATAAAGCATCGTTTTTATCACGCGTTACAATTGCTTTTAAGCGTAATTGTTGTCCCTTACCAATTTTAGCCATTAATTCACGAGCTAATAAACGACCAATACGACCAAAACCATATAAAACAACATCTTTAGGTTCAATACCTTTGTTGTCTTTAGCATCTTTTAATTTATCAACAACAAACGATAAAGAATCGTTGTATTTATTGTCTTCTAAATGGAATTCATACGTTAATTTACCAATATCAATACGTGCAGGAGGTAAATCAGCAGTTAAAATAGCACGAGCAATTTCTACTGTATCAAAAATGTTAATTGGTTTTTCAACAAATTTTGCAGCGTATTCGTGCAAGTTAATAATGTCGCTTACGCTACGGTCAATTAATTGATTTCTAAATAGAACCAATTCAATTGATTTGTCGTACCATAAATCATTAACGATTTTAATAAATTCTACGCAAGCTTTTCTTCTATCTGCTTGAAAAGCTAATTCTTTTTCGTATAAATTATTTTCCATTGGGGTTGTAAATTGTGTTGTATTTTATAAACGTACAAAATTATTAAATTTTATGATATACAAGCACATATAATTAAAAAAGTAGATTTGTTTTAAATCTACTTTTAAATATGTTATTATAAAATTAGTCGTAAGCGTTCGCCACGTGGTGTAATGATATCAAAACGAAGCTGTTGATTGTTTGTTTTAGATAAAATTTCGTTGGCTTGTTCTGTGTTATTAATCTTATTACCATTTACAGCTAAAATTACTGCATTTTTTAATTCGTTTTCGTACATTTTAAAGCGTTCATTAGTTATGCCGTTAATTTTTACACCATAGTTTATGCCTAATTTTTTTTGTTCGGTTGGCGATAAATTTTCAATTTCAAACCCGTTAAATTGCAATTGGGCAATTTCTTTTTTACTTAATTTAACTAAAATTTCTTTGTTTTGATTGTTACGTTTTAATGCAACTTTAACCAAATCATTAGGGCGTTTAGTTGCAATAATACTGTTTAAATCTAAAAAGGTATTAATGTTTTTGCCATCTATAGCATAAATAATATCGCCTTTTTTAAGTCCTGCTGCTTCGGCACCCGAATTTTTTGTAACACTTTCAACAAAAAAACCTTTTGCTGTATTTAAGTTTTTTTCGGTAGCTATTTGGCTGTTTACTTCGTATCCTTGCACTCCTAGAATACCTTGTTGTACTTTTCCGTATTCCATTAAATCGTTAACAATTTTACGAGCCATGTTTGATGGTATTGCAAAAGAATACCCTACATATGAACCCGTTGCCGATGTGATCATGGTATTGATGCCAATTAAATCGCCGTTGCTGTTAACTAATGCACCGCCCGAGTTTCCTGGGTTCACAGCAGCATCGGTTTGTATAAATGATTGAATGCCGTTTTCGGATAAATTTCTAGCTTTTGCCGAAACAATTCCTGCTGTTACAGTTGATGTTAAATTGTAAGGATTACCAACTGCTAAAACCCAATCGCCAACGTTAATAGCATCAGAATCAGCAAATGCTGTATAAGGTAGTTTTTCAGTGGTATTAATTTTTAGTAACGCAATATCCATTTTAGAATCGGTTCCAATTAATTTTGCTTTAAAAGTTCGGTTATCGTTTAACGTAATTTCTAAATCGTTTGCACCTTGTATCACGTGATTATTTGTTACAATGTAGCCATCTTCAGAAATTATTACACCTGATCCTGTACCTACTTGTGCATAAGTTTGTGAACCACCTTGGTATCCATAAAAATATTCCATAATTGGGTTTCGCGGTGCGTTTCTAAACGATACATTTTTAACGTGTACAACTGCATGTATGGTTTTTTCGGCAGCCATTTTAAAATTAGGTGCTTCAAATACATTGTTTCCAACATTGCGTAATGGTGCGCTAGTAGTAATTTCGTTGTTTGTGTTTAAATAGTTATTTGGCTCAAAAAACAATTTATATGCGCCCAAGGTTACAACACCACTTAACAACGATGTTGCTAAAATAGTTCCAATATTTTTCATAGTATTTAATTTTTTAAAATTTAAAGTAAAAATAAAAGGAGAAAAAATTATAAAAAAGTAGTTTAACGCTTGTTAACACTAGTTAACGAAGCTTTAATATTATATCTTTGTAGCATGAAACAGTTAACATTTTATAAGTATCAAGGCACAGGAAACGATTTTGTAATGGTTGATAACCGTAGTGATTTTTTTCCTAAAGATAACGTACAACTAATAGCGCATTTATGCGATAGACGATTTGGTATTGGTGCCGATGGATTGATTTTATTAGAGAACGATTTATCTGCCGATTTTAAAATGGTATATTACAATGCCGATGGTAACCAAAGTACCATGTGTGGTAATGGGGGCAGATGTATTGTTGCGTTTGCACATGATTTAGGTGTTATACAAAACCAAACTGTTTTTAATGCTGTTGATGGTTTACACCACGCTACTATTAATAACGATAAAATTGTTGCTTTACAAATGATTGATGTTTTAAAAAACACAATAGAAAGCAATACAAATGATACTTTTTTGTTTACGGGTTCACCACATCACGTGCAATTTGTACAAAACTTAAATACGTTTAACGTATTTGAAAATGGAAAAACAATTCGTTACAGTGAAAAATATAAACCTGGAGGAACCAATGTAAATTTTGTTGAGCAATTAAACGAAAATTCTCTTGAAATTCGCACGTACGAGCGCGGTGTTGAAAATGAAACATTAGCATGTGGTACTGGTGCTACTGCTGTTGCAATTGCTACACATTTTTTAGGAAAAACATCTGTAAACGAAATTGCAATAAAAGTACAAGGTGGAAATGTTACTGTAACTTTTGAACATGATCTAGAAAAGTATTTTAATGTACATTTAACTGGTCCAGCTCTTCAAGTTTTTAAAGGCGAAATAAAAATATAAGTATGTTTTTAAAAGGAGAAAAGGTTTTTTTACGTGCCCTTGAACCCGAAGATTTATCTTTTTTGTACGAAATTGAAAACGATGAGTTGTTATGGGAAGTTAGCCATACCCAAGCCCCTTATTCAAAATGGCTATTAAAAAATTACATTGAAAATAGCCATCAGGATATTTACGAAGCAAAACAATTAAGACTTGCAATTGTTGAAAACAATACCAATTTATTAGTAGGATTAATTGATTTATTTGATTTTGACCCTAAAAACAATAGAGTAGGGTTAGGTATTGTTGTAAAAGATTCTGTGCAACGTAATAAAGGATTTGGTAGTGAAGCTGTACAACTTTTATTAGGTTACGCATTTCATTTTTTAAATGTTCATCAAATTTATGTTAATGTTGCTGCAAATAATCATGCAAGTATCAAGCTTTTTTCTAAATTTGACTTCCAAAAAGTAGGTGTTAAAAAACAATGGAACAAAATTGGTTCTGTTTATGTTGATGAGCTGCTTTTTCAATTAATAAATCCCTTAAATGAAAGTTAATAAATTAGTTAGCTATGTAGCTGTTTTAGGCATCTGTGTTGCCTTAATTTTTGGTTTTATTCTTTACAAAAAAGCCTTTACACCAAATACCAATTTTTCAGAAAAAAGTGTTTATGTACACATTCCTACAAATGCTACATATAACCAAATTCAAGATTCATTAAAAAAGTATGTAAAAGATTATGAATCATTACAAAGTTTTTATTCAAAATTAGGTGAACAAGCAACTGCTGCACCAGGTAGATATTTAATTGAAAACGGAAACAGTAATTACCGTATTGTAAAAGCGTTACGTCGTAATGTTCCTGTAAAACTTACTTTTAATAATCAAGAAACACTTGAAAAGTTTTTACAACGTGTTGATAGTCAGGTTGAACCTGATTTGGCCGATTTGTACCAAACTTTTACCGAACCAGCTTTTTTACAAGAAATGGGCATGACTAAAGATAATGTTTTAGCAATGTGTATTCCAAATACGTACGAGGTTTACTGGAATGCAACGCCTTTAAAAATAAGAAACATTTTACAAAAGGAATACAATCGTTTTTGGACAAATGAGCGTAAAGAAAAGGCAAAAGTTTTAAATTTATCGCCGGTTCAGGTGGCTTCATTAGCAGCAATTGTTCAAAAGGAAACAGCTAAGGTTGATGAACGCCCACGAGTTGCAGGTGCTTATTTAAATCGTTTAAAAAGCGATATGTTATTACAAGCTGATCCTACAGTAGTTTATGCTAAAAAAGCTTTAACTAATGACTTTGACCAAGTTATTAAACGTGTTTATTTAAAAGATTTAACTTTAGACCACCCTTTTAACACTTACAAATACAAAGGAATTCCTAACGGATTAATTACAATGCCCGATGAAAGCTCTATTGATGCTGTTTTAAATGCCGAAAAACACAATTATATTTATTTTTGCGCTAGTGTAAAACGCCTGGGATATCATGAATTTGCAACAAATTTACAAGAACACGCGCAAAATAGAGATGCTTATACCAAATGGTTAAACGCTAAAAATATTAATTAAAACTTTTGTTTTTTTAACTTAAGTTTAGTGTTAAACGTAAAATAATAAAAACAGTTTTAAATAATTTTACAATTAAATGAAACAATCTTTTTTTAAATATTGCTTTTTGCTTATTGTGCTGTTTTTTGCAGCATATAATAGTTTTTCAACTTTACATAAAGTTGAAAAAAGCAATCATTTAAAAAATATTTATACTTCAGAAAATAGCAAGTCGGCTGCAATACAAAATAATTTACAAAACACAACTACGTATTTACGTTCAGGAAAAATTCAGCATACGTTTGTACAACATTACAAAGCCGATTTTCATGAAAACGAGTTCGAAGTTCAAAATTCTTCAAAAATTCAAAGAATAAAAGCGTTAATTAAAGCTATTGTTTTATTCTTTGCTATTCATTTAAGTGTACATTACCACAGTACAAAAAGTACAACGGTTTTGGCTGCACTTACTACTTTTTTTTCGTACTTAAAAAGTAAATCATTTTTAAGTTTGCGGGTTATACGCCTTTGATTTTTTTAATTTTTATTTAGAATTTTTTCAGTAAAGCATTTGTTTGTAATTAGCAAAATGCACGCTGTTTATTGTATTAAAATAAAATTAAAAAAACTTAATATTTTCCAAATGATAAAAAAAGCATTCGTTTTTTTAGCCTTTTCATTGGCTTTTTTAAACATATCGTGTCAATCTAATAAAGAAGAAAAACACGAAAAACATACCTTTTCAGTAACAAGTCCTATTGAAAAAGATACTATAATTTTAAAAGAATATGTTGCACAAATACGCTCTGTAAACCATATTGAGTTACGTGCACAAGAAAAAGGATATCTTCAAAAAATATATGTAGATGAAGGTCAATTTGTTAAAAAGGGTCAATTACTTTTTAAGATAATGCCTAATTTGTACGAAGCCGATGCGAATAAAGCAAAAGCCGAAGCTAACTACGCTTTAATTGAATATAAAAATACCAAACAGTTGTATGATACTAAAGTGGTGTCTGCTAACGAACTTGCGCTTTCTAAAGCAAAGTACGATAAAGCACAAGCTGAATTAGCATCAACAAAAACACACTTACAATTTACTGAAATTCGCGCTCCTTTTGATGGAATTATAGACCGTTTTCATGTGCGTTTGGGTAGCTTAATAACCGAAGGCGATTTGCTAACAGAACTAGCCGACAATAGTAAAATGTGGGTGTATTTTAACGTGCCCGAAGCTGAATATTTAGACCAAATGGCACACAAAACAAAAAATGCCAAATTACAAGTAGACTTAAAAATGGCTAACGGTGAAATGTTTGACCATAAAGGTGTGGTAGAAACTATAGAGGCAGATTTTGATAATGAAACAGGTAATATTGCTTACCGTGCAACTTTTCCAAATCCACAAGGGTTATTACGTTTTGGGCAAACAGGTAATATTGTTATTAATACTCCATTTAAGCACGCTGTTTTAATTCCTCAAAAAGCAACATTTGAAGTGCTAGATAAAAAATATGTTTATGTAGTTACAAAAGATAATGTTGTAAAAGCACGTGAGATAAAAATTGCTGCCGAAATTTCTCATGTTTATATTGTTAATGCTGGTTTACAAACAAGCGATAAGATATTACTTGATGGGTTACGACTTGTTAAAGAAAACGAAAAAATTTCGTACAAGTTTGTTCAATCTGCAAAAGTGTTATCAAATCTTGAATTATATGCAGAATAACTAATCCAACAAAAAATGTTTAAAAAAATTATACACAGACCCGTTTTTGCAATTGTAATTTCGGTCATCATTCTATTTGTTGGTTCATTAGCTATTAAGCAATTACCAACATCACAATTTCCGCAAATCGCTCCAACAACTGTAAGTGTTTTTATTGCCTATCCAGGTGCAAGTGCCGATGTTTTAGTAAAATCATCTTTAATTACTTTAGAAAACGCTATAAATGGAGTACAAGGTATGCGGTACATTTCTACCGATGCAACAAGTGCGGGCGAAGCTACTTTAAACGTGGTTTTTGATCCTGGTACCGATCCAAATGAAGCTGTAGTTTTAGTTAAAACTCGTATTGATCAGGTAATGCCGTTATTACCCGAATTGGTTCAGAAAGAAGGGGTTGTAGTAACACCCATTCAGCCAAGTATGCTTATGTACGTAAATCTATACAGTAAAAATAAAAGTATGGACGAAAAGTTTCTGTACAATTATGCAACTGTAAATATTATTCCCGAAATAAATCGTGTGAAAGGTATCGCAAAATCGCAAATTTTAGGAAGCCGCCGCTATGCTATGCGTGTTTGGCTAAATCCAGAACGTATGCGTGCATATAACATTTCTGTTGATGAGGTTATGAATGCTATTGGCGAACAAAGTATTATTGGTCGTCCAGGCCGTATTGGTCAAAGTTCAGGTATTAAAGCTCAATCTTTAGAATATGTATTAACATATAAAGGGCAATACAATAAACCTGAAGAATACGAAAGTATTATTATACGTGCCAATTCACAAGGCGAAAGCATAAAATTAAAAGATATTGCTAAGGTTGAGTTAGGTAGTGAATTTTTTGATATCTATTCAAATTTAGATGGCGATCCTTCAGCATCAATCGTTCTAAAACAAAATTACGGCAGTAATGCTAACGAAGTGATTGAACAAGTTAAGGTGAAATTAGAGGAAATGAAACAAAATTTCCCTCCGGGCGTTGATTATAAAATTAGTTACGACGTTTCAAATTTCTTAGACGCTTCTATAGAACAAGTAATACATACATTGCGCGATGCTTTTTTATTAGTTGCATTAGTAGTTTTTATTTTCTTAGGCGATTGGCGATCTACTATTATTCCAATTATTGCGGTACCTGTTTCATTGGTAGGTGCGTTCTTTTTTATACAACTTTTTGGCTTGTCAATTAACCTAGTAACGTTATTTGCATTAGTATTAGCAATTGGTATTGTGGTTGATGACGCTATTGTTGTGGTTGAAGCCGTACATGCCAAAATGGAAGAAAAGCATATATCGCCCTACAAAGCTGTTAAAGAAGTTATGGGCGAAATTAGTGGTGCAATTATAGCAATTACCATGGTAATGGTGTCGGTTTTTTTACCAATTTCATTCATGACCGGACCTGTAGGAACATTTTACCGTCAGTTCTCAATAACTATGGCAAGTTCTATAGTAATTTCAGCAGTAATAGCACTTACTTTAACCCCAGTTTTATGTGCAATGTTACTAAAAAATAATCACGGGAAACCCAAAAAAGTAACAATACTAACCCGTTTTATAGATTCGTTTAATAGAATGTTTGATAAACTTACAGGTAAATATGTTTCTATTTTAAAACGAATTGTAAATCGTAAATCGGTAACCTGGGCAGTTTTATTTGTTTTTTGTGGAGCAATATACGTACAAAATCAATTTTTACCTGGTGGGTTTATTCCAAGTGAAGATCAAGGAACTATCTACGCTATCATTCAAACACCACCAGGTTCAACTTTAGAACAAACCAATCAAGTGGCTCGTAATCTTCAAAAAATTTGTGAAGAAGTACCAGGTATTGAATCGGTTTCTTCGTTAGCAGGTTATGAAATTATGACCGAAGGGCGTGGTTCTAACGCAGGTACCTGTTTAATCAATCTTAAAAATTGGAACGATCGGGAGCATTCTGTAACCGAAATAATGGAAGAGCTAGAAGCTAAAACTAGAAATTTAGGAGCTGTAATTGAATTTTTTGAGCCGCCAGCAATTCCTGGTTTTGGTTCTTCGGGCGGATTTTCAATGCGTTTGTTAGATCAAAACGCTACTACAGATTATCATGAGTTTGATAAAATTAATAAAGAATTCATGGCAAATCTTAACAAACGGAAAGAACTAACAGGGGTGTTTACATTTTTTGCAGCCAATTATCCACAATACGAACTAGAAATTGACAATAATGCAGCCATGCAAAAAGGTGTTTCTATTGGTAAAGCTATGGAAAATCTTAATATTTTAATTGGTAGTACGTATGAACAAGGCTTTATACGTTTTGGACAGTTTTTTAAAGTGTATGTGCAATCATCACCCGAATTTAGAAGCTTACCAAGTGATATTTTAAAGCTTTATGTAAAAAATGATAGTGGGGAAATGGTTCCTTATTCGGCTTTTATGAAACTTAAAAAAACACAAGGGCCAAACGAAATTACACGTTATAATATGTACAATTCTGCATCAATTCGCGGGTTACCTGCACCGGGATATACAACCGCCGATGCTATTAAGGCAATTAACGAAACTGCAGTAAAAACATTACCACATGGTTATAAAATTGCATGGGAAGGTTTATCGTTTGATGAAGCACAACGCGGAAACGAATCGCTATATGTTTTTGCAGTAGTTATTATTTTCGTGTATTTAGTATTAGCTGCCCAATATGAAAGTTTTATTTTACCTTTTGCAGTTATTTTATCGTTACCAATAGGAATTTTTGGTTCGCTTTTTATGTTAAAAGCAATGGGATTAGCAAATGATATATATGCACAAGTTGGTTTAATTATGTTAATTGGTCTTTTGGGTAAAAATGCAGTGCTTATTGTTGAATTTGCTATTCAGAAAAGGCAAAGCGGTGCCACAATTTTAAACGCTGCAATTGAAGCTGCAACAGTACGTTTTAGACCCATTTTAATGACTTCTTTTGCATTTATTGCAGGATTAATACCATTAATTTTTGCCCATGGCGCCGGGGCTATTGGTAATCACACAATTGGTGCATCGGCACTTGGCGGTATGTTATTTGGTACTGTTTTCGGAGTTGTAATTATTCCAGGGTTATATTTCATATTTGCTAAAATTGCCGACGGCAAAAAAATGATTAAGAAAGAACACGAAACTCCTTTAACCGAAGATTTATTTTAAGTATGAATAATTTTAAACTATTAAAGTATGCAGTATTAAGCTGCATACTTTTAAACTTTGCATCTTGCAAATCAATTGATATAAAAGAAAAGGTAGAAAACAAAACGGTACCTGAAAATTTTGGTGTCATTTCTAGCGATACTTTAAGTGTAGCAAAAATTAATTGGAAAGATTATTTTACCGATGAACATTTACAAAACCTAATTGAAATGGCTTTGCAGAATAATCAGGAAATGAATATTTTAATGCAAGAAATTGATATTACAAAAAATGAAATTCGTATAAAAAAATCAGAATATTTACCATCTGTTGGCATAAAAGCGGGTACAGGTTTTGAAAAAGCTGCTCGTTTTACAAATATCGGTGCCATGGAAGCCACTACAAATATAGCACCAGGTAAAGAAATGCCTGAACCTTTGGGTGATTTAGGAATAGGTTTAGTAGCAAATTGGGAAATTGATATCTGGGGTAAATTGCATCATGCTAAAAATGCAGCAATAAAACGCTATTTAGCAACCGTTGAAGGTAAAAAGTTTATGCAAACACAGTTGGTTGCAGAAATTGCGCAATCTTACTACGAATTATTAGCTTTAGATAACGAATTAGAAATTGTACAACAAAACATTGAAATACAAAATAACGCATTAAATGTTGTAAAACTTTTAAAAGAAGCTGCTCGTACAAACGAATTAGCTGTAAAACGCTTTCAGGCACAAGTTTTAAAAACAACTGGTTTGCAATACCAAATAAAACAACGTATTGTTGAAACTGAAAATAAAATTAATTTTTTAGTAGGAAGATTTCCGCAAACTATACAAAGAACTACCACTGGATTTGAAAAATTAATTCCAACTAAAATTTCAACTGGGATTCCTGCAGAATTGTTAACCAATCGCCCCGATATTAAAAAAGCCGAATTATTGCTTGAGGCTGCAAAATTAGATATTAAATATGCAAAAGCGCGTTTTTATCCATCGGTTGGTATATCAGCGGGGATAGGATATGGTGCTTTTAATCCTAGTTATTTATTAAAACCAGAGTCGTTAATGTATTCATTAGCAGGTGATTTAATGGCTCCGCTTTTGAATAGAAACGCTATTAAAGCCGAGTATAAAAATGCAAATGCCAAACAAATTCAAGCAGTTTATAATTATGAACAAACGGTATTAATGGCCTATGTTGAGGTTGTTAATCAATTATCAAAAATTAAAAATTTAGAAAATAGTATTAACTTAAAACAACAAGAGGTTGATGCTTTAAATCAATCGATTACTATTTCTAATAATTTATTTAAATCGGCACGGGCAGATTATATGGAGGTTTTATTAACCCAAAGAGAAGCTTTAGATGCAAAGTTTGAATTAATTGAAACAAAAATGCAACAAATGCAAAGTTCAATTTCTGTTTACAAAGCGCTTGGCGGTGGATGGAATTAAAAAAAGGCTGAGATTTCAGCCTTTTTTTTATTAATTTAAGTTTTCAATGGTTTTTCTCCAAATGTCCAATTCTGGAATGCCTGGTTTGCGTTTACCAAAAAATTGCACAATAATTTCGCCCATTTCGTTAAACACTTCAATAGCTGTAACTATACCATCTTCAGTTGGTTTGCGTACTACCCATGTTTGTGCAATTTTGCTCATATCTAAATGTAAGTTAAAATCAGGATCCATTATATTAAACCAATCTTGGTGCCACATGGTTTTACGAATAATTCCCGTATGAATTTGTATATTGGCTTTGTTGCCTACAAAAACCATAATTGGTGTTTTTTCTTTTGCAACTTCTTCTAACATTGTAACAATATCATTTTTAGAAATTTGTTGCGCATGGTTGGTTGATGGTGCCAAACGCAAGGCTTGTGTGCGTGTTACACCAAATTTGCGCAACATAGCAAAAAAATCGTGCGTATCTTTTAAATTTAACCAAGCTTGTTTAAAACCAGCTGTATCAATTTCGTTGTCTGGTTTTTCGTCTAAGTTTACATTGTAAGCTTCTATAGTTTCAAATGTTTCTTGAATAGTGCTTTTGTATTTTTCTACCAAGGTTTCATAGGCTTGCTCATTGCTATCATCGGTTAAAAATATTTTGTGAATAGCTTCGCCATCTTTACCAAAAAACTGTATGCTTTTTGAAATTCCACGCGCGTTTTCTTCAACCACAGCAAAAACTTTTTTCCAATGCCCTAAAAAAATGCGTAAATCAATATCATCGCCTACAAATAAACCAGCATGTGGGTTAGAAAAGTCGCCGTTTAAATACACTCCTTTGCGTTCGTGTACACATTCGTTGTTGCGTGTTAAAGCCATTACTTTTCCTAGTGATTCAATTTCGGTTAAAATTTCTTTCATTTCTGGTCGTAAACGTATAACGCCATTTCCTATTCTCGTAGCTAAAAGCTCCATTTCGCTTACTCCTAATTTTTCAGCTGCATTGCGTATACGTAAGTGTGGTTGTTCTTTTTTAAGTTGATTCCACTGAGTTTTTAAATCTGCTGTTGTAGTCATGTTTTTTAATATTTATCCAAATAATATGATTAAGTTTTTATTTTCAGGGTGTTTTGTAATTGTACAAGGATATTTATAAACCCTTGATAAGCGTTCTTGCGTAAGTACTTTTGTTGGCACATCAAACATTTCAATGCAACTCTTGTTCATTAAAATTAAACGGTCGGCAAATTGTGATGCAATGTTTAAATCGTGTAAAACTACCAATGCAGTGTTATTTTTTTGAGTGAATTTTTTAATTAAGTGAAGTGTTTTAAATTGATGTGCTACATCTAAATTGTTCAAAGGTTCATCTAATAAAAGCAATTTGTTTTCAATTGAATTTTCTAATTGAGTGAATACACGAGCCAAATGCAAACGCTGCTTTTCACCGCCCGACAATTGTTCGTAGGTACGATTTGTTAAATGCGCTGTTTCTGTTTTTTGCATCCATTTGTAAACAATTTCAAAGTCATTTTTATTAGGTTCCGCCTTAAAATAAGGGTATCTACCCATTAAAACAATTTCATCATTTTTTAAGTTGATTTCATTTGAATGATGTTGTGAAAATTTGGCACGATGCAAGGGTATTTCTTGTTTTTTATAATGATTGATATCATAGTTTTTAAAGCAGAATTTTTCGGTTTGATATGGTATTTCATTTGCAACACAACTTAAAAAGGTTGATTTTCCTGCACCATTAGGTCCTACAATAGCTATTAACTCACCTTTATTTACTTGTAAATTGATGTTTTTTAAAAGAAATTGGTTGTTGACTTTATGGTTTAAATTACAAATTTGTATCATTTTAATTTTCTTTTATAATTGATTAAAATCGAAATAAACACTGGTGCGCCCATAATTGCAGTTATAATACCTATAGGTAGTTCGGCTGGTAAAACTACTAGTCTACTTATTGTATCGGCAATAAGCATAATCACAGCACCTAATAACATTGAAAGTGGTAATAAAATAACGTAATTTGATTTAAAAATAAATCGTAAAATATACGGTACAACTAACCCTATAAAACCAATGGTACCATTAAAAGCAACAATGCAGCCAACCATTAATGAGGTAGTAATTATGATTTGTTTTTTTGTTTTTTCGATATCAAATCCTAAATGAGCCGCTTCTTTTTCGCCTAACATTAAAGCGTTAAGAACTTTACCTTTGCGTATCAAAATAAAACTGCCAGTAACCACCACAATACTTACAATAAAAACCTTCCACCAGTTTGCACCTGCTAAACTACCTAAAGACCAAAAGGTAATGTTTCGCAATTCTTCTTCGGTTGATAGATAAGTTAAAAAGCCTGTAACTGCGCCTGTTAAAGCCGAAACTGCTACGCCCGAAAGTAATAAAATTAATATGTGCGTTTTACCGTTTGCAGTTGCCATTTTATAGACAAAAAGCATTGTTAGTAGAGCTCCCAGAAAAGCCATAATGCTAAGTAATACATACTTTAAAAAATCTGTTAATAAATGCATTATCAAACCTCCAAAAACAATTGTTAAAGCTGCAAATAAAACAGCACCCGAAGTTATACCTATTAAATCGGGCGATGCTAAAGGGTTTTTAAACAACCCCTGTAAACTAGTGCCGCTAATAGCTAATCCAATACCACATAATATCGCCATTAATATACGCGGTAAGCGCAATTCTATTAATACATACGTATCTGGTGTGTGGTTGTTTGTATTTATATAGGTATATATACTATCTAACATTGAAGTGTTAAAATCATAGGCACCTAAATACATTGCTGTAACCAAAGAAGCAAGTAAAATTATGTAAAACAGGCGTTTGTAAACAGCAATTTTTTTCTTCATTATTTTAATTTATTGTGTAATTGTATTACAGCATCGCCTAAACGAGGACCAAAACCTGATAGTAAATGGCCGTCCATAGCTATAATTTTTTTGTATTTTCCTGCGTTTGTTGCAGTAACACCTTCAATTTTTAATAATCCGTTTATACCGCCCAAACTTTGTAATCCACTGTCAAACATTAATATAACGTCTGGATTTGTTGTAAGTAATGCTTCAGGAGTTAAAGGTTTAAAATCGGTTAATGCTGATGCTGCGTTTTCGGCACCTGCAAGTTCTATAATGCTATGTAACGGAGTTTCTTTACCTGCCACCATTAAATTTCCTGCGCCACGTGCATATATAAAAAGGACTTTAGGTTTTTTTGCAAACGTTTCAATCGTTGCTGTTTTGTTTGAGATTTCATCTATAAGTGGTTGATAGTTTTTGTTTTTTATTGTTGAAGCTATTTGGGTAATTAAATTTTTGGTTCCAATTACACTATATTCTTGGTTAATTAATACCAAGGATACATTTGCCTTTTTTAATTGATTGGTAACTGTAGGGTTTACTTCTTTTGTGGTTCCAAATACAACAGTAGGTTTTAAAGCCAAAATACTTTCAGCAGATATAGATCGAACATGACCCAAATCTATTGCTTTTAAATTGGTAGGGAAAGTAGATGTAACATCTTTACCAACAATATTGTTTGCAACGTTTAAAGCAGCAAGGGTTTCAGTTATTGCTCCATTTAAAGATACAATACGTGTAATGTCAGTTTTTTGACTTTCTGCAACGCTTGGTAAACTAAGTGTTTCTGGATTTTTTTTGCAACTAACCAAAACTAAAGTAAGGGCAAGAATTGAAAGAATTTTTTTCATTTATTATTTATATTAAGATTAAATTAAATTAATTTTTCGCATCACAAAAGTAAAATATTTTTTTAAAAAACAAATATTTATTTAGAATAAATAAAAATAACTCTCTACTTTTGCTTCGTTGTTTAATTTAGAATAAATACAAATAATGAAGTGTTCTTGCTGTTTTATAACTACTTTTTTAATGTACGGTTGGGCTGTAAATGCTCAAGTTGATTCGCTAACACCTAGTTTGAAGGATATAAATCTTGAAGAAATAGTAATTACTTCGCAAATTGATCCTCAATCTTTAAATAAGTCAGTTAATAATATCAGAGTTATTTCAAAAGAAATGATTAAAAATTTAGGTGCAGTAACATTGAGTGAGGTTTTAAATCAAACCATTAATATTACCGTTACACCAAATAGTTCAACAGGTGCTTCTACGGTATCAATGTTTGGATTAAATGCAGCTTATTTTAAAATTTTAGTTGATAATGTTCCTTTAGTAAACGAAAATGGTTTGGGTAACAATACCGATTTAAGCCAAATAAGTTTAAATGATGTAGAACAAATTGAAATTATTGAAGGTGCCATGGGTGTTACACATGGTGCTAATGCGGTTAGTGGTATTTTAAATATCATTACAAAAAAATCAGCCAAAAATACATGGCAACTACAACTTACAAGTCAAGAAGAAACTATTGGAAGCGAATATAAATTATTTAGTCAAGGCAAACACATTCAAAGCTTTAAAGCCAGCCACAATGTAAATGAACATTGGTTTGTGAGTTTAGGAGCTGATCGAATTGATTTTCAGGGTTATTTAGGTGGTCAATTAGGTAGTAATTATAGTTTTAACGATGGAAAACGCGGTTATAAATGGTCACCATCGCAACAATTACAACCCCATGCATTAATAAGTTACACAAAGAATAATTTACGATTGTTTTATAAGTTTGAATTTTTTGATAAAGCAATTGATGTTTTTTACCCAACAGTACATTCTACGTATAACGAAACACTAGGTACTTATAAATATAGTAAAGACGAACGCTATTTTACGGATAGATGGTACCAACATTTTAATGCAACGGGTAAAATATTTAACGGACTGCAATTTAATTTATCAACTTCATATCAAGTACAAAAACGTGCTATTGAAACATTTAATTACAACATAACATATGATTTTGAACGTGATAATGTTAAAAAAGTAGATCAATCTATGCACGTTTTATATACAACCGGTACTTTTAGCGATTTTTTTAAAAACAACCAACTACTTAATTTACAAATTGGTTACGAATTGGTAAATAGCAAAGGTTTTTCTATTGTAGATGCTGAACTAAACAGTAAAAAAGATATAAACAAAACCATAAATAATTACGATTTTTTTAGCATTGCCGATATTTCAATAAACAATCGTTTTTCCATTCGTCCAGGATTGCGTTATTCTTTTCAATCGTTATTTAATAATCAATATTCGTACACTTTAGGCGGTAAATATCTTTTTGAAAAAGGGTACGAAATGCGTGCTGCTGTTGGTAAATCGTATCGAACGCCTAATTTTCAAGAATTGTATTTCAGAAATATTTTTGACGGACATTATTTTGTAGGGAACGAAAATTTAATTCCAGAAACCAGTTCATCTTTTGAAACCAGCCTAAAAAAAACAACTACTTTTTATACCTCTTTATTATCAAACCAAATCCTTTTTAGTATAAATGATATTAAAAACCGCATCACTAGCGCTTATGTAGGTGATATGGGTGCAACACCAATGTATCAAAATATAAATATTAGCAAATACCGCAGTATAAATCTATCAACAACAAATCAATATAAATATAAAGATTTTAATCTTGCTTTAAACGGTTCGTTTGTCTGGGTTTCGCAATTGATTGATAATGGTTCGTTTAAAACTTCAGATGCGTATTTATTTACTTATAGTTTAGGTGGAAATGTAAGTTATTTTATTCCTAAATGGAATACAACTTTTGCCACTTATTACAAATTTACTAGTGAAATGCCTTCATGGGAAGTTGGTTCAAAACAATATGTGATATCAAAACTAGGTTCATACAGTTGGTTAGATGCTTCGTTACGAAAAGGATTTTGGAATCATCAATTTGAAACTACAATAGGCGTGCGTAATATTTTAAATGTAGGCGATGTAAACAGATCGCGGATTAATGAAGGTGGAGGTCATTCGGTTGCGTCAAATATACTTTTGGCTTACGGGCGCAGTTATTTTTTAAAGTTAACGTATAATTTAAATTTTAATTAAATATAAATAGAAATGAGAAAATTAGTTTTATGTTTATCAATTGCTGCTTTTGCATTTGTTTCTTGTTCAGAAGATAGCAACACGTTTAACGAACCAGTTGTTATAAAGCCTGTAGATGGAGGCGTTGTTGCTGCTAAAGTAGGCGGACCAAACCAGCCCAACACCGTTTATGTAGATTTAAGTACAAATGTACAAACAACAAGTAAACGCGATATTTGGGATTTAGGTTTTTCTTCAGGATCCGATTTTCGTGTTATTATTAATGGTTCTATAAAAATGGCTGTCAAAAAATTAAACACTACAAATATAGATGCAATTCAAACTAAAGATGATGCGGTTGCAGTAGGGTATACTACAATGGCTAGTTGGGGGTATGTTGATGATCCTACGGGTGTTTTAACAGGAAATGGCAGCGGAAATGGAACCGCAATTGCCGAAATAGCTGCTAATACTGCCGATAATTATGTGTATTTAGTAAATATGGGCTATCAAGTAGGTACATCAACACCAGCCATTGGTTCGGTTGCTTTAGATGGTGACGCACGTGGTTGGAAAAAAATAAGAATTACACGTGATGGTGAAAATTATGTTGTTGATTATGCCAATTTAGATGAAACCACACATAAGACCATTAAAGTGTCTAAAAAAGCCGATTTTAATTTTACGTTTATAAGTCTAACAACAGGTCAAGAAGTAAGCGTACAACCTAATAAAAAACAATGGGATTTTGCTTTTACAGGTTTTACAAATTATTTTATGAGTGGACAAGATCAAATAACGTATTATTTTTCTGACTTTATTTCCACTAATATTTTAGGTGGCACAAAGGTATATATGATTCAATCTACGGCTGAAAATTTAGAAAGCGAATATCCAGCATTTTCTAAAGATAATGTGATTGAAGCTAATTTTACAGCTTCGGTTAATGATCAGCGAATTATTGGTTCTGGTTGGCGAAACGGTGGTGGTCCATCTAGTCAACCTAGCATTAAAGACAATTTATTTTATGTTATAAAAGACGTTGATGGCAATTTGTTTAAACTTAAATTTATTGCATTAACAAACGAAGCAGGCGAACGTGGAAACCCTGTTTTTGAATACGCTTTGCTTAAATAATTTACAAATTTTAGGTGTTTATTAAGGCTTACATGTTATTGTAAGCCTTTGTTTTTTTGAGTAAAATGTTAAGGGTTTCTTATAAAAATATTGAAAATCAGTTGTTTAAAAAATATGTTGTATATTTGCATTCGAAAATTCAAATAGTGACAGTGTTTGAGAAATGATATTGAATGATAAAAAAATGTTCTTATTTTATTGTACCAACAGTTGCAATAGCACTAGTTACAATGGCTTTTAAAAGCACCGAAACGCATGATAATGTAATTGATCACTACAAAGTATCTGCACCTATGGCTTATAATGTACCTACATCGCAAGCAACTTTAAAAAGTATAAACGATGCGTTAATTGCTGAAGATTTTAGTATAGAAACTTCGCACAGTTTTATTGATTTTAAAGAAGCTTTAGCTGTTAAAGAATCAAATGCTAATTACCAATCGGTAAATACATTAGGTTATTTAGGTAAATACCAATTTGGCAAGCAAACATTAAAGTTTTTAGGCATTAGAAATGTGAATGATTTTATTAAAAATCCAGCTTTACAAGAAAAAGCATTTGTTGCATATGTAAAAAAGAATAAATGGATTTTACGCAACGAAATTAAAAAATATGTAGGTAAAAAAATTGCTGGAATACATATTACAGAGTCAGGTATTATTGCTGCTGCTCATTTGGGTGGAGCAGGATCTGTTCAAAATTTTTTGCGATCAAATGGCACCATTGCATTTGTTGATGGTTACGGAACAAACATTAAAACCTATTTAAAGGTTTTTGCAAATTACGATTTAAAAGAAATCAAAGCAGCTAAGAATCCTAAAATTAGCTATTAATAAAAAATACCCCGATGGTTTTACATCGGGGTATTTTTTTTAAGACCTTTTATAAATGAAGATTATATATTAACCTCTTGCTTTTTTCTTAGCGTTTGATTTAGTATTACCTACTTTTGTCATTGCATTTCTAAATCCAACAAAATCAGATGCTTGGTATTGGTCAATAAATCTGCGTGTTGCAGGGTCTAACCAATAAGCTCTATCTTTCCAAGATCCACCTTTAATAACGCGTGAATTGTTGTTAATTAAACTTGTTCTTGTAGAAGAGTCATCTAATGTATATGTTAAATTTCCTTCTGAATCGTAAGCAGCACCATTTTGAGGAGCATTGTACATTTTTGTATTTGGTTGACCAGCTTTTTCAAGGTTGTCACCATCTTTATATGCAATGCTGTTAGTTCCTTGGAAGTTACGTCTTAAGAATGTATCTTCTGTACCAACTGCTTCTTTTCTAATTTCACCAGGTAAAGCACGTGGGCGTAATTTACCATTTGGTAATGTATCGTATTCTACATTAGTGCTTACTACTTGTACAGTTCCATCAGGGTTAATAACACTTTTGTTATAAACATTTCCACGGAAATAGTTCATATCGTTTACTTCTGAAGAAATTGCCGGACGGTAAACATCAGCAACCCATTCAGCAACGTTACCTGCCATGTCGTATAATCCCCAATCATTTGCTGGGAATGATTTTACAGAAGTTGTAATTTCACCAGCATCTGTAGACCAACCAGCTATACCGCCGTAGTCACCACGACCTTGTTTAAAGTTTGCTAAATAATCACCTTTAGATTTACGTGAATTTGTACGTACATCATCAGATCCCCAAGGGTATTTGTTTCTACCTTGTTGGTTGTTGTAAACGCGATCTGATTTTCTTACGCTAGCTGCATATTCCCATTCAGCTTCTGTAGGTAAACGGAATTCAGCAGAAAATACACCATATTCCATTTTAGCATAAACACCTTTTTGACCAGCTTGTGCACGGTTTTTTACACCTTTAAGTACAATACTATCGTTACCAGCATATGCTTTTGTTGGTACGTTTAAATAAGTACTTGTAGAGAATGATTGTTCACCGTAAGCTTTATCAGTTTTAGCATTTTTTGCTATATAACCTGCGCGTTCTAAGTTTAATTCGTTAACACGGTCGGTTCTCCATTTAGAGAAATCGTTTGCTTGAACCCAAGTTACACCAACTACTGGGTAGTTTGCATATGCAGGATGACGCAAATAAGTGTTAGTTAAGGTTTCTGTAAAACCTAATTGATTACGCCATACTAAAGTATCAGGTAAAGCAGCTGCGTAAATTTCACGATATCTTGCTTCTGATGGTGGGTAAACCGCTTTTGTCCACGATAAATATTCTGTGTACATAAGGTTGGTAACTTCAGTTTCATCCATAAAGAATGACTGCACATATTGTTGTGTAGCACTGTTGTTCCAGTCTCCCATTACATCATCTTGTACGCGTCCCATTGTAAATGTACCCCCTTCAATAGCAACCATTCCATAAGGAACTTCTGTGCCATCGTATGACGTGTTATATTGGAAACCACCTTTTTTGTCGTTAATATTCCAGCCTGTTGCCGAAGATGTACTGGCATTGCTGTTTCCACAACTTGTTAGCCCAATTGACGCCGCAATCACAGCTATCAATTGTAATGTCATAATTTTATTAATCTTCATTGTTAAAGTAGGTAATAAATTTCGTTGCAATATAATAATTAGCTTTTGATTAACAATATTAAAATTAAAAATATTTAAAAAAAACTTAAAAAATAAAAAATATTAAGGCCTTAAGCTTCGTTTTAATGTACAATGTAATTATTTTAATTATTTTTATAAAATATTAACTGATTTTTATTTACCAATAAATGAAAAAACTGTTTCCTGTTTTTGCGCTAATGGGGTCTTTAGCTCTAAATGCTCAAACGAAAGATGTACGTTTACAGTGGGCCGAACAAAATTTAACTATTAGTAACGGTTCTAATTTTTTTGTGCCTAGCTTTCAATCAGAATTTTTTAGTTACGATTCTAACGAAAAAAAAATCATTGCTAAAGTTGTTTTAAATAACGTTCAAGGAAACCAATTAAAGGTGGTTTCTCAAAATCTTCAAGCTGTAGATCTATCAAAATATAAAGATATCAACCTTAAAAATATTCCAACCGCTATAAATCCTCAAATTCAATTTTTTACTACAAAAGGGGTACAATCTGCAATTATAACGTTTAACCCTATTATTAAAACGGGTTCGGGATATAGTAAAGTTACTCATGTGGTTTTTGATGTTAATGGCGCTAAATCTGTTGCTAAAGCCCAGGTTTTTACTATTCAAAATTCGGTTTTGGCACAAGGCAATTGGTTTAGATTTAAGGTAAATGAAACAGGTGTATACCGCTTAGATAAAAACTTTCTTACAAAATTGGGGGTTCCTAGCGATATAGATCCTAGAACTATTAAAGTGTATGGCTTTGGTGGAGATATGTTGCCACATGCCAACAGCAAAAACCAATATTTTGATTTGCCCGAAGTAGCCATTCAGTTTCAAGGAGAACAAGATGGTGTTTTAAACGATACCGATTTTGCACTTTTTTATGGTGTGGGAACTAAAGGTTGGAATGCCGAAAACGCCACTCATTTAAATTTATATAGCAACGATGCTTATTATTATGTAACCTATGGTGGGGCTAACGGAAAGCGCATGCAAACGTATGTTGAACCAACTGCTGCTGCAACTGTAAATTATACCGATTATGTTGCGCGTGTGTTTGACGAGAAAAATATTGAAAATATTGCGCAATTAAGTCGTAAAACTTTTGGTGAAAATTTTGGACAAAGCTTTTCTAAGCAAATAACCTTACAAACACCATTAATTAACATGGCAAAACCTGCCAGCATAGGTATAAATGTAGCAGCAATTTCGCAAAATACTACGTTTTTTAATTTTGCAGTAAATAATCAGTCACTTGGTAGTCAAGATATTAACGGTAAATACACCAATGTTTTAGCAAATGAAGGATATTTTGCGCAAAGTGTAAACCTTAATTCTGAAACCCAAAATATTGCCATTAATTTTAACAACAATGGCATTCCTTCGGCTCGTGGTTTTGTAGATTTTGTTTCTATTGACTACCACAAATATTTAGCAGGTTACAACAAACAGTTTGTTTTTAATTTTGCCGATGCAGTTTCGCAAGTTGGGGTAGGATCTTTTCAAATAAATAATGCACAAGCAATTGCACAGGTTTGGGATGTTTCCGATGCTTATAATCCTACATTTAAAACAAATACGGCAAGTACGTTAAATTTAAAAATGCCATTAGGGCAATTAAAACAATTTGTAGCTGTTGATCAGAACGATATTTATGTACCTGCACAGGTAAGTAATGCTAAAATGTTAAACCAAAATTTAAAAGGTAGTATTTTTGCTAACGGAAATGTAGATTATTTAATAATTACTACAAATAATTTAGTTTCGGCAGCAAATCGTTTAGCAAATTTGCACAAAACACACAGTAATTTAAACGTGAAAGTTGTGCCGCTTGAAACTATTTATAACGAGTTTTCTGGTGGCCAGCAAGATGTAGTGGCAATTCGTAACTTTATTCGTTATGTATATTTTGCAGGTAATCAATCTTTAAAATACGTGAATTTATTTGGCGATGCATCTACCGATTATTTTGATGCTTCAAGTAATATTGTTCCTATTTTTCATTACTTACAAAGTAATATTTTATCTACTTCTCAATCAAGTAATTTTAACGATTGGACAACGTTTGCTACCGATGATTTTTATGCACTTTTAGATGAAACCGAAGGCATTCTTAATAACGATACCTACCAAGGAATTGACGTTGCCGTTGGCAGAATGCCTGTAAATAATTTACAAGAAGCTAACGCAATGGTTAATAAAATTGAGTTTTATTTAAGTAAAGATAATACGGGCAGATGGAAAAACGTTTATACCGCCTTGGCCGATGATGTAGATGCAGGTTTTGATTCGCCCTTACAAGTTGCTTTAAACGATATGGCCGATCAATTAATTGCAAATAAACCGTATTTTAATATTTCAAAAGTAATTGCCGATTCATACCAACAACAAGTTGTAGCTGGTGGGCCAAGATATCCAAAGGCAAAAGAAGATTTTTTGAACGGTATAAATTCGGGTAGTTTGGTAGTTAGTTATTTAGGGCACGGTTCCGAAACGGGTTTAGGTGCCGAAAGATATTTTGAAATTCCAGATATTTCAGGACTTAATAATGTGAATAAATTACCTTTATTTGCAATTATGACCTGCGATTTTACTCGTTTTGATAATCAAAAATTAAAATCGGGTGGCGAATTTTTATATCTACGTGAAAATTCAGGTGCCATTGGTATTTTGGCTACAAACCGTAAAATTGGTATTTCAAGCGCAAGTCAATTTACTAAAAATGTATCAACATGGTTGTTTAATTTCAACAATGTGTTGCCTAATGCAAGTATTGCCGAAGCTTTAATGTACACTAAAAACGATTTAACAAATTCGGTTTTTGAACAAGCTATGATTTCTTTCGTTGGCGATCCGGCATTAAAATTAGCACTACCAAAACCAAATATTGTAATCACACAAATAAACAATCAACCAATAGCTAATTTTACAGGCAGCTTACGCGCTTTAGATAAAGTAAAATTAACCGGACAGGTAACTACTGAAGGTGGACAATTAATTACAAACTTTAATGGCGATTTGGCTGTTCAGTTATTCGATAAAAATCAACAAAAAACAACATTAGTAAACGATGGGGTAGGTGACCCTCTAACTTTTGCTACTTTAGGAGAAACCGTATTTCGTGGCAATGCAACCGTTACCAATGGTATATTCGAAATAGAATTTGTTGTTCCAAAAGATATTAAAATTGCAGTTGGCGAAGGAAAAGCTAGCTTTTATGCCGCTAAAAATGCTGCTGTTTTAGATGAATATGCGGGTGCCGATACTACAATAAAAATTGGTGGAGTTAATGAAAATGCAGCCCAAGACAATTTGCCTCCGCAAATAAAATTGTTTATGAACGATGAAACTTTTATTTCAGGTGGAATTACCAATAATTCGCCATTATTTTTAGCACATTTAGAAGACGAAAATGGAATGAACACAGCCAGTGGAATTGGCCATGATATGGTTGCAATTTTAGATGGTGATGAAAATAATCCTATTGTAATGAATGAATTTTACGAAACCGAACCTAATAATTTTGCAAAAGGTTACGTAAATTATCCTTTTAGTAATTTAAAAGAAGGTTTACATACCATTACATTTAAAGGTTGGGATGTGTACAATAATTTAGCAACTGCTACGTTAGACTTTGTAGTGGCTGCCCAAACAGGTTTAACTTTAGATAAGGTTTTAAATTACCCAAATCCGTTTGTAGATTATACCGAATTTTGGTTTCAACACAATCGTCCAAATGAAACACTTCAAGCTCAAGTTCAAATACTTACTGTGTCTGGCAAAATTGTAAAAACAATCAACCAAACCATCGTTTCAAATGGCTTTTTGTCTAAAGATATCAAATGGGATGGTCGTGATGATTTTGGCAATCGCATAGGTAAAGGGGTTTACATTTATCGATTAAAAGTAAAATCAACGGTAACGGGCGAACAAGCAGAAAAAATCGAAAAATTAGTAATCTTGTAGTAGGTTTAAAACTAATTTTTATATTTGTTCAATCTAATAAATAATAAATGAAAAAAATTTCGATAGCAATTGTAAGTTTATTTGCGGTAAATGCAACATTTGCACAACAAGAATTACCTATGCCCGATGGTACACCATTATCGTACAATCCGGCTATTACAACAGGAGTATCTTTTTTAACTATAACACCTGATGCACGCTCTGGCGGATTAGGTGATATGGGTGTAGCAACATCACCCGATGCTTTTTCGCAATTTTACAATCCAGCGAAATATGTTTTTGCTGAAAAACAGCAAGGTTTTGCAATGTCCTATACACCATATATGTCTAAAATTGCAAGCGATATTTCTTTAACTGGTATTAGTTATTACAACCGTATAAACGATCGTAGTGCTGTAGGTACCAGTTTGCGTTATTTTACTTTAGGCGAAATTAACCTTACGAACCAAACAGGCGAATTTCAAGGAGTAGAAAAACCAAATGAATTTGCTGTAGATATTTCTTATACCATTAAATTTTCTGAGAATTTTGGTATGGCTGTTGCTGGTAGATACATTAGTTCAAACTTAAAATTAAGAGGCGATGGCGAAACAAGTGCAAACACAATGGCTGTAGATGTAGCTGGTTATTACGAAAGCGAACGCTTCCAAACCAGTAATGCAGAAGGTAGATTGCGTGCAGGTTTCAACTTTCAAAACATGGGGCCAAAAGTAAGTTATACGGGCGATGATAATTTTGCAAGTAACATTCCAACTACGTTGCGTTTAGGTTTAGGGTACGATTATATTTTAGATAGTTACAATACGGTTACTTTTTACGGTGAAACTACTAAGCTATTAGTACCTTCAAATTTACAACCTACTTTTGTTGATGCAAACGGTAATAAAACTTACGAGAATGGAGAAACGGTAAACAACCGCTTTCAAGAATACCGCGATATAGGTTGGTTCTCGGGTATGTTTAAATCTTTTGGCGATGCACCAGGTGGTTTTAGCGAAGAAATGCGTGAGTTTACTTGGTCTTTAGGAGCAGAGTATTGGTATCAAAATTCGTTTGCCTTTCGCTTAGGATATTTTAACGAAGCCGAAGATAAAGGGGCGCGTAAATTTGCAACTTTAGGTGCAGGTTTTAAATACAATATTGTTAATATAGATGTATCGTATTTATTAGCTACGGGTAAAATACAAAGCCCTTTAGAAAATACACTTCGTTTTTCATTAACTTTTAATTTTGGTAAAGATTATTACAAAAATTAATTTCACAAAAAAATACTAACAAAGTCCAAGCAAATTGTTTGGGCTTTTTTGTCTGTTTATATGAAAAAAATCAACATACCAACAACCTTTTACGCTTATAATACTACTACCGATTTGCCTTTAGAAATACAAAGTTTAATGCAAAAAGCAGCAAATGTTAGGCAACAAGCTTATGCACCTTACTCAAAATTTCAGGTTGGTGCTGCAATTTTACTAAAAAACGGACAAGTTGTTTTGGGTTCAAATCAAGAAAACGCAGCCTATCCATCGGGTTTATGTGCAGAGCGTACAGCTATTTTTGCAGCCGGAGCCAATTTTCCTAATCAAGAAATTACAGCTATTTGTATATCAGCTTCATCAATCTTAAAAGATACGTTAGAGCCTATACCACCTTGCGGCGCTTGTAGACAATCGTTGTTAGAATATGAAAATAAACAAGCAAAACCAATTCCTATTTATTTTATGGGTAAATCAGGACAAATTATTCAATCGCCTTCTGTAAAAAATTTAATACCTTTTACTTTTAAAGAAGATAGTTTATAAATAAAAGTCCAAATCATTTAGTAATTTTGGAATTTAAAAGCAGTATGTAATCTGCAATATTTTAAAAATTTTATGATAAAATCAATTTGTTGTATTGGTGCAGGATACGTTGGCGGACCTACAATGGCGGTAATTGCATTAAAAAATCCACATATAAAAGTAACAGTTGTTGATGTTAACCAAGAACGTATTAACGCTTGGAATTCAGAAAACTTAGAAGCTTTACCTGTTTACGAACCAGGGTTGGCTGAAATTGTGGCACAAACACGAAACGTAAATTTATTTTTTAGTACTAATGTAAACCTGGCTATACATGAAGCCGAAATGATTTTTATATCGGTAAACACACCAACTAAAACCTATGGAATAGGAAAAGGTATGGCCGCCGATTTAAAATATATTGAACTTTGCGCACGCCAAATTGCAAGTGTAGCAACTACAAATAAAATTGTAGTAGAAAAATCAACATTACCTGTTCGCACGGCATCAACCATTAAAAGTATATTAAAGCAGTCGCAAAATAATGTGCAGTTCGAAATTTTATCAAATCCCGAATTTTTAGCAGAAGGAACTGCAATTGTTGATTTGTTAAACCCCGATCGCGTGTTAATAGGTGGCGATTACCACACCCAAGAAGGTAAAAATGCCATTGCTGCACTAACTGATATTTATAAAAATTGGGTAGCAGCTGATAAAATTATTACAACAAATATTTGGTCTAGTGAACTTTCAAAACTAACAGCTAACGCCTTTTTAGCGCAACGAATTTCGTCAATAAATGCTATGTCGGCAATTTGCGAAGCTACCGAAGCAAATATAGATGAGGTTGCTTTTGCAATTGGGAAAGATACGCGTATTGGCGATAAATTTTTAAAAGCATCGGTTGGTTTTGGCGGATCGTGTTTCCAAAAAGATATTTTAAACTTGGTTTACATTGCCAAAACTTTTGGATTGAATGAAGTTGCCGATTATTGGGAACAAGTAATTGTAATGAATAATTACCAAAAAAGCCGTTTTGCACGTAAAATTGTGCAAAAAATGTTTAACACAGTTTCTGGAAAAAAAATAGTAATGTTAGGCTGGGCATTTAAAAAAGATACGAACGATTCACGCGAATCTGCAGCAATTGATATCGCTAATTATTTAATAGAAGAACAAGCTGAGTTACATATTTACGACCCAAAAGTAACTCAACAACAAATTTTAACCGATTTAGAAAAAGCTACCAATCAAACAACCAATCAGTTGCAGCAACAAATAAAAATATACAACCAAACAACAAATATTTTTCAGCAAGCCCATGCCGTAATAATTGTAACCGAATGGGACGAGTTTAAAAATCTTGATTACGCAACAATAAAAACACAAATGCAACAGCCCGCTTTTATTTTTGATGGACGAAACATTTTAAATCCAACTGAAATTACGCAACAAGGCTTCCAATATTTTGGTATAGGTAAATAAAATGTAACAAATATAAGATACCCCGTCAATCACTTGGCGGGATTTTTCTTTTTGGGCGTTCCCCTCACAAACCGCCTTAGCACTAAATACAAGTAAAAACACCCAAACAGTACAAAAAAATATAACGGTAAATTGGCGGGTCGGGCTGTACGCTCATAGCTTTTATCGGCGCTTCCAGTGCCTCAGCCGCCAATAAAAGGCTATCCGCTGCCATCCCTAACGCGGGCTTACAGTTTTTAAAGTTGTTTAAGACTTAATATTCCTTTTGTGAAAATCACGCATTTCAATTTTTTTACAAATTCAACGATTTCGAAGGAAAAAGTGGGCTGAGCTCTAGATGAACGAATCGCGCATTGCGCGCTGAGTTAGACGATGCCACCCAAATGTATTATTACGGCGCACGTTATGGAGTTTATGCTGAGCCCGACGAAGTAACCCAAGAATTAGTATATTTGTAAGTGTGGATCCGTTAGCCGAGCAGACGATGGAGCCATATTTATACACAGGGAACAACCCTATTATGTTTACGGATCCTACGGGGATGGAAAAAACAACTCCAGAAATAATAGTTCCATCCCTATTAACACAGTTAAAGAATGGTGATTTAACTGTAAAGAGTAATACTTTGACTTCAGATTACGCTGGAGTTATGAGGAGGTTCATGGCTACCAATAGTGGTGATTCCTTTGTTAAAAATTTTATGAAAAAAGGTACTAGTTTCCTTGGTAATAAAGCCTCCCAAGACGGTAAATTTTCAAATTACGAATTACGCATATCAGAACATAATATAAAAGATGGAGATACTGAAATTGCTTATTTGTCGGCACAAGCTAGGTTTGTATATGGGATTGATGATAAAACAGATGAATTGTTTTTTCAATTAAAAATAAATACAGATGGTAGGAGTTTAGACACTTTGTTAGAGATAACAGGTCATGAATTAATGTTACATGGTACTAAAATTCAACGTATAATTAATTATTATGAAAAACACGGAAAAGAAAAATTAATAGAGGCTTTAAAGAGGGATGAATTTGGAGGTAATTCAGAACACAAAGCTCTTAAGAATTGGGATTGTACACATCCAGGTGTAAATAATTATGAAAACTTTATGAATGAAGCAATTAATAATGATAAGAATATGAAAAAAACTTTTGAAAGAGAAAATAAATTTTATGAAGAGATATATTAAAAAATTAAATTTTTTATTGATTTTACTGTTTTTTATTTCTTGTACTAAAAGAATAGATTTAACAAATATCAGTAATAATAAAGTTGTAAAAATTGAACAATCAAAAGAAAATATTAAAATTATATTTAAAGATAGTATTCTCCGTGAAATCGAATTATATAGGAATCAAAGAGATGAATATGTATTAGATATAAATACAAATATTTTAAATACTCAAAAAGCTTTAAATCTCAAAGATTCTATTTTTTTAACTAAAACAGAATTTTACAAGAAGTATAATATTTATGATAAAGAAATGAATTTAAACATTTTTGTCAATAATTTTAATTATAGAATTGATGATAATTTATATGTTATGCAAATTTCTTTTTCACCAATTCCTATATATTGTATTAAAATTTATTTTGATTCAAGTTTTACAATAAGAAAAATTTTTTATCAGAATGGAAAAGAAATGATTGTTGGAAAGCATAAAAAATTCAAAATAAGGAATATTAAAAAATATGGTGATTTTTTAAATAAAGTTAGAACAGATAGTATTACTGAGTTAAAAAAGAATCTGTATTTAGATAATACCCAGCTGCGCAAAGTCTCCCGACTTTGAGCAACAATAAAAACCAACAGCCTCTATACACATGTATGAAGACTGTTTTACTATAAAACACTTTACTGTAAATATAAAATCCGTGCCAATGAGTGTAAACTGTTGTAAAAAAATAAAAATTTTCAAAACCAAAAGCCCCGAGCGAAGCGAACAGGCAAAGTAATATTACATATAGTAAGTATGTTTTATTTAGTAAAAACACGCCAACAACAATTGTAATTCAAAATTCATAATTCGTAAATTACTACAATTAAGTAGGTTATAAAAAAACTAAAAAAACATTTGCAAAAAGTTTGCAAAAGCCAAAAAAAGGGTGGTATATTTGCACCCGCTTAGCAGCACAGCAAGCAACACGTTCCTAGAAAAAAAAGTAAAAAATAAATTTGGATGGTATTACAAAAGGTTGTTATCTTTGCAATCCGTTCAAAAAACAAAATAGGGGCGATTAGCTCAGCTGGTTCAGAGCACCTCGTTTACACCGAGGGGGTCAGGGGTTCGAATCCCTTATCGCCCACAAAAAAAACTTTTTCAAAAAAAACTAAAAAAGTTTTGGTAGATTAGAAAAAGTTACTACTTTTGCAACCGCTTTAAGAAACAAAGCGACAGAAGAAGAGACAAGTTCATAGACATATTGGATTAACAGAAAAAAAAGAGTAAGAGCGTAAGAGATTACGTTTTTAAACGACACATCAAAAAATATAAAAAACATACGATGAAGAGTTTGATCCTGGCTCAGGATGAACGCTAGCGGCAGGCCTAACACATGCAAGTCGAGGGGTAGAGGAAGCTTGCTTCCTTGAGACCGGCGCACGGGTGCGTAACGCGTATGCAATCTACCTTATACTAAGGGATAGCCCAGAGAAATTTGGATTAATACCTTATAGGATATAGGAATGGCATCATTCAGATATTAAAGATTTATTGGTATAAGATGAGCATGCGTCCCATTAGTTAGTTGGTGTGGTAACGGCACACCAAGACGATGATGGGTAGGGGTCCTGAGAGGGAGATCCCCCACACTGGTACTGAGACACGGACCAGACTCCTACGGGAGGCAGCAGTGAGGAATATTGGTCAATGGACGCAAGTCTGAACCAGCCATGCCGCGTGCAGGAAGACGGTCCTATGGATTGTAAACTGCTTTTGTACAGGAAGAAACACTCCCTTGCGAGGGAACTTGACGGTACTGTAAGAATAAGGATCGGCTAACTCCGTGCCAGCAGCCGCGGTAATACGGAGGATCCAAGCGTTATCCGGAATCATTGGGTTTAAAGGGTCCGTAGGCGGCCTTATAAGTCAGCGGTGAAAGTTTTTGGCTTAACCAAAAAATTGCCATTGATACTGTAGGGCTTGAATTTTGGTGAAGTAACTAGAATATGTAGTGTAGCGGTGAAATGCTTAGATATTACATGGAATACCAATTGCGAAGGCAGGTTACTAACCAACGATTGACGCTGATGGACGAAAGCGTGGGTAGCGAACAGGATTAGATACCCTGGTAGTCCACGCCGTAAACGATGGATACTAGCTGTTTGGTTTTCGGACTGAGTGGCTAAGCGAAAGTGATAAGTATCCCACCTGGGGAGTACGGGCGCAAGCCTGAAACTCAAAGGAATTGACGGGGGCCCGCACAAGCGGTGGAGCATGTGGTTTAATTCGATGATACGCGAGGAACCTTACCAGGGCTTAAATGTAGATTGACGTATTTGGAAACAGATATTTCTTCGGACAATTTACAAGGTGCTGCATGGTTGTCGTCAGCTCGTGCCGTGAGGTGTCAGGTTAAGTCCTATAACGAGCGCAACCCCTGTTGTTAGTTGCCAGCGAGTAATGTCGGGAACTCTAGCAAGACTGCCAGTGTAAACTGTGAGGAAGGTGGGGATGACGTCAAATCATCACGGCCCTTACGTCCTGGGCCACACACGTGCTACAATGGCCGGTACAGAGAGCAGCCACCTAGCGATAGGGAGCGAATCTATAAAGCCGGTCACAGTTCGGATCGGAGTCTGCAACTCGACTCCGTGAAGCTGGAATCGCTAGTAATCGGATATCAGCCATGATCCGGTGAATACGTTCCCGGGCCTTGTACACACCGCCCGTCAAGCCATGGAAGCTGGGGGTACCTGAAGTCGGTGACCGCAAGGAGCTGCCTAGGGTAAAACTGGTAACTAGGGCTAAGTCGTAACAAGGTAGCCGTACCGGAAGGTGCGGCTGGAACACCTCCTTTCTAGAGATGGTTTAAAAATCTCTTACTCTTAACTGTTAGTTCAAAAAAAAGGTAAAAAATTACAGAGTCTCGTAGCTCAGCTGGTTAGAGTACTACACTGATAATGTAGGGGTCGGCAGTTCGAGTCTGCCCGGGACTACTTTTAATTACGAAATAGAAAATTACGAATTAAAAAGCTGTGAAAAATACCATAAAAGGAAATTTTAGAAGTTGAGTTATCAACAATCCGCTGAAAGCTAACGGCTGATAACTGAAAGCTAAAAGAATGGGGGATTAGCTCAGCTGGCTAGAGCGCCTGCCTTGCACGCAGGAGGTCATCGGTTCGACTCCGATATTCTCCACAATTCGCATCAAGCGAAAAAAGTTCATTGACATATTGAGATACATTTAAAAAGTAGAATAATATTAGAAATAATATAAAGCACATTTAATCTTTAGGGATTAAAGTAGAGCACAATAAGCAAAATAAGGGCGTATGGGGAATGCCTAGGCTCTCAGAGGCGACGAAGGACGTGATAAGCTGCGAAAAGCTGCGGGGATTGGCACATACGAATTGATCCGCAGATATCCGAATGGGGCAACCCACTATGTTGAAGACATAGTACACCGATAGGTGAGCAAACCCGCTGAACTGAAACATCTAAGTAGGCGGAGGAGAAGAAAACAAAAGTGATTGCGTAAGTAGTGGCGAGCGAACGCGCAGAAGCCCAAACCAAAGTTGTTACGGCAATTTTGGGGTTGTAGGACCACGACATTTTAAGCTAAGCGAATTAGAATCATCTGGAAAGATGAACCGTAGAGGGTGATAGTCCCGTATAGGTAAGTGAAGTATTAGATAGTGGTATCCTGAGTAGGTCGGGGCACGTGAAACCTTGATTGAAACCGGCGGGACCATCCGCCAAGGCTAAATACTCCTGAGAGACCGATAGTGAACCAGTACCGTGAGGGAAAGGTGAAAAGAACCGTGAATAACGGAGTGAAATAGAACCTGAAACCATACGCCTACAAGCGGTCGGAGCCCATTCGTTGGGTGACGGCGTGCCTTTTGCATAATGAGCCTACGAGTTACCGTTGCTGGCAAGGTTAAGTAATTAAGTTACGCAGCCGAAGCGAAAGCGAGTCTGAATAGGGCGCTATAGTCAGTAGTGGTAGACGCGAAACCGTGTGATCTACCCATGGGCAGGTTGAAGTTTGGGTAACACCAAATGGAGGACCGAACCGGTTGACGTTGAAAAGTCTTCGGATGACCTGTGGGTAGGGGTGAAAGGCCAATCAAACTCGGAAATAGCTCGTACTCCCCGAAATGCATTTAGGTGCAGCGCTGATATAGTTTATTAGAGGTAGAGCTACTGATTGGATGCGGGGGCTTCACCGCCTACCAATTCCTGACAAACTCCGAATGCTAATAAATGATTTACAGCAGTGAGGGCATGGGTGCTAAGGTCCATGTCCGAGAGGGAAAGAACCCAGACCATCAGCTAAGGTCCCCAAATGTATGCTAAGTTGAAAAAACGCGGTTTGATTGCCCCGACAGCTAGGATGTTGGCTTGGAAGCAGCCATTCATTTAAAGAGTGCGTAACAGCTCACTAGTCGAGCGATCGAGCATGGATAATAATCGGGCATAAGTATACTACCGAAGCTATGGATTTGTATGTAAATACAAGTGGTAGGGGAGCATTCTAAACTGGGTAGAAGGTGATTTGTGAGAATTGCTGGACTGTTTAGAAAAGAAAATGTAGGCATAAGTAACGATAATGCGGGCGAGAAACCCGCACACCGTAAGACCAAGGTTTCCACAGCTATGCTAATCAGCTGTGGGTTAGTCGGGACCTAAGGCACACCCGAAGGGGGACGTCGATGGCCAACGGGTTAATATTCCCGTACTTGTAATAGTTGTGATGGAGTGACGCAGTGGTGAAAGTACCGCGAACTGACGGAATAGTTCGTTAAAGCACGTACCTATAGGTTTGATAGTAAAATGCGTCGAACTTGGAGAAATGCGATAGTACACGGAGCCTTCGGGCAAAGTGATAGTGTACCTAAAGGCTGTCAAGAAAAGCTTCTAAACTTAGATTATTACAACCCGTACCGCAAACCGACACAGGTGGTCGAGGAGAGTATCCTCAGGTGCTCGAGAGATTCATGGCTAAGGAATTAGGCAAAATAGACCTGTAACTTCGGGAGAAAGGTCGCCAGCAGCAATGCTGGCCGCAGTGAAAAGGTCCAGGCGACTGTTTATCAAAAACACAGGGCTCTGCCAAATCGTAAGATGAAGTATAGGGCCTGACACCTGCCCGGTGCTGGAAGGTTAAGAGGAGATGTTATCTTCGGAGAAGCATTGAATTGAAGCCCCAGTAAACGGCGGCCGTAACTATAACGGTCCTAAGGTAGCGAAATTCCTTGTCGGGTAAGTTCCGACCTGCACGAATGGTGTAACGATCTGGACACTGTCTCAGCCATGAGCTCGGTGAAATTGTAGTATCGGTGAAGATGCCGATTACCCGCAGTGGGACGAAAAGACCCTGTGCACCTTTACTATAGCTTAGTATTGTTCTTGGATAAGTGATGTGTAGGATAGGTGGGAGACTATGAAATGGCGTCGCTAGGCGTTGTGGAGTCATTGTTGAAATACCACCCTTTGCTTATCTGAGATCTAACTCGATACATGTTGAGGACATTGCTTGGTGGGTAGTTTGACTGGGGTGGTCGCCTCCAAAAGAGTAACGGAGGCTTCTAAAGGTTCCCTCAGCACGCTTGGTAACCGTGCGTAGAGTGCAATGGCAAAAGGGAGCTTGACTGCGAGACTAACAAGTCGATCAGGTACGAAAGTAGAGCATAGTGATCCGGTGGTTCCGCATGGAAGGGCCATCGCTCAAAGGATAAAAGGTACGCCGGGGATAACAGGCTGATCTCCCCCAAGAGCTCATATCGACGGGGGGGTTTGGCACCTCGATGTCGGCTCGTCACATCCTGGGGCTGGAGAAGGTCCCAAGGGTTGGGCTGTTCGCCCATTAAAGTGGCACG